>JBIQIB010000023.1:13673-40749 GCA_044508265.1 Acidobacteriota bacterium
ATCAGCTTGTCGGCGAATCAGCGTGTCAGCTCGCCAGCGATCGGCCAGCCTCCGTGTCGGTTCTCGGCGGACCAGCGCCTCCAAGGGTGCTACGTTCCACGTGGAACAATGGACTCAACTGCGGGGCTTCGTCCAATGTTGGGCGTTCCACGTGGAACACGGCATCGGTATTAGCACCACCGGCACGTCAGTCCCTGTGAGCGCCCGTTCCTCCACCCAGGCGAGATCCGTCGGGACGCTAGCGAGGCAACGTTCCACGTGGAACGCCCAAGATTCGGCTTTGTGCGGGTTTGCAAACGACACTAAGCTGTCCGCCGTTCAAGAATTGTGCTGACTGACCAGCTGTGAAAGCGGCAACTGGCAAGCTGACAAGCCGACCTACCGACCCGCCGACTAGCCGACAAGCTGGCTTGCTGGCTTGCTGGCTTGCTGGCTTGCCGACCCGCCGATCACCGCTTCCGTAGAATGACCAGGCGGCTTCGAAGCGTCTCCAGCAGCGGCGCCTCCACCAGCAGCTCGAGCGGCGGCGGAATCATGGGCAGCGGCTGGTGATCGCCGCAGAACCAGAAGACTTCCCCCCCGGGGCGCAGGAATGCCTGCAGCGTCCGCAGTTCCTGCGTCTCGACGCGCACCGCCCTGATCGACAGGACGTCGAAGGCCTCGAGAAACGCCGGACGCGCGAGCAGTTGCTCGAACCGGACGGTCTCGACAGACGCGTCCGTCAACGCGAGATGCCGCGCGACCTCCCGCAGGAACACCGACTTTCGCGTCTTCGCCTCGACCATCGTCAGCGCCAGGTGCGGCGCAGCAAGCCGGAGCGGAATGGCGGGAGAACCGCCTCCGGATCCGATGTCGATGAGACGCGCTGCTTCGCTGTCGATGTGCCTGGCCGCCAGGAGCGGTTCCACCACGAGGCGATCCACGGCATCGTCAGGGCGATCCAGCGCGGTGAGGTTCATGCGCCGGTTCCACCGCTCGAGCAGCAGCAGGTAGTCGGTGAGCTGGTCGACGAGGACAGCGTCAGGCGCGAGGGACGCACGCCGCAGCCGGCGCTCGAGGCGCCGGCGCGCTTCCAGGACGGTCACCGCTCGCACTCCAGCCACGGACATGTGCACATCCTGTTCAGAGGGATCCTCGCCCAGCACCCAGGCCGCGAGCGATAGCACCCGAGAGCAACGCCAACGCGGCAGGCGTCATGCCGGGGATCCGGCCCGCCTGCCCTACCGTATACGGCCGGATGGCCTCCAACCGTTGCTGCAGTTCAGCGGAGAGTCCCGGGAGACCGGTAAAGACGAAGCCTTCCGGGATGCGCTGCTGCTCGAACCTGGCCGCCCGCGCGACCTCGCGCGACTGACGCCTGACGTACCCAGCGTACCTGCAATCGGCGTCCAGCGTGGCGACGTCGAGATCAGGCACGTCCTCATCGAGGTCGAGCCCGGTGACCTCCCCGCGCGCAACGAGATCGGACAGGCGCAGTTCCGGCGTTCTCAGGGCCTCCGCGACCCGGACGCGATGCCCGGTGCCGGTCCGTACACGCTGCGCTTCGAGGAGCGCCCGGTTTCGTTCGTACCGCGTCCGGCGTGCCTCGAAATGCGTCCAGCGATACTCGCCGACCAAGCCGATCCGGCGCCCACGCTCCGTCAGCCGCAGATCGGCGTTGTCAGCACGCAGCAGGAGCCGGTACTCCGCGCGTGACGTGAACATCCGATACGGCTCAAGACACCCATGGGATATTAGGTCATCAACCAGAACTCCTAGATACCCCTCGTGCCGCTGGACGATGAACTCGGTGTCGGGCCCGTCACGCAGCGCCAGGGCCGCGTTGACCCCGGCGAGCAGACCCTGCGCGGCGGCCTCCTCGTATCCGGAGGTTCCGTTCACCTGGCCCGCGAGGTAGAGCCCCTTCACTCGTTTGGTCTCGAGCGTGGGCCGGAGCTCGTAGGGCTGGACGAAGTCGTACTCCACGGCGTAGCCGGGACGGATGAGCTCAGCGTCTTCCAGGCCGGGAAGCGCGCGAATCACCGCCGCCTGGACGTCCTCGGGGAGGCTCATCGAACAGCCGTTGACGTAGATCTCGTCCACGTCGCGGCCCTCCGGCTCGAGCAGGATCTGGTGCGCCTCCTTGTCGGGAAAGCGCATGACCTTGTCTTCGAGCGATGGACAGTATCGCGGCCCGATGCCGCGAATCCGTCCGTTGTACAGGGGCGATCGGCCGATGTTCTCGCGGATGAGGGCGTGCAGCGCCGGCGTCGTGCGCAGCACGTGGCAGGGCACCTGGGGCTGCGCAATCCTTCGCGTCAGGAACGAGAGCGGCACCGGCACGTCGTCGCCGGGCTGGGGCTCGAGGCGTGAGAAGTCGATGCTCCGCCGATGCAACCGTGGCGGTGTGCCCGTCTTCAGCCGCCCCTGAGCGAACCCGAACGACCGCAGCGCTCTGGCGAGCCCGATGGACGGCGGCTCCCCCACGCGGCCGGCGCGTCGCTGCACGTCGCCCACGTGGATCACCCCGTCGAGGAACGTGCCCGTCGTGAGCACCACCGCGGGTGCCCGCAGCGATCCGCCGCCGGCAAAGGTCACCCCCTGCACCCGGCTGCCGTCGGACAGCAAACCGTCGACCTCGCCGACGGCGAACCGTATGCCCGGCATGCGGGTCAGGCGCTCGTGCACCCATGCGCTGTACGCCGCCTTGTCTGCCTGCGCGCGGGGCGACCACACGGCCGGACCCCGGCTCCGGTTGAGCAGCCGGAACTGGATCCCCGTCGCGTCGATGGCTTCGCCCATCAACCCGCCCAGCGCGTCGATCTCGCGTACGAGGTGGCTCTTCGCCGTGCCCCCGATGGCGGGGTTGCACGGCATCGCCGCGACCGACGACGAGGGGAGCACGCAGATGGCGACCTCCGCGCCGAGACGCGCGGCCGCCGCCGCGGCCTCGACGCCGGCGTGGCCCGCCCCGATCACGATTACATCAGCCCGCTCGTCGGCCATCGCGCGTGTAACCCGCCCGTTGGAATCCGTAAGCCTTCGCCATCGCGACTCAACGCGTCACGATCTACTTTCCAATACAGAACCGCGCAAAGATGCCGTTCAGCACGTCCTGCTGTGTCACGCATCCGCGGATCTCCTCGAGCGCGTGCAGCGCCTCCCGCACGTCGATCGCCACGTACTCCTCGGTGGCGCCCCCGGCCACTGCGTCGAGCGCCCTGCGCAGCGCGCCGTCGGCGCGGTGCAGCAGGTCGAGGTGCCTGGCGTTGGTGACGAGCGTGGGCTCCCACGTGCCGCCGCCGAGCGCCGCCGTCAACTGCTCGCGCAGCCGGTCGATCCCGCGGCCGGTCCGAGCGCTCACGTGGCACGCCGTGACGTCGCGCGCCCACGCAGGCGTCGCGGCCGGGGCCGCGTCGACCTTGTTCACGACGAGCAGGCGCGCCCGTGCGGCCAGACCCTTCCAGAGCCTCGCATCCTCGGCGAGGCGCTCGTCGGAGGTCTCGCTCGCGTCCACGACGACCATCACGAGATCGGCGTCGCCGGCCGACGCCCGCGCCCGCGCCACGCCTTCGCGCTCGACGACATCGGTGGCCTCGTGCACGCCCGCTGTGTCGCTGAGCGTCACCGGGATCCCGTCGATGTCGAGGGTCTCGACCAGCACGTCACGGGTCGTGCCGGCCTGTTCGGTCACGATGGCGCGCGCGGTGCCCAGGAGCGCGTTGAACAGGCTCGACTTCCCGACGTTGGGGCGTCCGGCGATGACGACCGACGCCCCTTCCCGAAGGAGCCGTCCCTGACGTCCTGATGCTGCCAGCGACGCGCAGCGGTTCGCGAGCGCCTCGAGCCGTCGTCCGAGATCGGCCGTGTCGACGAAGTGATAGCCCTCGTCGGGAAAGTCGAGCGAGGCCTCGAGACGCTCGAGCACCTCGAGCAACTCGTCGCCAATCTCGTGCAGCGGCCCGCTGAGCGCCCCGTGCAGGTGGGCGGAGGCCACTCGCGCCTGTGCCGGCGTGACCGCCCGGATCAGGTCGTCGATGGCCTCGGCCTCGACGAGGTCGACCTTCCCGTTCAGAAACGCCCTGGCAGTGAACTCGCCCGGTGCGGCGGGCCGGACGCCCTGTCGCCCGAGCACGCTCAGCGCGGCGGCCACGATCACCGGGCTGCCATGCAGCGCGAGTTCGAACGCGTCTTCGCCTGTATAGGAATGCGGCGCCGGGAACCACGTCGCGAGCGCGCGGTCCTTGAAGTCTTCACCGAGCGCGACGTCCACGAGCGTCGCCACCCTCGGTGCGAAGTCCGTGCGGCCCGTGACGAGTTGCAGCACGTGCGCGCAGTTCCTGCCGCTCACCCGCAGCACCGCGATGGCACTGCGTCCAGGCGCGGTGCCGAGGGCGACAATCGGTTCGCCGTCCACGGTCCGCCCCCGAGCCGTCAGCCGCGCGGGCTGATGAGCACCATCTTCACCTGGCCGTCGCCCTGGCTCTCGGAGGACAGCGCCGGATCCGAAGCGACCTCGAGGTGCACGAGCCGCCGCGCGTAGGAGTTCAGCGGCCCCATCTCCTGCGGCACGCCGCTGGTCTTCGCCTTCTCCATCAGGAAGCGCGCCATCTGGCGGAGTTCCGCGTCCTTGCCACGGCGGAACCCCAGGCAGTCCACGACGATGCGGCCGGCGTGGCCGCTCTTGTCGCGGAACACGCTGTTGACCAGGTGCTGCAGGGCCTCGAGTGCCTCGCCCTTGCGCCGCACCAGCAGTTCGCCGCCGTCGCCCTGCACGTCCGCGCGGATGCTGCCATCCTCGAGGACCTCCGACGTCACCTGGACGTCGAGGCCCATGGCCGTCACCACATCCCGTACGAAGGTCTCGATCTGCTGCTGCACGCCGACGCTCCTCAGGCCTTGGCCTTCTTCCCCGCCGCTGCCGGGCGGGCCGCTGCCGCCGCAGGCACCGCCGGCGGTCCGATGATCCTGTTGGTCAGATACTGCTGGCCGATCGTGAGCAGGTTGCTCATCAGCCAGTACAGCACGAGGCCGCTCGGCGCCCACAGGAAGAACACCATGAACATCAGCGGCATGAACATCATCACGCGCTGCTGCGCCGGGTCCATCCCCGCGTTGGGCGTGATCCACTGCTGCCACAGCATCGTGGCGCCCATGATTACCGGGGTGACGTAGTACGGGTCCTGCGCCGACAGGTCCTGGATCCACAGCGCGAACGGCGCGCCGCGCAGTTCGATGGCGGTCGCCAGCAGCGAGTAGAACGCAAACAGGACCGGCATCGTCAGGAGCATCGGCACGCACCCGCTCGCCGGGTTGACGCCCGCCGTGCGATACAGCTCCATCAGCTCCTGGTTCATCTTCTGCTTGGCTGGATCGGTCGCCTTCAGCCCGGCGTACCGCTCCTGGATGGCCTTCACCCGCGGCTGCAACTGCTGCATCTTGCGCATCGACACCACGCTCTTGTGCCGCAGCGGGAAGATGACGATGTTGATCAGCAGCGTCAGCAGGATGATCGACCATCCGTAATTGCCCACGTACCCGTTGATCCACTTGAGCGCCTGCAGCAGCGGCACCACGAGCCAGGCGAACCAGCCGAAGTGGATGGTGCGCACCAGCTGCTGGTCGGAGCGGATCAGCTGGTCGAAGTCCTTCGGGCCCAGGTAGAACTTGATCTCGGTCGGCGGCTCCGCAAACGACAGCGCGTACTCGACGAGCGGCTTCGGGCCCGTGGCGGTCGGCACCGCATGGGTCGCGTACTCCACGCGCGTCTGCCTGTCGAGCAGCGCGGCGCCGAGGAAGTAGTGGTCGTCCATGCCGGCGTACCGGAACGACGCCTCGAACACGCGCTTCGTGGCGAAGTCGTCGGGCGCGAGCCGCTCGACGTCCTCGGCGAAGGTGATGCCCTGCGGGCCCTGATAATAGGTGCCGAAGAAGAACCCGCCGGAACTCTGCGCCCTGTCGATGTCGCCGAGGCCGGGACCGCTGTGCACGGTGAAGTTCAACGGCTTTCCGTGATCGGTCACCTGGGCGGCCATGCCGAGCAGGAACGGCTGGCCGTCGCGCTCGAAGGTGAACACCTTCGTCGCGGCCAGACCCTCTGCGTCGCGATACTCGAACGTCAGCGTCCGCGGGTCGTCGCCGCTGCCGTCAATCGTGAGGCTGTCGGCGCTCGGCTTGAAGAGCGCCTCGGCCAGACGCCCTGACACGGAGGTGTCTCCGGTCGTGAGCGAGAAGGCCGGGCGCACGGGCGCGTCGACGTTGCCGAGCAGCAGGTCGATCGGCTCGCCGTCGCTGCCGTTGTAGCCGGTGAGGGTCCAGCGGCGCAGCACAGCGCCACGGGTCGAGAACTCCGCGCGGACGTGCGGCGTCGTCACGACGACGATTTCGTCGCGCTCGGCGGCCACCAGTGGCGTCGCTGCGGCGGCGGGTGCCGGCTCCGACGCAGCGGGCTGCGCCGCGGCGTCGGCCACCGCGGGACCCTGCCCGGGAACCGTTTGCGGGGCCGCCGTGGACGCTGTGGCGGCGACATCCGCCGGCGTGGGCGGCGCCGGACGAGGCGCCAGGAACGTCTGGTAGAGGAAGAGCACGACCAGCGAGAGCAGGACGGCCTGGATGACTCGGTTTTCCATGTAGAACGTGCCTTCCGGGGCGCTCAGGGCGTGCGGCGGGCGGGCGGTGGCACCGGGTCGAAACCCGAGCCGCCAAAGGGATGACAGCGGGCGAGCCGCCGCAGGGTCAGCCACGACCCGCGCAGGGAGCCGTGTGTCGTGATGGCCTCGACGCCATACCTCGAGCACGACGGCTCGAAACGGCAGGCGCCACGGAAGAGAGGCGACAACAGCGCCTGGTAGAGACGGATCGCGCCGACGAGCACCGGGACGCCCGGATCAGCCGGCATCTCCCGCTCCAGCGCGGGCAAGCGAACGGGCAAGCCCCTTGCGAACCGTGGCATGGTAGTCGGCTTCAAGCTGGTCATACGGGGCCGTCACGAACTCGCGGCGCGGGATGATCACCACGTCCACCGCACGGGCGGGACGTGCCCGCCGGAACAGCTCGCGGGCCCTGCGCTTGGCGCGATTCCTCACGACGGCCGGCCCCAGCTTCTTCGTCGCCGACACACCGAGCCTGGCGGCCGGCAGCGCATTCGGTCGGACGAAGACGGTCATGAAGCGGCCGTGCTGTCTGATGCCGGCATCGTAGGCCTGGACGAAATCGCGGCGCCGGCGAATGCGATCGCCGGGGCGGAGCGTCTGGCGCATGCGGCGTCAGCGTGAAGGCGGCGCCAGCCCGGCCTAGAGTTCCGACGACACCGACAGCCGCTTGCGGCCCTTTGCACGACGGCGCTTGAGGACGAGGCGCCCGTTCTTGCTGGCCATGCGCACGAGGAACCCGTGGGTACGCGCGCGGCGACGACGATTCGGCTGATAAGTCCGCTTCATGATGGTCTGTCCGACGGGGCGTCCACGTGACGTGGCCGCTGTGGAATCTGTCGGCGGCCGGGCATCGACCGCGAACTCTTGATGGTAGACGAGGCCACCGGTCGAGTCAATCAAACCTGGTCGTTGCGGGCGTGGACCGGCGCGATTACGGACGCGCTTCCGTGTGCCTCGATGCGTGTGCTACAGTCGCGTCCCTGCCCCTCTACAGGCAGACTTTTCCACAGCTGTTAATAAAACTGTGGAAAAACACGATGTTTCGCCGGCCACAGCGGAGGGATCCTCCGGAAAATCGAAGGTCGGCATCGGAGCACGTCTCGTAACCTGAAGCAATTGCATAAGTTCAGTGACGTTTCGCCCTCCCGTCGGGGCGTCATATCGTCGTCTCGGTGCAGCGAAAGTCCAGCGCGGCCATACCGGCGGAATCGGGCATGACACCATCAAACAGCCCTATTTGGGCCCGCGTGCTCGAACGAATCGAGGCCAAGCTCAACAGGCATACGTTCCTGACCTGGTTCGCGCCGACCCGCCTGCTCCGGGATCAGGGCGACGCGCTGACCGTGGAAGTGCCGGACACGACGGTCCGCGACTGGCTCCTGCGCCACTACGGCACCATCCTGGCTGAAGCGCTCGCGGAGATCGGCCGGCCGGGAGCCTCTGTCGCCTTCGTCGCCGCCGCAGACGCCGCCGCCGAAGGCTACTCCCCCCAGGAGGAGGCGCTCCTCCATCAGGCCGCAGACGCCCCGGTGGCCGCGGAGCCGGGCCAGGCCGGCACCGCCGGCCTCAACCCCCGGTATTCCTTCGACACGTTCGTCGTGGGGCCTTCGAACCAGTTCGCGCATGCCGCGGCGCGTGCCGTCGCCGAGACGCCGGGCCGCTCCTACAACCCGCTGTTCGTCTACGGCGGGGTGGGCCTCGGCAAGACCCACCTGATGCACGCCATCGGGCAGTACATCGTGCGCCACGACGAGCCGATGGCGCTGACCTACATCTCGACCGAGCGGTTCATGAACGAGATGATCAACGCCATCAGGTACGAGCGGATCATCGAGTTCCGGGAGCGGTACCGCAACGTGGACGTGCTGCTCGTGGACGACATCCAGTTCCTGGCCGGCAAGGAAGCCACGCAGAACGAGTTCTTCCACACGTTCAATGCCCTCTACGACGCCAGCAAGCAGATCGTGCTCAGCAGCGACTGCCCGCCGCACGAGATTCCGGCGCTCGAGGAGCGGCTCCGGTCACGGTTCAACTGGGGCCTGATCGCCGACATCCAGCCGCCCGATCTCGAGACGAAGGTCGCCATCCTCAAGAAGAAGGCCGACGCCGACGGGGTGCCGCTGCCGGACAACGTGGCGCTGTACATCGCCACGAAGATCAAGTCGAACATCCGGGATCTCGAGGGGTCGCTCATCCGGCTGGTGGCCTACGCGTCGCTCACCGGGCGCGAGGTGACGCTGCCGCTCGCCCAGGACGTGCTGCGCAACGTGATCGGCGGCGAGGAGCGCGCCATCACCGTCGACACCATCCTCAAGTTCGTCGGCGAGTACTACGGTCTGCGGGTCAGCGAACTGAAGGCGGCCAGCAACTCGCGCACCGTCGTCATCCCGCGACAGGTGGCGATGTACCTGTGCAAGCAGCTCACGTCTGCCTCGCTGCCGGACATCGGCCGGGCGTTCAACAAGCACCACTCCACCGTGATCCACTCGATTCGGAAGGTCGAGGAAGACCGCAAGCGGGACGGCGATTTCAACAGCCAGATCGCCGCCATGCTCGACAATTTCCGCTAGGTTCCGGGATTTCCACAGCCCACCCTGTGCAGCCGCTGTGCAGCGTCTGCGGATCCCGGCGGCGGGCCCGGCGCCCACAGCCCGAGGGCGGGTTTTGCACAGCCCGCTTCCACAGCGTAAGTTCCTCGACGGAAAGCACTTGGATACGCTTTCCACGGCTTCAACTGGCCTTCTGTTCTCTGTTATACTTACCTTCTTGTGATCCTTGTCGGTTAAGAGATCCTTCAGGGCCACTTACGTGAAGTCGTTGCGCGTTCCCCTATCCACTCCGAGGTCGTCTCCGCATGGAACTCGTCGTCCGCAAGGCTGATCTGCTGAGAGAGCTGCAGCTGTTTCAGGGCATCGTCGAACGGAAGAACACGATGCCGGTCCTGGCCAACGTCCTGTTGCGAGCCGACGATGGCCAGGTAGAGATGGTGGCGACAGACCTCGACGTGGGTCTGCGGACGCACTGCACGGTGCAGAGCCTGGGCAAGCCGGGCACGCTGACGCTGCCGGCCAAGAAGCTCTTCGAGATCGTCAAGGCGCTGCCCGAGACGGACATCCGGATCGAGCAGGACAAGGGCGGTGTCCGGGTGGCGGCCGAACGGTTCGAGTCGAAGCTCTCCACGCTGCCGGCCGACGACTTCCCGCAGGTGCCCGAGGCCGGCGCGGCCGTGGCGTCCATTGCGCCGGACGCGATGAAGCAGATGGCGGCCCGCACCATGTTCGCGATTACGGGCGAGGACACGCGCTACTACCTCAACGGCGCCCTGTTCGTGCTGCGTCCCGACAGCATGAGCCTGGTGGCCACGGACGGCCATCGTCTGGCCCTCGTGACCATCCCGGGCGCCACGGGCGTGGAGGCCGAGGAGAAGGTGCTGCTGCCCAAGAAGGCGCTCGGCGAACTGACGCGGCTGCTCGGCGTCGCGGGGCCAGCGACGAAGGACGAGCGCGCCGACGAGGCCGCGGAACAGCCGGAGGGCGCCGGGAAGGATGTCGCGCTCACGTTCGAGCGTGGCGAGAACCACCTGTTCTTCGGGGTCGGCGACAGGCGGCTGTTCTCGCGGATGATCGACGCGCAGTTCCCGGCCTACGACAGGGTCATCCCCAAGAACAACGACAAGGCCGTCGAGTTCGAGCGCGACAGGCTGATGGCGGCCATCCGCCGCGTGGCGCTGCTCTCCAACGAGCGCTCGCGTGCCATCCGGTTCGTGATGTCCGACGACAAGGTCGAGGTCACGTCGAACAGCCCCGACCTCGGCGAGGCCAGCGAGGTGCTCCCGGTCAGCTACGACGGCCCGTCGGCGCAGGTCTGCTTCAACTCGCAGTACGTCGTCGACTTCCTGAACGCCGTCGAGACCGACCAGGTGCGCCTGTCGTTCCGCGACGAGATGAGCCAGGCCGTGATGACCCCCGTCGGCGCCGAGGGGTACGAGTACACCTACGTGATCATGCCGATGCGCATCTGACATGCCGCGGCTGTCCAGCGCGTCGAGCAGCCGTGCCACGTCGGCCCGGCGTAGCCCGGTTGTGAAGAGTTTCGATGTCCACCACTGCTGATACCCGCATGTCCGAAGACAACACACCGCAGGACGCGCCAGACCGTTCGATGATCTCCGACGCGTACGGCGCCGACAGCATCAAGGTGTTGGAGGGGCTCGAGGCGGTACGCAAGCGGCCGGGGATGTACATCGGGACCACCGGCGAGGCCGGCCTGCACCACCTGGTCTACGAAGTCGTCGACAACTCGATCGACGAAGCCCTGGCCGGGTACTGCTCCGAGGTCAACGTCACGATCCACGTCGACAACTCCGTGACCGTCGTCGACGACGGCCGGGGCATCCCCGTCGGCATGCATGAGAGCGGCCGTCCGGCGGCCGAAGTCGTGCTGACGGTGCTCCACGCGGGCGGCAAGTTCAACCAGGAAGGCAGCGCCTACAAGGTGTCGGGCGGGCTGCACGGTGTGGGCGTCTCCGTCGTCAACGCCCTCTCCGAGCACCTCGAGCTCGAGATCTGGCGCGACGGCAAGGTCCACCAGCAGACGTACGCCCGCGGCCTGCCGCAGACCGATCTGCTCGTGACCGGATCCACGCGGAAGCGCGGCACGCGGGTGCACTTCCGCCCCGACGCGACGATCTTCGAGGCCGTCACCTTCAGCTTCGACATCCTCAACAACCGCCTGCGCGAGCTGGCCTTCCTCAATGCCGGCATCGTCATCACGCTCGAGGACGAGCGCGGCGACGGGCGGTCCGTCCGGTACGAGTACAAGGGCGGCATCGTCGAGTACGTCGAGTTCCTGACGAAGGCGCGTCGCACGGTGCACGAGACGCCGATCTACATGCGCGGGACGCGCAACGACATCGACGTCGAGATCGCGCTGCAGTGGAACGACAGCTACGACGAGAACCTGTACACCTTCGCCAACAACATCAACACGCACGAAGGCGGGTTCCACCTCTCCGGCTTCAGGGCCGCGCTGACGCGCACCATCAACGCGTACGCCTCGGCGCACAACCTCACGAAGGACCTGAAGGACACGACGATCAGCGGCGACGACGCCCGTGAGGGCCTCGCCGGCGTGATCAGCGTCAAGATCCCGAACCCGCAGTTCGAGGGGCAGACGAAGACGAAGCTCGGCAACACCGAGGTCAAGGGCATCGTCGAGACCATCGTCAACGAACGTCTCGGGGCGTTCTTCGAGGAGAACCCGGCGGTCGCGAAGGCCATCGTCAACAAGGCCATCGACGCGGCGCGCGCGCGCGAGGCGGCCCGCAAGGCACGCGACCTGGTGCGCCGCAAGGGCGCGCTCGACGGCAGCACCCTGCCCGGCAAGCTGGCTGACTGCCAGGAACGCGACCCGGCGAAGAGCGAGATCTACATCGTCGAGGGCGACTCGGCAGGCGGCTCCGCCAAGCAGGGCCGCGACCGGAGCTTCCAGGCCATCCTGCCCATCAAGGGCAAGATCCTGAACGTCGAGAAGGCACGCTTCGACAAGATGCTGAGCAGCGACGAGATCAAGACGATCATCGCCGCGCTCGGCACCGGCATCGGCCGGAAGCGCGACGACGGCGATCGCGAAGGCTTCGACATCTCGAAGCTGCGCTATCACCGCATCATCATCATGACCGACGCCGACGTCGACGGCTCGCACATCCGTACGCTTCTGCTTACGTTCTTCTACCGGCAGATGCGGGAGCTGATCGACAACGGGCACGTCTACATCGCGCAGCCCCCGCTGTACCGCGCCAAGCGCGGCAAGCAGGAGGTGTACATCAAGGACGATCGCGAGCTCGAGGCGTGGCTGATCCGCCGCGCGACCGAGTCACGCGTCCTGAAGCTCCTGGATCGCGGGCGCGAGATCTCCGGTGACGAGCTCGACGCGGTCCTGCACAAGCTGATCACCTTCGAGCGCAACCTGCGCTACGCCGAACGGCGCGGCCTGTCGCGCGAGGTGGTGCGCGCGCTGCTCGACGCCGGCGCCCGCGACCGCCAGTACTTCACCGACCGCGCGCGACTCGACGAGCTCGCCGCGAAGCTGTCGAGCGAAACGCAGCTGGTGCGCACCCGCGTGGACGAGGAGCATGGCGGCTTCATGCTCGAGATCGACGACAGGTCGGCGGGCTACCCCCGCGTGTCGGTCGCCGGCGCGACGTTCGTCGAATCGCCGGAATACCGCACGCTGCTCAACAGCTACCGCGACGTCGCCGACATCGGCGGCCGCATGGTGATTGCGCACGTGAGCCGCGGGCAGGAAGAGCCCGAGGACGTGGACGTCGAGGTCGATCTCGCCGCCGGCGCCGACGCGGCCGGTGCGCCGCCGGCGCCCGATGCCGGCGCCGAGGCTCCGGCGGCCGCGCGCCGTCCGCGCCGTGACGCCGATCACCACGTGTCGTCGATCTCCGAACTCGTCGACTACTTCCTCGAGGCCGGCCGCAAGGGCGTCGCCATCAACAGGTACAAGGGTCTGGGCGAGATGAACCCGGAGACCCTCTGGGAAACGACGATGGATCCGGAGGTGCGCACGCTCCTGCAGGTGCGCGCCGAGGACCACGCCGTGGCCGACCTGATGTTCTCGACCCTCATGGGCGACCAGGTGGAGCCCCGGCGGCAGTTCATCGAGGACCACGCCCTCGACGTGAAGAACCTGGACATCTAGATGGACTCGAATCTCCCCACGCGCCTGCCGGTCAACATCGAAGACGAGATGCGCCAGTCGTACATGGATTACGCGATGAGCGTGATCATCGGGCGAGCTCTGCCCGACGTGCGCGACGGCCTCAAGCCGGCACACCGCCGCGTGCTGTACGCGATGCGGCAGATGGGCCTGTCGAGCACGCGCGCCTATCGCAAGTGCGCGAAGATCGTCGGGGAGGTCATCGGCAACTACCACCCGCACGGCGACGCCTCGGCGTACGACACGCTCGTGCGGCTCGCGCAGGACTTCAACATGCGCTATCCCCTGGTCGACGGCCAGGGGAACTTCGGCAGCGTCGACGGCGACCGTGCTGCCGCCTACCGGTACACCGAAGCGCGCCTCGAGCCCCTGGCCGAGGCGCTCATGGCCGATCTCGACAAGGACACCGTCGAGTTCATGCCGACGTTCGACGAGACGAGCGTCGAGCCGACCGTCCTGCCCACGCCCGTCCCGAACCTGCTCGTCAACGGATCGGCCGGCATCGCGGTCGGCATGGCGACGAACATCCCGCCGCACAACCTCGGCGAGGTGATCGACGGCATCGTGGCCATCTCCGATCCGGCGGTCGCGTTCACGACCGACCCCGACGGCCGGCCGCAGCCGCTGACGCGCGACGAGAAGCGCCGCATCCTGCTCTCGAAGATCCCGGGGCCCGACTTCCCGACGGCCGGCATCGTCGTCGGCCGCAGCGGGATTCATCAGGCCTACAACACGGGCCGCGGCACGATCGTGCTGCGGGCGAAGACCGAGGTCGAGACCACGACGCGCGGCGGCGAGCGCCAGGCAATCGTGGTGACCGAGATACCGTATCAGGTGAACAAGGCGAAGCTCATCGAGCGCATCGCCGACCTCGTACGGGAGAAGACGCTCGACGGCATCTCCGACATCCGTGACGAGAGCGACCGCAAGGGCATGCGCGTCGTGATCGAGCTGAAGCGCGGCGAGATCGCCGACGTCGTACTGAACAACCTGTACAAGCACACGCCGCTGCAGACGTCGTTCGGCATCATCATGCTGGCGATCGTGGACGGCCGGCCGCGCGTGCTCCCGCTGCTCGACACGATCGAGCGGTTCGTCGAGTTCCGGCGCGAGGTCGTGCGGCGTCGCACCGAGTTCGAACTGCGCAAGGCCGAGGCCCGGGCGCACATCCTCGAAGGGCTGCGCATCGCCCTCGATCACCTCGACGCGGTGATCGCGCTCATCCGCGCGGCGAAGAACCCGCCCGAAGCCCGCGAAGGCCTCATGGCCAACTTCGGCCTGACGCAGATCCAGGCGCAGGCGATCCTCGACATGCAGCTGCAGCGGCTGACGGGGCTCGAGCGGCAGAAGATCCTCGACGAGCTCGCCGAGCTGCTGGCGACGATCGAGCGCCTGCGCGCGATCCTCGGCAGCGACCGCCTCGTGATGGAGATCGTCATCGACGAGCTCAAGGAAATCCGCGGGCGCTTCGCCGACGCGCGCCGCACCGAGATCATCGACGACACGAGCGACCTGAACATCCTCGACCTGATCGCCGACGAGGAGATGGCGATCACCGTCAGCCACAAGGGCTACATCAAGCGGACCTCGCTGGACGAGTACCGCTTCCAGCACCGTGGCGGCGCCGGCCTCATCGGCATGCGGCTGCCCGACGACGACTACGTCCAGCACCTGTTCATCGCCTCGACGCACGCGTACCTGATCGTCTTCTCGGACCGCGGGCGGGCCTACTGGCTGCGCGTGCACGAGATCCCCGACAGCGGCCGCGACGCCCGCGGCCGCTCGCTGGCGAACCTGGTGCAGATGCTCGACGGCGAGAAGGTCGCCGACGTCGTGGCCGTCCGCGAGTTCCCCGACGAGGAAGGCGAGCGCTTCGTCGTCATGGGCACGAGGAAGGGCACGGTGAAGAAGTCCGACCTCAAGGCCTACAGCAACAGGCGGACGGGCGGCATCATCGCGATGGGCGTCGATCAGGACGACGAGGTGATGGCCGTGCAGCTCTCGTCAGGCACGCAGCAGATCTTCATCGGCACCAGGAACGGCGTCGCGATCCGGTTCGACGAGAACGACGTGCGCACGATGGGCCGCACCGCCTTCGGCGTGCGCGGGATCTCGCTGCGCGACGGCGACGAAGTCGTGGCGATGGAGGTGATCGACGGGTCGGGCGACATCCTGACCGTCACGGCCGGCGGCTACGGCAAGCGCACGCCGATTGACGAGTACCGCGTGCAGTACCGCGGCGGCTACGGGATCATCAACATCCAGGCCTCGGAGCGCAACGGCGACGTCGTGGGCGTGACGCAGGTGAGCGACGACAACCA
The DNA here is from genome assembly GCA_044508265.1 of Acidobacteriota bacterium. GTDB lineage: Bacteria > Acidobacteriota > Vicinamibacteria > Vicinamibacterales > Vicinamibacteraceae > JAEZDP01. Next base: position 29,353 of record JBIQIB010000023.1, read on the forward strand.
GGTGATGGTCATCACGCAGCAGGGCAAGGTGATCCGCATGGCCGTCGGTCCGCTGCGTCGCATCGGACGGAACACGCAGGGCGTGCGTCTCATCCGACTCGACGACGGCGACCGCGTGAAGGCGCTCGCGCGCCTGGACATCGCGGCCGACGACGACACGGCAGCCGACGCCGAGGCGATAGCCGACGCCGTGATGGAGGATGTCGCGACCGACGATGCGATGGCTGGTGACGCGGTCGCCGACGACGAGCCGGCGGCCGATGTGGCGGCCGACGACGAGCCGAGCGGGGAGTAGCGCGTCCCCCGCTCAGGCGGGCTGCAGGTTGGCGTAACGGGCGACGAGCTTCTTGCGTCCGACCGACGCGAACGACACGGTGAGCTTCATGTCCTGGCCCTGCCCCTCGATGTCGAGCACCGTGCCGACGCCGAACTGCGCATGACGCACCTTCCGTCCGACGCGTAAGCCGTCGCTTCCTGACTGGTCGTCGTCCTCGTAGCGGTAGGTCTCGACCACGGGCTCCGCGCGCGGCGCCTGGCGTCGTGCGTAGGGATTGGCGCCGCTCGTCCACGACGGGCGTCGGCCGGCGAACCCCGACGACGCACGCGCGGAGCCGTACGACGGCACCTCGAGAATCAGCTCCTGCGGAATCTCCTCGAGGAAGCGTGACGGCTGCGTGCCCTGATACTCGCCGAACACCCGCCGCCGCGCCGCGCTCGTCAGGATCAGCTTCTGCTCGGCTCGCGTCATCCCGACGTAGCACAGCCGCCGCTCCTCTTCCATCTCGTCCGGGTCGTCGGCGGACCGCGAATGCGGGAAGAGGCCTTCCTCGAGGCCCGCGATGGCGACGACAGGGAACTCGAGGCCCTTGGCCGCGTGCAGGGTCATCAGCCAGACGCGCGCGCCAGCGCTGCCCTGTTCCTCGTCGGCTTCCGACAGCAGCGACAGCCTGTCCACGAAGCCGCCGACAGACGCGTCAGGATCACGACCTTCGTACTCGCGCGCGGCCGACACCAGTTCGGCGAGGTTCTCGATGCGTGCGTCGGCCTCTTCGCTCTGCTCGTCACGCAGGGCCTTGAGGTAGCCGACGCGGTCGAGCACCTTGCCGAGGACGACCGACACGGGCTCCTCGCGGGCCACCGTGGTCAACTGCGTGATCAGGTCGACGAACGCCGCGAGTGACGAGTGCGCGCGTCCCGAGAGCGTCCTGGCGGTGAGCAGATGCTGCGCACGGGCCCAGAGCGAGCGCGCCGAGGTCACCTCGTACAGGCCCGCGGCGACGAGCGGTGGCGCGTCGTCATGGTGGCCGGTCACGGGCTGATCGAGTGCGTCCATCACCGATTTGCCGATGCCGCGGGCGGGCACGTTGATGACGCGCCGAAGGCTGACGTCGTCGTGCGGGTTGATCAGCAGCTTGAGGTACGCGAGCGCGTCTTTCACTTCCTTGCGTTCATAGAAGCGGACGCCGCCGATGATGCGGTACGGCGTGCCGTCCCGCATCAGCTGATCTTCGATCACGCGCGACTGCGAGTTCATCCGGTAGAGGATGGCGACCGTCGCGTCGGGCCGCGTCTGGATCTCCTGCCGCAGCGTCCGCGCGAGGAACGACGCCTCCTCGAGTTCGTCCTGGCCGCGGAAGTACGTCAGGAGATCACCGCCCTTCCGCTCGGTCCACAGGCGCTTCTCGGGGCGGTTGCGGTTGCGGTTGATCACCGCGGAGGCGGCATCGAGGATGGTCTGCGTGGAGCGGTAGTTCTGCTCGAGGCGGACGACCTTGGCCTCGGGGAAGTCGCGCTCGAAATCCAGGATGTTGCGAAGATCCGCGCCGCGCCACTTGTAGATCGACTGGTCCGGGTCGCCCACGACGGCGAGGTTGTGATGGGCCTCGACGAGCCGCTTGATGAGCAGGTACTGCGGACGGTTCGTGTCCTGGTACTCGTCGATCATCACGTAGCGGAACTGCTGCTGGTAGCGGCCCCGCACGCCCGGATGCTCGAACAGCTCGACGGTCTTCAGCAGGAGGTCGTCGAAGTCGAGCGCGTTCGCGTCGCGCAACGCGTCGACGTAGCCGCGGTAGACCCTGGCAATCCGTTCCTCCTGAGGGTTCCAGCCGCCCGCGAGGTCGTCGGGCGTCTCCATCCGGTTCTTCGCGTGCGAGATGCGCGACAGCGCGGCGCGCGGCTGCACCAGCTTGTCGTCGATCCCCTGCTGCTTCATCACCGTCTTGATCGCCGCCAACTGATCGCTGCTGTCGTAGATGACGAAGTCGCGGGAGAGCCCGATGGCGGGGGCTTCACGGCGCAGCAGCCGGGCGCACAGCGAGTGGAAGGTCGAGATCCACAGATCGCGCGCCGGCACCTCGACGAGCGCCGCGACGCGCTCGCGCATCTCCTCGGCGGCCTTGTTCGTGAACGTGACGGCCAGGATCTCCCACGGCCGGGCCAGGCCCTGGTTGACGAGGTGGGCGATACGGTACGCGATGACCCGCGTCTTGCCCGATCCGGCGCCCGCCAGGATGAGCAACGGGCCATCGGTGTGCAGCACCGCGGCGCGCTGGTCAGGGTTCAGCGCGCGCAGGTACGCGGCGGGCTCGCCGGCGTCGGCCACGGCCGGGCGCGCGCCCTCGTCAATCCGTGAAGTCATCGATACTCGTCTGGCAGGTGCCGCGGCAGTGCGGCGGGCAGCAGGGGACGGAGAGTGGCTGCCCCGCGATTATAGTCCGCCCGCGCCGCGGCGCCGGGCGGAGATCCGGCTCACTCGTGTCCCGACTCTGACCGCCGCCTGGCGGCCCAGCCTTCCTTGTTCACCTGGCGGCTGCGCGCCATCCCGAGGGCGCCGTCCGGGACGTCGGCGGTAATCGACGAACCGGCTGCGACGAAGGCCTTGTCGCCCACGCGCACCGGCGCGATCAGTTGCGAATCGCTGCCGATGAAGGCGTCGTCTCCAATGATGGTCTGGTGCTTCTGGCGGCCATCGTAGTTGCAGGTGATCGTGCCGGCGCCGATGTTGGCCCGCTCGCCGACGATGGCATCACCGAGATAGGTCAAATGACTGGCCTTGGCGCCTGCGCCGAGCCTGGTCTTCTTCAGCTCGACGAAATTTCCGATTCTGGCGTCCTCTCCCACGTCGCTGTCGGGCCTGATATGGGCAAATGGCCCAATCTGAGATCTGGCTGCGACCCTGGAGTCGGTGATCACGCAGTAGTTCAGCACCACGACGTGGTCGTCGAGGACGGCGTCCACCAGCCGAACGCCCGCGTGAATCTCGCAGGCGTTCCCGATGCGCGTGCGTCCCTCGAGGTACACGTTCGGGTGGAGCACGGTGTCGTGGCCGACCTCCACGTCGGGCCCGACATAGGTCGTGGCCGGGTCGATGATGGTGACCCCGGCCGACATCAATTCCTCGCACTTGGTCTGTCGCATGATGGCACTGGCCTCGGCCAGCTCGGTCTGGCTGTTGATGCCGCGAATCTCGTCGGGGCGGCCGGCTTCGATGGTACGGATGCGGTGGCCCTGTTTCCGGAGCACAGCCACCAGGTCGTCGACAGGGCGCTCCCGCTGAGGGTCGTCCCAGGTGAACGCGCGTAGCGCCTGCTGCAGCGCCTCTGCGTTTATGGCGAACACCCCACTCGTGCATTCCTTGATGGCGCGTTGCTGCCGTGACGCATCGCGCTGGCCCACGATGCCCACGACCTCGTCCTGATCGTCCCGCAGGATGCGCATCAGGCCGTACGCCCGTGTGGCGACGGCCGTCACCAGTGTCATTGCCGCGTCGCTCGCGACGTGCTGGTCTCTCAGGCGAATCAGCGTCTCCGTGGTCAGCAGCGGCACGTCCGCGGGAAAGACGATGACGGGATCCACCGACCCGTCCAGGAAGCTCTCCAGCGCCGTCAGCGCATGGACGGGACCGAGCAGCGGCTCTCGCGTCTCCAGTCTGACGTCGTAGCCGCGAACGACGTTGGCTACTTTTTCTGCTGAATAACCAAGAATGCAGACAATCTCGCCCACCGACGCCTCGCGAGCCGACCGGACGACACGTTCCAGCATCGAGATCCCGCCGACGGGCAGCAGTACCTTCGGCTGGTCGGTGTGCATCCGAACGCCCCGGCCGCCCGCCAGCACCGCCACCAGCCCTCGCTTCGAGGCGTCAGTCATGGGGCGTGCCATCCGCCGCGTCTGCCTTGCGCCGTTCAACGGCGGCGTAGGCATCCCGCGTGGAAAGACCAAGCCGTCGCGCCGCAAGGCTGATGGCCTCGCGGCGCCGCATCCCTTCGTATTTGGTCAAACGGTCGAACTCTCGCCAGACCGCCGCATCGTCGGCCGCCGGCGCCGGGCTGGCGTCTGGAAGGAGGATGAATGTGAATTCACCCTGGGCATTGACGATGGACGAATGCCGGCCGACCTCTTCGAGGGTGCCTCGGATCAGCTCCTCGTGAAGCTTGGTGATTTCGCGGCAGATGACGACTTCCCTGCCCGCGCCCGTCATCGACGCGAGTTCCTCGACCGTGCGGGCGATGCGGTGCGGCGCTTCGAAGAACACGGCCGGCACGTCGTGCGAGATCGCGCGGGCGAACCACGACTTTCGTTCCCCTGGCCGCCCCGGCGGGAAGCCGAGAAAGGTGAACCCCTGTGAACCTTCGCCGGCCATGGCCAGCGCCGCGGTGATGGCGCTCGGGCCCGGCACCGGTTCTACCCTGAACCCGGCGGCGTGCACGGCCTTCACCACCCCCGCGCCCGGGTCCGAGAGGATCGGGGTGCCCGCGTCTGTCACGAGCGCCACGTCGTCACCGGCGGCAAGCCGCTCGAGCAGCCTGGGGATCCGGTCACGTTCGTTGTGGGCGTGCAGGCTGCTCATCCGGGTCTCGATCCCCAGATGGTTGAGCAGCCGGCCGGTCCGGCGGGTATCCTCGGCGGTGATGAGTTGCGCCTCCCGAAGGACCCGGACGGCGCGCACGGTGATGTCTTCCAGGTTCCCGATGGGCGTCGCGACGACAAACAGCCGCCCCGGTCCCGTCCGCGAAAGCACGCATCCTATTGTACATTGAGGGATCGGGCCATGTCGGCCCGACGCTCGCTTCCCCCTTTCGAGACGGCGAACTGCTCTTGCGCATGCGATCTGCTGAAACGCTTCCGCACTTTGCGGCTGACTACCTGGGCTGGCGGCACGAGGCCCAGCCCACCCACGCGACGTTCGACGGGGTCCATCTGCACGACGACCTCCTCGAGGACTTCACGCGGGCGGCCCTCGATCGCCAGGTGCGCGACCTCAACGGGTTTGCCAGGCGGCTGGCGGCGATGTCTGTCGATGTCATGAGCGCCGGTGAGCGAGCCGACCACGAAGCCCTCACGGCCAGCGTGCAGGCGCGACTGTTCGAGCTCGAGTCGGTGCGCACGTGGGAGCGGGATCCGCAGCTCTACGCCGACACCATCGCCGTGTCGCTCGCGTCGCAGGCCATCTTCACGTATGCGCCGGCCTCCGAACGCGCGCGGCGGCTGCTGTCGAAGCTGCGGCAGGTACCCGGCGTGCTCGACGCCGCGCGGGCGAACCTGCGCGAGCCTGCCGGCATCTTCATCAAGACCGCCGTCGAGACCCTGCGCGGCGTCACGAGCTTTCTCGAACGCGACCTGCCCCGTGCCCTGCGCGAGGTGGACGACCTCTCGCTGCTGGCAGACCTCGACGATGCGTCGACGCTCGCGCGCACGGCCATCCAGCGCTACGTCGACGAACTCGAACAGGACGTCGCGCCGCGGGCAAAGTCGTCGTTCCGCCTGGGCCGAGAGAAGCTGGAGCAGAAGCTCGCCCTCGACGAAGGGCTGCAGCTCGACGTGGATGCCCTGCTGCAGATCGCCACGCGCGAGCTCGCCAGCACGCGCGCTCGCTTCGAGGAGGTGGCCGGCAAGATCCAGAAGGGCAGCGCCGCGGAGACGTGGGCCGCAATCAAGGCACGTCACGCGCCCCCCGGCGGCCTCGTCGCGCGGGTGCGCGAGCAATGTGCGTCGCTCTACACCTTCCTGCGCGACGCCGGCGTCGTGCCGATGCCTGACGCCGATGCGCTGGTGATCGCGCCGACGCCGCCCTTCTACCGCTGGACGTTCGCGAGCCTGTGGACGCCGGGTCCCCTCGAAGTGCGGCCGCAGCGGGCTTCGTACTACATCACCGACGTGGACCCGACGTGGCCTGCGGAACGCCAGGAAGAGCACCTGAAGGATCTGAACGACGCCGTGCTCTGGTCGATCTCGATGCACGAGGCCCTGCCTGGCCATTTCCTCCACTTCGAGAGCCTGCGCGGCGTCGACGTCCCGTGGCACAAGGCGAGCATCCTCGCGCCGCTGACGGTCGTCGAGGGATGGGCGCACTATGCCGAGCACCTCGTCATCGAGCTCGGGTTTGCGAAGGACGACCCGGCCATCGAGCTCGGCCAGCTCGCCGAGTCGCTCGTGCGGCTGACGCGTCTCGTCGTCGGCCTCCGCCTCCACGCCGAGGATCTGTCAGTGGAGCAGGGGGTGCGGCTCTTCCGCGAGGAGGCGTTCCTCGAGGAAGCCAGCGCCCGGCGCGAAGCCGAGCGCGGGACGTTCGACCCCTCCTACGTGACGTATGCGCTCGGCAAGCTGATGCTGCTGAAGCTGCGCGAGGACGTGCGCGCGCAGCAGGGGCAGAAGTTCGACCTCGGACGGTTCCACACGTCCTACCTCGGCCTGGGGCTCCGGCCGTTCCGGGTGCTCCGCCACCTGATGCTCGGCGAAGGCGACGAGGGACCCCTGCTGGCCTGAGGCCATTCGCCCGCACCGCCTGCTATAGTTGAAGGTTGGAGTGATCGACGACCATGCCTCTGTACGAGTATCAATGCAACGCTTGTGGACACCGTTTCGAGGTGATCCAGAAGTTCTCTGACGCGCCAGTGGAGACATGTCCGTCCTGTGGCGGCGAGGTGCGCAAGCTGCTGTCCTCGCCCGCCATCCAGTTCAAGGGCACGGGCTGGTACATCACCGACTACGCCAAGAAGTCGGGCGCAGGCAGCAGTTCGGCGTCGGCCAACGGTGCCAGCGGCTCCGGCTCGGGTGAGGGCGGCGGAGACAAGAAGGACACGTCCGACAAGCGCTCGGGAGACGCGAGCACCGCGGCGTCCCCTGCACCATCGGGCAGCAAGGCCGCGTCGTAGGGGCGGGCGCGCGACGCGCGTCAGCCCTCGTCGAGCAGCCCGCGGATGTACTGCTTGAGCGGCTCGGCCACGTCGGGACGGCGCAGGGCGAAGTACACGGTCGCCTGGAGGAACCCCAGCTTGTTCCCGGTGTCGTGCCGCGTGCCGCGCACCTCGCAGGCATACAGCGGGCGCTGCTTCAGCAGCTCGCGCAGGCCGTTGGTCAGCTGAATCTCACCGGTGCGGTCTTCGCGGACGTTCGCCAGGACGTCGAAGATGTCTGGGGTGAGCACGTAGCGCCCGATGATGCCCAGGTCCGACGGGGCCTCGTCCTTGCGCGGCTTCTCGACCAGATCCTTGATCCTGTAGATGCCGTCGCCCATCGGCTCGGCATCCACCACGCCATACCGGCTGATTTGATCCATCGGCACGCGTTCGACGGCGAGCACGGGGCCGCCGACCTTCTCGAACACGTCGACGAGCTGACGGATCGCCGGCGGGTCGGCGTCGATGACGTCGTCGCCCAGGACCACGGCGAAGGGTTGGTTGCCGACGAGATCGCGCGTGATGAGCACGGCGTGGCCGAGGCCGAGGGGCGGTCCCTGCCGCACGGCGCCGAGGCGCACCAGCGTCGACGCCTGACGGACCGCGGCCAGCTGCTCGAGTTTGCCGCGGTCTTCGAGGAACGTCTCGAGCTCGACGTCCACGTCGAAGTGATCCACCATCGCCGTCTTGCCGCGTGCGGTGACGAGGATCACCTGCTCGATGCCCGACGCGACGGCCTCCTCCACGGCGTACTGGATGATCGGCTTGTCGACGAGCGGCAGCATCTCCTTCGGCATCGTCTTGGTTGCCGGCAGGAAGCGGGTACCGAGGCCTGCGGCGGGGAACACGGCGGTGCGGACGGTCGTCATGCGGCGATCTCCTTCACGTCGGCCACCTTAGCACACGCTATCGCGTAGGGCGCGCCTTACAATATCGAACCATCATGCTCGACCCAGCTCAGCTTCGCGACGACTTCGATGCGGTCCGTCAACGTGTGCAACGCCGCGGTGGAGACGTTGCGCCGGCCTTCGATCGCCTGGCGGATTTCGACGCCAGGCGGCGCGAGCTGCTGCCGCGCGTCGAGCAGCTGAAGGCGGAGCGCAACCGCGACGGTGAGGCGATCGCCCAGGCGAAGCGGCGTGGCGAGGATGCCTCGGCGCTCCTGGCCGCGAGCGGGACGCGCGCCGAGACCATCAAGCAGCTCGACGCGGAGCTGAAGGCGCTCGAGGACGAACGTCGCGCGCTGCTGCTCACGCTGCCGAACGCCCCGCACGACTCGGTACCCGACGGACGCGACGCCGCCGACAACGTCGAGGTGCGGCGCGTCGGCGATCCGCCGGCCTTCGACTTCACGCCGCAGGCCCACTGGGACCTCGGCCCGGCGCTCGGCATCCTCGACTTCGAACGGGCGGCGCGCATGTCCGGGGCCAGGTTTGCGGTGCTGCTCGGCGCGGGTGCCCGGATGGCGCGCGCCTTGATCAACCTGATGCTCGACCTGCACAGCCGCGAGCACGGGTACACCGAGGTGGAGCCGCCCTTCCTCGTCAACACCGACGCGCTCACCGGTACCGGCAACCTGCCGAAGTTCGAGGCCGACCTGTTCCGCATCGCCGGCGACTGGGACCTGTTCCTCATCCCGACGGCGGAGGTGCCGCTCACGAACCTGCATCGCGAGGAGCTGCTCGAGCAGGCCAGCCTGCCGCTGCGCTATACGGCGTACACGCCGTGCTTCCGCAGCGAGGCCGGCAGCTACGGCGCGGACGTGCGCGGCCTCATCCGGCAGCACCAGTTCGACAAGGTGGAGCTGATGGCGTTCACGACGCCGGACGACTCGTACGACGAGCTCGAGCGGCTGACCGGCAGCGCCGAGCGTGTGCTGCAGACGCTCGGCCTGCCGTTCCGCACGATGCTGCTGTGCGCGGGCGACATGGGGTTCGCATCCGCCAAGACGTACGACATCGAGGTGTGGCTGCCGAGCCAGCAGACCTATCGCGAGATTTCGTCGTGCAGCAACACCGAGGCGTTCCAGGCGCGCCGCGCGGGCATCCGCTATCGTCCGTCCGCCGGTGGCAAGCCGGTGCACGTCCACACGCTGAACGGGTCGGGACTGGCGGTGGGGCGCACGCTGATCGCCATCCTGGAGAACTACCAGCAGGCGGACGGCAGCGTCCGCGTGCCGCCCGCCCTCGTGCCCTACATGGGCGGCATCGAGGTCATCACCCCGCGCACCTGACGCGACAGCCCGCCCGGCTCACGACAGCAGCCGGATCCTGATGTTGCGGAACCAGACGGGCGCCTCGAGCGGGCTGACGCTCGAATGCTGCAGCGCCACGTGCCCCTCGTGGCGGCGGCCGAAGTCGGGCATGTCGGCGAACCCGCTCCCGCGGACCGTGTCGAGGAACGAATCTTCGCCCACGTTCACGGTCACGATGCGCCGGCCGTTCAGAGTGTACTCCAGCGCTGCACCGCGTACCGTGATGCGCGCGCTGTTCCACTCCCCGGCCGGCCGGGGCCGCGCGTCCACCGGCGCGACGAGTCCGTAGATCGACCCGGCCGCCGTCTTCGCGACCTTCCCATCGGGATGACGCGCGTCGTCCAGCACCTGGAACTCGAGCCCCGTGTGCCAGACCTCGGGATGGTCCTCGTGGACGTGGACGAAGATGCCGCTGTTGCCATTCGGCGCGACGCGCCACTCGAGTTCGAGCTCGTAGTCCGCGAAGCGCTCGCGCGTCACCAGGTCTACCACGGTGCCGCCCACCAGCGGCGTCAGCGCGCCGTCCTCCACACGCCAGCCGTCGGTGGGGAAGTCGTCGCGGCGGAAGCCGCGCCAGCGCTCGACCGACGTGCCGTCGAAGAGGGTGATCCAGCCATCGGAGACGGCAGCTTCTGGCGAGGGCGTCCTGTCGGGCGCCGGCGGGCTGCAGGCCGCTGCGGCTGCCGCGAACGCGACGCCTGCCACGCAGGGGAGCAGGAGGATGGTGAGGCGGCTCGGGCGCGCAGGGCCGCAGTGCGATGACATGACGAACATCGGATGAGCATAGCCGTTCGACCTCGAGGGAACTTGGGTACACTCGTGCGCGGAGGGATGGCCGAGTGGTTTAAGGCAGCGGTCTTGAAAACCGTCGTACGGGAAACCGTACCGTGGGTTCGAATCCCACTCCCTCCGCCATCCCTGGCACGGTCCATTCCAGTCACACGAGTGACGGTTCGTTCGGCGTCCACTACCTCCTGCCTGCACGCAGATCGGTCGAGCTGCGACGGACGTTCCGCGGTGCTATCGTGAGAGCGTTCTACGACTCGCACGCGCACCTCGCGCGTCCGCTGCGTCGGAATCGCCCGAGGGAGGCAACGTGGGCCTGCACGTGCTGCTGGTCGAAGACGACGATCTGTTACGCGGGCTCACCGCCCGGATCCTGCGCAGCCTCGGGCACGACGTGCACGAAGCCGGCGACGGCCCGGGTGCGATGGCGGCGATCTCCGCCGACTCCAGCTTCGACGTGGTGTTTGCCGACGTGAAGCTCGGCGGAGGCTTCGACGGCATGGAGCTCGCCCGACGCGCCCTCGTTGCCTGCGACTGGCTGCAGGTCGTGCTCACCTCGGGCGACCCATCGACCTTCCGCGCGAGCGCCGAGCTGGGCTCGCGCGTGACGACCCTGGCAAAGCCGTATCGCAAGGACCAGCTCCAGGCGCTGCTCGAGTCGGTCGGGGAGCGGACGCCGCCGTCTTCCTGACGCTCTGCCCGCGGCCGTCAGCGCGGGCCGCCGGCAGCGACCGCTCATTAGGCGCAGTTATGGGCTACCCCGTCGCGTCGCCAGACGCTTTATGGGCCGGCCCCATTCCTGCTACCATGAGCGGGTGGGAAAGACTCTCCTTCAAAAGGTGTGGGATCAGCACACGGTCAGGCGCCTGCCGACCGGGCAGACCCAGCTGTTCATCGGCCTTCACCTCGTCCATGAAGTGACCAGTCCGCAGGCCTTCGACGACCTGCGCCGCCGCGGCTGGAGCGTGCGCTTTCCGCACCGCACCTTCGCGACCGTGGACCACATCGTGCCGACGAAGAACCTCGCCAGGCCGTTCGCGGACCAGATGGCCGAGGCCATGTTCGCGTCGCTCGAGAAGAACTGCCGCGAGTTCGGTGTTCCCCTCTACGACCATGGGTCTGGCCGTCAGGGCATCGTGCACGTGATCGGTCCCGAGCTCGGGCTCACGCAGCCGG
>JBIQIB010000156.1:0-7835 GCA_044508265.1 Acidobacteriota bacterium
TTAGTCATTAGTCATTAGCCATCAAGGATGCGGCATCGAGTCACCATCATCGGCGGCGGGCTTGCCGGCTGCGAGGCGGCCTGGCAGGCAGCCGCCCAGGGCGTTCACGTCCGGCTCCACGAGATGCGGCCCGTCCAGGGCACCGAGGTGCATCAGACCGATGCGCTCGCGGAGCTCGTGTGCAGCAACTCGTTCAGGGGCGACAAGCTCGATAACGCCGTCGGCCTCCTGAAGGAAGAGATGCGCCGCCTTGGCTCGCTGATCATGCGCTGTGCCGACGCCGCGCGCGTGCCTGCCGGGGCAGCCCTTGCCGTCGATCGCCATGCGTTCTCCGCGGCGGTGACCAGCGCCATCGCATCGCATCCGCTGATCAGCGTGGTGCGTGAAGAAGTACGTGCCGTGCCGCCGCCGGCACCGGCGCACGAGCCGACGATCGTCGCCACCGGGCCACTCACCTCCGCCGCGCTGTCCGACGACATCGTGCGGCTCGTCGGCGCCGACCACCTCGCCTTCTACGACGCCATCAGCCCGATCGTCCTTGCCGACTCGATCGACACGTCCATCGTCTATCGCGCCTCGCGCTGGGGCCGCAGCACCGCCGTCCGCGAAGGCGCCGGTACGGAGCCACCGGAGGCCGACGGCCCGGCCTGCGGCGTGGACGATGGGCAGGGCGATTACCTGAACTGCCCCTTGAACGAGGAGCAGTACCGGGCGTTCTACGCCGCGTTGACGACAGCCGAATCGGCGACCGTTCACGACTTCGACCGCGCGCAGTTCTTCGAAGGGTGTCTGCCGATCGAGGTCATGGCGCACCGCGGCGTCGACACGCTGCGCTTCGGACCGATGAAGCCGGTAGGCCTCCCCGACCCGCGCACGGGGCGCACGCCGTACGCCGTCGTGCAGCTTCGGCAGGACACGCTGGCCGGCGACCACTACAGTCTCGTGGGCTTCCAGACGCAGTTGAAGTGGGGAGAGCAGGCGCGCGTCCTGCGGATGATCCCCGGGCTCGAGCAGGCCGAGTTCGTGCGCTTTGGCGTCGTCCATCGCAACACGTACATCAACGGGCCCACCGTGCTGCGTCCGACGTGGCAGGTGAAGACGCGAGACGACCTGTTCTTTGCGGGGCAGGTGTCGGGCGTCGAAGGCTACGTCGAATCGGCGGCCTCGGGACTGCTGGCCGGGCTCAACGCCGCCCGGCTGGCGCGCGGCCTCGCGCCCGTCACGCTGCCGCGCGCGACGGCCATCGGCGCGCTCGCACACTACGTGTCGCACGCCGATCCGGCGCACTACCAGCCGACGAACATCACCTTCGGCATCATGGAGCCGCTCGAGCAGCCTCCGCGCAAGAAGGCGCTGCGCAAGGAGGCGGTGGCGGGACGTGCGCTCGCGGCGCTCGACGAGTGGAAGGCCGCGCACCTGGAGCATCCCGTGCCCTCCGCGCAGCCGGCGCCGCTGGCACCGGCAGGGCCGTGAGACGGCGCGGCGCGCCGGTGGTGCCGGAGCGGGACCTCTCGCCGGCATCACCGCTCCGCGACGCCATCCGCGGGTACCTCGACTACCTCGCGCTCAACCGCAACGCGTCGGCGCACACCGTCTCCGGCTACGAGTCGGACCTCCTGCAGTTCCTCTATTTCCTTGGCGCGTATTCCTCGACCAGGCGCGACGCGCTGACGCCGGCGCACGTCACGACGGAGGCCATCAGGGCGTTTCTCGGCGAGCTCCACGCCCGCGGCAACTCGCGCGCCTCGGCAGCCCGCCGTGTCTCGGCCCTCCGCGGCTTTGCCCGCTACCTGCGGCACGAAGGCCTGCGCGCCGACGACCCTGTCGCGCTCGTCGGCACGCCCCGGCGCGAGCAGCGCGTGCCACAGATCCTGTCGGTGGACGAGATGACGGCGCTGCTCGACACGCCGGACGTACAGACGCCGCTCGGCAGGCGCGACAGGGCGATGCTGGAACTGCTGTACGCGTCGGGCTTGCGATTGTCGGAGCTGGTGGGCCTCGACCTTGCGGACGTGAACCTGACGGGGCGCATGGTGCGCGTGATGGGGAAGGGGCGGAAGGAGCGGCTCGTGCCGTTCCACCCGACGGCGGGCGCGGCGCTGGCGCGCTGGCTGCCCGACCGCGAGATGCTGGCCCGGCAGGCCGCGGCGACAGGCCCCGGGGTTGGCAGGCGCGCCGGGCTGGGCGAGCCGCTCTTCGTGAACTATCGAGGTACCCGGCTCTCGCCGCGCAGCGTCCACCGGCTGCTCGTGCGGTACGTCTCGATGTGCAGCACGCGCTTCGGGATCAGCCCGCATGCGTTGCGCCACGCCTTCGCGACCCACCTGCTCGAGCGCGGCGCCGACCTGCGGGCCATCCAGGAGCTGCTCGGCCACAGCGCGCTGTCCACGACGCAGCGGTACACGCAGGTCAACGTCCAGCACCTGCTCGACGTCTACCGCAAGGCGCACCCGAAGGCGCACGCGCCGGAGTAGCGCGCTGCGTGCCTACATCGCCGCGTACGGCGTGACGAGCGACCGGCGGCTGCGCGGGAAGTCGATGCCGAGCGTCTTGATCTTGTAATTCATGACGCGCGGGCTGATCGACAGCAGCTCGGCCGCGTCCTTCTGCACCCAGTTGGCCATCTTCAGCGCCTCGACGACGGCCTGGCGTTCGATCTCCTCGAGCGCGATGCCCTGCGGGGGGATGCGGACGACGGTGCCCGGTCCCTCGGCGCCATCCGCCGTCGTCGCGCCGCCGATGCGCAGGTCGTCGGCGCTGATCAGCCGATCGTCGCAGAGCAGCGCCGCCCGCTCGATGGTGTTCTCCAGCTCGCGGATGTTGCCCGGCCAGTTGTAGCGCTGCAGCAGCTTCGACGCCTCGGGCGTCACGCCCTCGATGCGCTTCTTCAGCTCCGCGGCGAACCGCTTGATGAAGAAGTTGGCGAGGGCGGGGATGTCTTCCTTGCGCTCACGGAGGGGCGGCATGGCGATCTGCACGACGTTCAGGCGGTAGAAGAGGTCTTCGCGGAACCGCCCCTGTTCCACCATCACCGCCAGGTCCTGGTTGGTCGCGGCGACCAGGCGCACGTCCACGCGCAGCGTCCGCGTGCCGCCGAGGCGCTCGAACTCGTGTTCCTGCAGGACGCGCAGGATCTTCGCCTGCGTATTGGCGCTCATGTCGCCGATCTCGTCGAGGAACAGCGTGCCGCCGTCGGCCTGCTCGAACCGCCCGATACGCTGCTTGTCGGCGCCGGTGAACGCACCGCGCTCGTGACCGAACAGCTCCGACTCCAGCAGGTTCTCCTGCAGCGCCGCGCAGTTCACCTTGACGAAGGGACGCGCGGCACGCAGCGAGCTGTGATGGATGGCGCCGGCGATGAGCTCCTTGCCGGTGCCGGTCTCGCCGCCGATGAGCACCGTCGTGTTGCTCTTGGAGACCTTCCGGACGACGTCGAGCACCCGGCGCAGCGCGCCGCTCGCGCCGATGATGTTGTCGAACTGGTAGATGCCGCCCTGTTCGTGACGGAGGTAGTCGACTTCGGTCTTCAGGCGCCGGTGCTCGAGCGCCTTGTCGATCTTGACCTCCATCTCCTCGATCTCGAACGGCTTGGGCACGTAGTCGAAGGCGCCCACCTTCATCGCTTCGACGGCCGTGTGCACCGAGCCGAACGCCGTCATCAGGATGACGGCCGTGTTCGGCTGCAGTGCGCGTGCCGTGCGCAGCACGTCGAGGCCGTCACTGCCGCCCATCTTCAGGTCGCTCAGCACGACGTCGAAGTTCGTCTCGTGCAGGCGCTCGATCGCGATGTTGCCGTTTGCCGCCTCGACGACGTCGTGGCCGGATTCGGTGAGCGCGCGGGCGAGCGTCCGCCGCAGCGAGTCGTGGTCGTCGGCCACCAGAATGCGTCCCATGGGTCTCTTCCTGTTCTCGTTCATCCGTCCCGGATCAGCGCGGCCGTGGGCCTCCGGGTGCGCCGGCGTCGGACGGCGTCTCCAGTTCGACGTCGACATGGGCCCGTACCGGCAGCACCACCCGGAAGCACGTGCCGGTCCCGTGCTGGCTCTGCAGCAGCTCGATCCGTCCGCCGTGCGCGTTCACGATCTTGCGGACGATGGCCAGCCCGAGACCGGAGCCCCGGGGCTTGGTCGTGAAGAACGGGCTGAAGATGCGCTCCCGGATGCCTTCGGGGATACCCGGGCCGTCGTCCTCGATGTCGATCTGGAGGGCGCCGGGGGGCGCCGTGTCGGGCGGCGCCCACGAGGGCGGCTCGATGGCCGTCACGCGCACGTGCACGCGTCCCTGTCCGTCGAGGGCCTCGAGGGCGTTGGCCACGAGGTTCGTGAATACCTGGCGCAACTGGTGATCGTCACCCTCGATCTCGGGCAGGTCGTCGGGAGCATCGACGCTGACGACGACACCCCGTTTGGGTACCAGGCTGTCGGCCATCAGCAGCGCGTCGTCGAGGAGGGCGGGGATGTCCACCGTCGCGACGTGCAGGCGCACGGGACGCACGAAGTCGAGCACCTCGAGGACGATGGCGTTGGCCATCTTGGCCTCGGTGATGATGTCGTTCAGCAGCGTCAGGGCTTCGGCGTTGTCTGCGAGGCGCCGCTTGAGCAGGCCGGCCATCACCTCGATGCCCGCAAGCGGGTTCTTCACCTCGTGGGCGATGGCGGCGGCCATCTCGCCGAGGGCCGCGAGCCTGTCGCGCAGCCGCTCCCGCTCCTCGATCTGCTCGACCCGCGTCAGGTCCTTGAAGAAGAGCGCGGCGCCGGTGACCTCGCCAAGCCGGTTCCTGACGAGCGACAGCGTGTATCCGATGGCCCGGTTCGAGGGCGCGAGCCGAATCTCGGCGCGATTGGGCAGCACGTCGGTGTCGAACACCTGTTCGAAGACGGCACCGAGCTCCGGCGTGCCCGCGAGGACGTCGCTCACCGGCCGTCCGACGTCCTTCGCGTCGGGCACGAGGCCGAGCGTCGCGTACGCGGCGTCGTTCATGGCGACGAGCGACCCGTCGCGCCGGATGACGATCATGCCGTTACGCATCCCGGCGAGGAGATCGCGGAAGAACTCCTCGGAGACGTGGGGCGTCGGACTCGCGTTGACCGGAACTGTCATCGTCTATCCTGTGCTGCCATACAAATGGCATGCCGCATGACGTTTTCGTTATGCGCTCACGATTATGGCGGCAGCTCCGATGACGCGCCGTCAGGATCGAGCGAAGGATGTCTGAATTGTAATCCCAGTGGGGAAGAAAGAGCGGAGGGATGTGCTGAGACGTCTCAGGAGTTGTCTTCCTGGAGCGTTTCCCACTGGCCCATCAGGTCGCCGACCTCCCACATCAGCGTCTGGTGACGTTCGATGACAGGACGTGACGCGTCCTGGTCGTCGTAGAACCCCGTTTCCGCCATCCGGAGTTCGAGCGCCTTCACTTCCGCTTCGCGGTCGGCGATGCGCTGTTCGAGATCGGCGATGCGTGCGGCGCGTTGCGCGGCCGCGCGCTTCCTGCGGCGTTCCTCCGCTTCGAGCTGCTTGCGGGCCTCGCGTGAGAGGGTGGGGGTTGCCGGCGTGTCGTCGTTCCGTGCGGCGGCGGCCGGCGCCACCTTCTGTCTCGGCGCGGCCGGCTTCGTCGCCTCGACGGCCGTCGCGGGTCCGCCGTTGGACGCCGCCTGCTGCTGCGCCTGCCGCCAGCGGAACTCCTCGTAGGTGCCGGGATAGTCGAGGATGCCGCCGTCGCCCACTTCGATGATCCGCGTCGCCAGCTTGTCGATGAAGTAGCGGTCGTGCGACACCAGGACGAGCGTGCCGCCGAAGTCGGCGAGCGCATCCAGCAGGACGTCCTTCGAATCCAGATCCAGGTGGTTGGTCGGCTCGTCGAGCAGCAGCGTGTTGGCGGGCCGCAGGAGCATGCGGGCGACGGCCAGGCGCGTGCGCTCCCCGCCCGACAGCACGCCCGCGCGCTTGTGGATGTCGTCGCCGCTGAAGAGGAAGCCGCCGAGGATGTTCCGGATGGCCGGCACCATGTGCATGGGGGAGCCGTCGGCCAGCGTCTCGTAGACCGTGCGGGTCGGGTCGAGGCGCGCGGCCTCGTCCTGGGCGAAGTACTGCGTCACCACCTGATGCCCCTCGACGCGCTCACCAGTATCAGGAGGTTCGACGCCCGAGAGCATGCGCATCAGCGTTGACTTGCCCGCGCCATTCGGGCCCACGAGTGCGACGCGATCGCCGCGCTCGATGAGCAGGTCGAAGGGCCTGAACACCTGGGTGGCGCCGTAACGCCGCGACGCGCCGCGCAGTTGCAGGACGGCCCGCCCGCTCTTGACGCAGTCGGGAAAGTGGAAGACGACGCGCTTGCGCTCCGGGGGCACGTCGATGGGCACGATCTTCTCGAGCAGCTTCAGGCGGCTCTGGACCTGCGCCGCCTTGGTCGCCTTGTAGCGGAAGCGATCGACGAACATGCGGATGCGCGCCACTTCCTCGTCCTGCTCGCGCTTCATCTGGCGCAGCCGCTCCATGCGGGCGGCGTGCTCGCGCAGGTAGAACGAGTAGTTCCCTACGTAGTCGGTGATGGTGCGCAGGCTCAGGTCGGCGACGCGCGTGACGACGGCGTCCAGGAAGAAGCGGTCGTGGGAGACGAGCATGACCGCGTGCGGGTAGTCGGCCAGGTACGACTCGAGCCAGTTGCGCGCGTCGAGGTCGAGGTGGTTGGTGGGCTCGTCGAGCAGCAGCAGGCCCGGCCGCTGCAGCAGGAGCTTGGCCAGCGCGATGCGCATCTGCCAGCCGCCCGAGAACGTGTCACAGGGCTTGTCGAAGTCGTCCTGTGCGAAGCCGAGCCCGCGCAGCACGGTCGCCACGCGCAGGTCGATGGTGTAGCCCTCGCCGCGGCGGAAGGCCTCCTGCAGATCGCTGTAACGGACGAGCGCCGCCTCCTGGGCCGCGTCGTCCAGGTCGCCGTCAGCGAGCCGCGCTTCGAGGGCGTGCAATTCGTCCCTGATGGCCAGCAGCGGCGCAAACGCCTGCCGCACCTCGTCGATGAGCGGCAGGCCGGTGTGGAACAGGCCGTCCTGCGGCAGGTACCCGATCGTCAGGTCGGCGGGCTTGATGATCTGGCCGCTGTCGGGCTCGTCGAGGCCCGCCAGCATCTTGAGGAGGGTCGTCTTGCCGGCGCCGTTCGGGCCGCACAGGCCGACCCTGTCGCGGCCGGAGAGCTGCCACGTGACCGACTCGAGCAGGACGCGGTCGCCGAACGCCTTGGTGACACCGGACAGCTGCAGCACGACCCACGATCGTAGCAGATGGGCCGTCTCGAAAGCCGACCGGCCCCGCCGCCACGACGTCAGATCCAGTGGCTGGACGGAACGTTCGAGGCGGCCCGTCCCTTGCATCGATATCGACGCAAGGAGCGTGCTCATGAGTGTTTCTGTCCTCACTGGAGGTCGATTTGCCCCCACTGCGGAGGCTCGACCGACTATTTCCGAGGTCGAACGTCAGAACGCGAGGACACGGGGAGGCGATGCCCCGGTGTCCACTGCGCAGATGACGGCCAGCGACGAAGAACTCGTCGCCCGCTCGGCGGGGGGCGACCTCGACAGCTTCAACCAGCTCGTGGTGCGCTGGGAACGGCCGATCTATGCCCTGGCCTACCGCGTCATCGGGCGGGAAGAGGAAGCACATGACGTCGTGCAGGAGGCGTTCCTGCGCGCGTACCGGTCGCTCGGAGGGTTTCGCGGCCAGGCGAAGTTCTCGTCCTGGTTGTACCGTATTACCCTCAACCTCTGTCGCGACTGGATTCGTCGGCACCGCCGCGCCCCGTTCGTCGAGACGCCCGAGGGGGTCGACATCGTGGAACTGGC
>JBIQIB010000157.1:0-7791 GCA_044508265.1 Acidobacteriota bacterium
GGCGGGCGAAGGCGGATACTCTTGTCTCGTGCCGATCTGGATCATGCTGAACGGTGACCGCCACGAGCTGCCCGGGCCGATGACCCTCGCCGAACTGCTCGCGCATCTCGAGATCGACGGGCGACGCGTCGCCGTCGAGCACAACGAGATCGTGATCAAACGCGCCCGCTACCCCGAGGTGCAGGTGAACGAGGGTGACGTGGTCGAGATCGTCAACTTCGTCGGGGGCGGGTAGTGCGGCCGAGCAATCCCTGGCGGGACACCGCCTGGAACCTTGCCGGCTTCATCCTTCCACTGCCGGTCGCGGTGGCCGTCGTCCCCATCCTGATGCAGGGACTCGGTGAGGCGCGCTTCGGCCTCCTGACGGTGACGTGGGCGATGATGGCCTATTTCACGCTCTTCGACTTCGGACTCGGACGTGCCACCACGCAGGGGATCGTGCAGGCCCGTGCGGCCGGGAACACCACGTCGATGCTGGATCTGTGCTGGAGTTCGACGTGGGCACACCTCGGCCTCGGACTGGCCGGCGCCGCGATCCTGCTGCTGGCCGGCCCGCCCATCCGGGTCCTGCTCGGCCTCCCGCCTGCGCTCGCGCGGGAGTTCGACCTCGCGATGGCCTGGCTCGCGCTCTCGATTCCCTTCATCGTCCTGGCGACCGCGGCCCGCGGGGTGCTCGAGGGATTGGGCCGGTTCGACACGCTGAACCTCGTGCGGCTGCCTTCGACGCTGTGGACGTACGTCGCGCCGCTCCTCGTCGTGCGGTGGACGTCGGCCTTGCCGGCCCTCGTCGGCGCCATAGCGATCGGTCGCGTCCTGGCGCTCGCAGCCCTGACGATCGCGTGCGTCCGCGAGGTGCCGCAGCTGCTCCGTCCGCGCCGCCCCAGCCTGTCCACCCTGTCGCCGCTCGTCAGGCTGGGCCTCTGGATCACCGTCGCCACGATCGCCGTGCCCGTGATGACCACGATGGATCGCCTCGTGATCGGCGCCCGGGTGTCGGTCGAAGCCGTGGGCTGGTACGCGGCGCCCTTCGAGGCCGTGGCCCGGCTCTGGGTGATCTCCACCGCCATCCTCACGGTGGCGTTCCCGGCATTCACTGCCGCACTGGCCGGACATCCCGAGCAACTGGGGCGCACGTTCCGCCACGTGCTGGCGGCATTGCTGCTCACCGTGTTCCCGGCCGCGATGGTCATCGTCACGGCCGCGCCCGTCGTCGTGCCGCTCTGGCTGGGGGCAGGCGCCGGCCGTGAGACGATCCTCGTCACGCAGTGGCTCGCCGCGGGGATGGCGGTGAACGTCGCCGCTCAGGCCGGTGCGACGCTGCTCCAGGCGACCGACAGCGCCGGGCGCGTGGCCCGTCTGCAGGTGGCGAGCGTGCTGCTCTACCTCGTCGGCATCTGGTGGGCGGCGGATCGCTGGGGCATCGTCGGGGTCGCCGGCGTCTGGGTGATGTACGGCCTCTGGATGGCTGCCGCCCTGCTGTCGCTGGCCGCCGCCCGCGTGCGGGCGACGGGCACGGCGGGACTGCGGGGTGCGCAGTGGGGCGCCCTCGTCGGGACGTCGCTGGTGTGCTGGGGCTGGACGGTGTGGATGTCGAGCACGTCGACGCCGAGCCTCCTCATGCTCGGCGCCGCGTCGGTGCTTACCCTTACACCCATGGTCTGGCTGTGGTGCTCCCTGGTGGATGCGGACATGCGCGCCCGGATCGGGCAGCGATTGCGGGCGATGGCATGACCGCGCATCCTTCCGCGCCGCTGCGCGTCTCGATCGTGGTGCCCGTGTACAACGGCGCGAGGTATCTGGCCGAAGCGCTGGACAGCCTGCTCGCCCAACGCTATCCGGCGCTCGACGTCGTCGTCGTCGACGACGGGTCGACCGACAAGACCCCGGAGATCCTCGCCGCATACAGCGGTCGCGTCCGCGTGCTGCGCCAGGCGAACAAGGGGCAGTCGGCGGCGATGAACCTCGGGTGGGCGCATGCCTCCGGAGACGTGCTGTCCTATCTCAGCGCGGATGATCGCCTCCGGCCAGACGCCGTCGCGACGGCTGTCGACGCGCTCTGCCGGTATCCGGAGGCGCTCGCGGTCTACGGAGACTACGGGTTGATGGGGCCGGACTCGCAGGCGCTCAGCGTCGTGCAGGCGCCGGACTTCGACCATCGGGACGTGGTGTCGACGGCGACGTGCCCGCCGGGTCCGGGCGTGTTCATCCGACGCACCGCCCACGTGGCCGCGGGTCCATGGAGCGAGACCCTTCGGCAGATGCCGGACCTGGACTACTGGCTCCGTCTGGGGCTTCTCGGTCCCATCGTCCACGTGCCGGAGGTCCTCGCCGACTTCCGCGAGCACGAAGCGTCCGCAACCTTCAGGGCCCCGAGCGAGGCCCGCGCCGAAGAAGCGGTGGTCGTCTATGCCGGCTTCTTCAGTCGCGGCGACCTGCCGCCCGAGGTGCAGGCCCTCCGCCGAAGGTCCATGGCCCATGCCCACCTGTTGACGGCGCGCGCGCACCTGCGCGCAGGCCGGATATCGCGGGCGCTCGCTCACCTCTGGAGGACCGCGCTGTTGTCGCCGTCCACGATCGCGTCGGTGCGTGCCTGGCGGCTGCTCGGGAGCGGCCTCTTCGGCGCCTGGCGCCACCGCCGCCGCTGGAGGGCTGGCTGGTCGCCCGGCGGCCGACTCCCCGAACGGACGTAACCCGATGACGTATGCGGTGATTGGTGCCAGCGGCTTCATCGGCCAGCATCTGGTGAGCCACCTTGTCGAGACGACGTCCGCCGAGGTGATCGCCGTCAGCCGGCGCGCATCCGGGACGGGCTCGCATCCGCGCGTCACCTGGCGTGCCGCGGACCTCGCGGACGCCGCGTCCCTGACCGCCGCGCTGGCCGACGCCGATGTCGTCATCAACCTCGCATGGCCGGCCGGACCGCCTTCGTGGAGTGAGGACCTGGCGCGAGCCGTCCTCGCCGGCAAGGGGCGCTGCCTCGTTCACTGCAGCACCGCTGTCGTCGTCGGGGCAGCGGCGGAGCCGACGATCACCGAACGCACGGTGCCTCTCCCCCGCACACCCTACGAGCACGTGAAGCTTGGCGTGGAAGAGCGACTGGCGAACGCCCTGAAAGGAAGGGCGTCGCTGACCATCGCCCGGCCGGCGGTCGTCTTCGGACGGGGCGGGCAGAACCTCGTCAGCCTGGCGCACTCGCTGCGGTCGGGAGGCGTGGCGGCGATCACGGCACGCCGCATGCTGTTCGGCCGGCGGCCCATGCATCTCGTGCCCGTCGAGACCGTCGCACGCGCCATGGCGTTCCTGGCGGCGCGCCGGCCTGCGCCTGACGCCGCCGCCATCTACCAGATCGCGGCCGATGCCGACCCGGAGAACCACTATCGCGCCGTGGAGGCGCGGCTTGCCCGGGGCATGGGACTCGACCTGCCTTCCTGGCCGCCCGTCACGCTGCCCTCGGCTGCCCTGACGCTGGCCCTGCGGCTGCGCGGCCGATCGGACACCTCCTCCCGGCGGCGCTACTCGAGCGAGGCGCTCGAGGCGGCAGGCTTCACCGGCGGTATCCCGGTCGGCGACGCCGTCGAGGCGTTCGGGCGCTCGCTCGCCGGTGAGGACGCCCTGTGAACGTGCTGATCGTGAACCACCGCCTGGATGCTGACGGCGGGGGCACGGCGCGGAAGGCGGTCACGCTGGCGAAGGCGCTACGGGATGCCGGGTGCGGCGTGGAGCTGGCTGCCTTCGACTTCGGCCCGCCGGTCGAGCCGGGCGCGGAGGTGCACACGTATCACGTGCCTTTCACGAGCCGGCGCTGGCCGTTTCCGTCCGGCGACACCCGCGGCGTCACGCGCCAGGTCACGTGGGCCGACGTCGTGGTGCTCGTCAACCACTGGACCACCATCAACGCCCTCTACGCGCATTCGGCCTGGCGGCACGACAGGCCGGTCGTGGTGATGCCGTGCGGCGCACTGCCCATCTTCGGCCGGTCACGATGGACGAAGCGGCTCTACAACGCCGTCATCGGCCGCCGCATCATCCACCGCGCGCGCGCGGCCATCGCCGTGACGCCGCTCGAGACCAGGGACTTCGCGCCGTACGGGGTCGCCCCTGACGCGGTGGAGGTGATCCCCAACGCCATTTCGCCGACGGAGGGCATGTCGGCGGATCCCGCGCGCTTTCGTGAGCGGTGGAACCTGCGCGAGCCGTTCCTGCTGTTTGCCGGCCGTGTCGCGGCGATCAAGGGACCTGACCTGCTGCTGCAGGCCTGGGAGCGCGTGGCGCCCATGACGTCGCTGCACCTCGTCATCGCGGGCTCCCCCGGCGACATGGGAGACGAGGTGACCGCGTGGATCGCGGCACACGGCGAGGCGATGCGTGTGCGCTGGCTCGGCGCCCTCGATCACGCCGCCCTGTATGACGCGTTCAGCGCAGCCCATGCCGTCGTGGTGCCGTCGCGGTCCGAGGCGATGTCGCTGGTGCTCCTCGAGGCGGCCCTGACAGGCTGCCCGGTGATCGCGACGACGGCGTGCGGCGTGCCGGACGTTGCACGGCATGGCGGCCTGGAGGTGGAGGCGACCGACGCGAGCCTGGCCACAGCGCTGCTCGAGGCCGCGACGTGGTCGACGACGGAGGCGCGCGAACGAGGCGCGCGCCTCGAGGCGTTCGTTCGGGGCACGTACACGTGGTCGGCAGTGACCCCTCGCTACCTCGACGTCCTCGCGCGCGCGGCCGGACGGTCGTGATGGTCCGTGCCATGTCGCTCGCCCGTCGGGAGCAGGCGGTGCTGCTTGCGCTCGTCCTCGCGGTCGCCCTGCTGCACGCGCTGACGCACGCCCGACTGCGTCCCCTCTACCAGGTGTCGGACGAAATGGCCTACCTGCGCGCGGCACAAGGGTTGGCGCTCGCGGATGCGCCACCCGACACGCACGCGTGCATCGCCCCGCCGGATGGACGACCGTTCGAGCTGGGTGAAGGCGGAAAGGCCGGCTTCCGCCGCGTGACGGCATGGCAGCTGCGCTGGCTGTGCCGCGACGGCGGTGCCGACCTCCCCCTCTTCGCGTTGCGCGCGTGGAACGCGCTGGCGCTGCCGGCGATCGCGCTCGCTGCGTGGGCGCTTGCCTGGAGGCTGACGCGCGACCGCGCCGCAGCACTGGCAGCCGCGACGATGGTTGCCGTCCACCCGGTGGCCGCCAAGTACGCCGGGGGCGTGGCTCCGGACGCATGGGCGAATGCCTTCAGCGCCGGCGCGCTCGTCGCGTTCACCCGCATCGCCACCGGCGGCGATCGCTGGTGGGACCTGCCCGCGCTCGTCGGCTGCACGGTGGCCGGGCTCCTCTGGAAGGACACGACGCACTTCCTCGTGCCCATCGCGCTCGCGGGCACGGGCATCGTCGTGTGGTCGCATGTCGGGCGCGCCATCACGAGGGACGCGGCCGGACGCCTGTCCCGACGCCGTGCCGTGATGACCGGCCTCGCGACGGTGCTGCTCGCCGCGGCGCTCGCGGCGAACGTGCACTGGGACGACCTCGTCACGCCATATCTGCCCGTCCTCTCGGGCGGCACCCAGGCGGCGTGGGAAAGCCCATGGACCTTCCTTCGCGCTGTCGCGGACGACATGCTGCGGCAGGCGGCTGGATTCGTGGCGAGTTCGCTGCTGTCGCTCTACCGCCCGCTGGTCTACATCGCCGACGACGTGTGGCAGCAGCCGCTGACGCCGTGGGGCGTCGCCGTCACGCTCGTCGTGATCGGCAGTGTCGGCATCGCGGGCGGGCTGGCAGCGATCGTCAGGGGCGGCAGCGGTCGGCGGCTGCCTGCCGGCGTCATGACGTGGTGGGCCTGCGCGCTCCTGCTGTGCGCGGCGCAGCCGTCCGTACGGCTCGTCCTGATAGGATTCGACGGCATCCACCAGGGCCGGTGGCTGTTTCCGATGCTGGCGCCGGCGGCGGCCTTCGTCGGGATGGGCCTGGCCACGATCGCACGCGGGCGCGCGGTGCCGGCGGCCGTGGCGGTCAGTCTGGCGACGGTCTGGGTGGTGATCGTGGACGTCGTCCGCCATTACTACGCCGCGTTGCCTGGCAGCGTCGCCACGGGCGGCCTCTTCACGCGGCCCACGGGCGACGTCGACGTCGGCGATCAGGCGATCACGGCGTTGATCCTCGCGACGACCGAGGCCCAGAGCCCGGCCGTCACATGGAGTATCCTCGTCCTGTTGGCCGTGGCGACCCTCGGACTGGCCTGGGCCGTCGCCCGGCGCGACCTGCCGCACTCCCATGTCTGACACCCTCACCATCGCCGACCGTACCTTCACTTCGCGCCTCTTCGTCGGCACCGGCAAGTACCCGTCTCACCAGGTGATGGCCAGATGTCACGCCGCGTCCGGCACCGAGGTGGTGACCGTCGCGGTGCGGCGCGTCGACCTGAACGACACCAGCGGCGAGTCGCTGCTCGACTACATCGACGAAGGCCTGTTCATCCTGCCGAA
The DNA here is from genome assembly GCA_044508265.1 of Acidobacteriota bacterium. GTDB lineage: Bacteria > Acidobacteriota > Vicinamibacteria > Vicinamibacterales > Vicinamibacteraceae > JAEZDP01. Next base: position 6,473 of record JBIQIB010000157.1, read on the forward strand.
CACCGCCGCCTGCTACACGGCCGACGACGCCATCCGCACGGCGCGGCTCGCGCGCGAGGCCGGGCTGTCCAACTGGGTGAAGCTCGAGGTGATTGGCGACGAGCGGACGCTCTTCCCCGACAACACCGCGCTCATCGAGGCGACGAAGGTGCTCGTCGCCGAAGGCTTCGTCGTGCTGCCGTACACGACCGACGACCCGGTGGTCTGCCTGAAGCTCGAGGAGGCTGGCGCCGCGGCGGTGATGCCGCTCGGCGCGCCGATCGGATCGGGGCTGGGCATCCAGAATCCGAACAACATCGCCATCATCAAGGAGCTCGTGCGCGTACCGGTCGTCGTCGATGCGGGCGTCGGCACCGCGTCGGATGCCGCCATCGCGATGGAGCTCGGCGCCGATGCCGTCCTGCTCAACACGGCCATCGCCGGGGCCGAGCATCCGGTCGCCATGGCCGAGGCGATGAAGCACGCCGTACAGGCGGGCCGGCTGGCGTATCTGGCGGGGCGGATCCCGAGGAAGCGCTACGCCTCGGCGAGCAGCCCGCTGACGGGCACGATCCATCAGACGGCGCCGAGGACCTGACACGCGTGGCCGCGCGGACGATCACCAGGGAGGACCTCGCCACGCTGAAGGCTGCGCGCGAGGCCGCCGACGCGGCCTACAACGCCGCCCTCACGGCGCTCGACGCGGCGCTGCCGCGGCCTCCCGACCTGCCCCACCCGCCGCCGGGACCGGACGAGACGCAGGTGACGCCGCTCAACGAGCGGTTCGACCCGCTGGCCGGCGTGCAGCTGCCCGGCGGCGTCAAGGGACGGATCGTGCGGCTCGTCTGGTCGGTGCTCGAGCCCGTCCTCGCGCGTCAGCAGGCGTTCAACGCCGCCCTCGTGGACCACGTCAACCGCAATGTGCCGGTGCAGCGCGCCGCGCGTGACAGCGCCGCGGCGACGCTCGAGGCCATGCGGATCGAGCGCGAGACGCTGGCGACGTTCCATTCGGCGCTCATCCAGTACCTGCAGCAGCTCACGCCGTTCGTCGACACGAAGGACTACGAGTTCAACGGCCTGGCCACCCGACGGCTGGAGGACATCGCCGAAGCGGTCGACACGCTGCACCATCGGACGGTGGGACCCGGCGGCGCCATCAGCGGTGTGGGCGACGAGCTGAATCGCCGGCTCGAGATTCTCGGCACGCGCGAGAAGCGTTTCGAGGCCCGCGTCGCGGCGCTCGATGCCGCGCACGAGCAACTCGCGCAATCGGTGGCCGTCGTGACCCGCGCGACGCAGACGCTGCAGCGCGAACTGGAACGCCGCAGGGACGGCGTCGG
>JBIQIB010000158.1:0-4617 GCA_044508265.1 Acidobacteriota bacterium
GTCCCAGGCTCGTCACGAGGGCCGCGCGCACCATGTTGTCCGGCTCGGTCGCGAGACGCGCCTGCAGCAGCGTGGCCGCATCGCCGGCAGCCTCCTCCGCCGGCGTCGACTGCGCCACGGCCCATGCAGCCTCCGCGCGGGCCTCGATCGACGGGTCGTCGAGCAGCGGGGCGAGCGCGCCCAGCCAGGTGGGATCCTCCAGTCGTCCGACCGCGCGGATGGCCTGCATGCGCAGCGCGACGTCCGCGGCGGCCAGGCCGGCGCGCAGGAGCGCCCGATGCTCGTCGGAGGCCGCACGCGCAGCTTCGGCCTGCCGCAGGAGCAGGCTGGCGTGCGGGGAATCGGCGGGCAGGACGGGCGCCTGCGCGACAGGGGTGGCCATCCATACCGCGACCACGACGAGAGCGGCGAAGGCCGGCACCGGGCCGACCCGCCGGGCCCCACCGGTCATCAGGTCACCGGCGCGGTTCCGGCAGCGAGGGCGCGCCGGTCCTCGTCCGCGAGGGCGTACCGCGACGAGTACTCGAGCATCTGCGTGGCGAGATCCTGCGGATACGTCACCTGCACGTCCGCGATGCCGCCATCCGCATCGTGCACGGGCTCGAGCCGCGGCATCACGAAGCCTGTATAGGTGGGCAGGTCGAGGGCCTCGACGCGCGTCACGATCTCGTCGCGCAGCTGCGGATCGAAGTGGATGCCATACGTCTCGAAGAGCGCCCGCGCGTCGTCGTAGAGCCCTTCCGACTTGATGCGCTGCACGAGGGCGAGCATCCTGCCGACGCCCTCGCGGAACGCGTCGGCGTCCACCATCACGTAGTAGGTGCGGCCGTCGCGCGAGCGGCGCTCGATCGCCGTCGTGTTGTCCATCAGCCAGTGCACGATGGCCTGGCGGTTGCGCATGTGGTCTTCTTCGAGATGCGAGCCGTGCCGCACGCGCCGGAGCTGCGCCAGGGCATTGCGCGTGTAGCCCTCGTACTCGGCAAGGACGACGTCGCGATGATCAGCGGCCTCCAGGAGGCCGAGCTCCACCATCACCGGGTCGGCGATGAAGTACAGCGCGACCAGGTCCGACCGGGTTTCCTCGAGGGTCGAGTACTGCTCGCGCAGCGCGACCTGCGGGCTGGCAACGTGGGACGCCAGCCGGCCCGACCCGTGACCGATCACTTCGTGGAGACTCGTGGCGAGCTCGCTCGCCGCGGCCTGCCAGCGTTCCGCGCGCGCCAGTTCTTCGGGAGACCAGCAGAACTCGGCCTTCAGCGCCGGTGGCTGCGACTGCTCGTACGCCTCGATGACGTTCGACAGCGACACGGACTTGCTGCCGTACGTCTCGCGGATGGCCTCGTCGTTCGGCAGGTTGATCCCGATGGCCGTCATCGGCCCCGCATCGCCGGTTTCGACGACCACGTCGATGGCCCGGGCGGATACGCCGACGACGTCGGTGCGTCGATAGGCAGGGTCGAACGGCATCTGCTGCTCGAACCACGGCGCGTGCCGGGCGATGCGGCGGATGGCCTCCGTCCTCGCCGCGTTCTCGTAGAACACGAGCGCCTCCCAGGCGCCCTTGTGCCCTCGCGGGTCGAGGTAGACCTCGATGAAGCCGTTGATCGTGTCGACGCGAGACGCGGCGTCCTCGACCCACGCCACGTCGTAGGCCTGCCTGTCGGCCTCGCGGCCGGTTTCGTACCACGTGATCAGCGCCTCGAGCGCACGGCGGGTGGCGGGCGGCGCGACGTGCAGCGCGAGCGTCAGGTGTGCGGCGATGCGACGGATCGTCTCGCCGTAGCGTCCGCCGATCCGGTAGACCTCCTCGGCAAGCGATCCGTCGGGGTTGCGCACGAGTCGGCTGTTCAGCGGGTAGTGCTCCGTGAAGCCTTCGAGGTCGGTGAGGCTCACCCCGTCGTACAGGTTGTTCGCGCTCGCCGTCAGGATGTCTTCACCGCGCGGCGGGTTCTTGCACGTGACCATGGGCCGCCAGTCGGGGTCGAACAACAGCGGCGCATGGGCGGCCACGAACGCCGCGGCGTCCGGGGCATCGTCGAGGGGCAGTTGCACGCCCGCCGCCTCGAGCGCCTGCAGCGCCGCCGTGAGCGTCCCGGCATCGAGGGCGAGCACGAACTTGCGTGACGTGAGGTGCTCGTACGGTCCGGAGTTGATCCAGAACAGCTTCAGGTACGTCGCTATCGCGTCGGCGGCCTTTGGGTCGAGCAGGTGCCTGTGCGAGTACACCGTCTCCAGCAGGTCGCGCAGCGCGAGCGACGAGGCACAGCGCTGGTCGTAGTAGATGTCGCGTCCGGCCAGCGCGGCCTCGTAGAGGTGCCAGGCCAGGCGCTTCTCGTCCAGCGTGAGCGCGTCGAAGCCGTCGGCATACAGCTGGGCGACGGCCGCCGGACCGACGCGTTCGAGCAGCACCGGCCTCGTCATCGGGAGTCTCCTGACGGCAGCGTGACGCGCTCGCCCTGGGCGGGCGTGGCCACGGTCCAGCCGAGACGCGTCTCGATGGCGGTTCGCAGCACGGTCATCGCTTCGAGTTCGCCGTGCACGAGGTACGTGCAGGCGGGCGGCCGCGTGAAGCCGCCGAGCCAGCGCAGGATCTCGTCGTGGTCGGCGTGGGCCGACATCTGGTCGTTGCGATAGATTCGCGCGGCGACGTTGATGATTTCCCCGTGAATCTTCACGAAGTTCGCGCCGTCGACGAGCTGCCGCCCCCGCGTGCCCTGTGCCTGGAAGCCCACGAAGAGCACGGCGGAGCGGGGGTCGGGCAGGTAGCGCTTGAGGTGGTGCAGCACGCGCCCGCCCGTCGCCATCCCGCTTGCCGAGATGATGATCGCCGGCTCGGTGACGTCGGCGATGGCTTTCGACTCCTGCACCGAATCGACGATCGTGAGCCGGGTGGTCGAGAACATCGCCTCGCGGCGCGCCGTGGGACGCACCTCCTCATCGAGCTCCGAGGGATGGCTGGCGTAGAACCCGAGCGCCTTGCTGGCCATCGGGCTGTCGACGAAGACGGGCATGGTGGGGATGCGCTTCTCGCGCTCGAGCCGGTCGATCCAGTAGAGCAGCTCGCCGGCACGCCCTATCGCAAACGACGGGATCACCAGCTTGCCGCCGCGCCGCCAGGTCTCGCCAATCACCTCTGCCAGCTGTGCGCCGTCGTCGTCGGGCGGGTGACGGCGATCGCCGTACGTCGACTCGACGAGCAGCACGTCGGCCTCGGGGACGGCCGTCGGGTCGGGCAGGATCGGCCTGTCGTAGCGTCCGAGGTCGCCGCCGAACAGGAGCGTGCGCGGCGTGTCGTCGCGCAGCGTCATGCGGACGAAGGCCGAGCCGAGCAGGTGACCCGCGGGAAGGAACTCCACGTCCACGCCGTCGGCCACGGGCACCTGCACACCGTATCCGACGGGCTGCAGGTGCGTCAGCGCCCGCAGCGCGTCGGCCTCCGTGAACAGCGGCAGCGCCGGGCGGTGGCGGGTGTAGCCGTGCTTGTTGGCCTGCCGCGCGTCCTCTTCCTGGATCCGTCCCGCATCCGGCAGGACGAGCGAGCAGAGGTCACGCGTTCCCGGCGTGCAGAAGATGCGTCCGGTGAACCCGGCGGCCACGAGGCGCGGCAGCATGCCACAGTGGTCGAGGTGCGCGTGGGTCAGGACCACGGCGTCCAGCCCGGACGGCCGGAAGGGCATGGCCTGCCAGTTGCGCTCGCGCAGCACCTTGCTCCCCTGGAACTGACCGCAGTCGACGAGCACCTGCCGGCCCGACGCCGTCGTGAGCAGGTGTTTTGAGCCGGTCACCGTCTGTGCGGCGCCGAGGAAGGTGAGGTCGGCCAAGCTCGGGCTCCGGGAGGCTGTCGCGCCGACCGGCGCGGTGAGGTCGAGGTCGTATTCTATACTGCTGGCTTTATACCCTGCGCCCGTCCTCGCTGGCGGGCGTGTGCGCCGCGACGACGTGTGGCGTTGACCCCACTGGAGGCTTCGAGAGACATGCAGGTACGACAGATCGCCATCGCCATGGGCGTGCTCGCGTACGCCTGGACTGCCCAGGCGGACGTGACCATCGTGGCGCAGATGAAGGGCAAGATGATGGGCATGAACCCGTCCGGTGAGACGATCACCTACATCAAGGGCGGCAAGATGCGCACCGATCAGACGATGGGGCGCGACAAGACGTCCACGATCATGGACGTCGACAGCGGCCGGATGATTGCCATCAACCACCGCAAGAAGGAGGCGGAGGTGTGGAACGTGGCGGACCTGACCGCCAGCCTTCAGGGCGCGGGTGCGAACGTGGCGGCCGACGTGGAGATCACGCCCACGAACGAGACGAAGGAGATTGCCGGGTACACCGCCACCCGCCACGACGTGTCGGTCTCGGTGGATGCCGGCATGGCGGACGCGCCCATCAAGATGACGATGAACATCACCGGTCCCGCCTGGCTCTCGACCGAGGCGCCGGGGGTGCAGGACTACGCCAATTTCTACGCGGCCGCTGCCGAGAAGGGGTTCTTCTTCGGCGACCCGCGCGGGGCACGGGCCAACCCGGGCAATGCCAGGGGCATGATGCAGATGTATCGCGAGATGGCGTCGAAGGGCATTCCGCTCGAGTCGACCCAGACGATGAAGATGT
>JBIQIB010000158.1:4717-7620 GCA_044508265.1 Acidobacteriota bacterium
CGCGAGATGGCGTCGAAGGGCATTCCGCTCGAGTCGACCCAGACGATGAAGATGTCGGGCAGCGGGCCCATGGCGGGCATGCTGGCGCGGCTCGGCGGGGGCGAGATGTCGTCGACCGTGACCAGGATCTCTGACGAAGCGCTCGACGACTCGCTGTTCGAGATTCCGGAGGGCTACAAGGTCAAGGAGCAGAAGGTCAATTAGGTTGGCCACCTTCGCGGATGCACTCCAGCAGTCATCCACCGGCGTCCTGGCCGTCGAGCTCCGTCCTCCGAGGGCGGAGCTCGGCGCCGCCGCCGGCATGGATGCGTGGATCGACACCTATCACGCCATTCGCCGGCTCGTTCGTCACGGTCACTTCGTCTGCCTCACCGACAGCGCCGTCGGCGCGGCCGAAGAGGACAACCTGCGGCACCTCGTCCTGAACCTCGGTGAAGAGGTGGACCGGAGTCGCATCGTGCCGTTCCTGACGTCGAAGCACACCCTCGACTACTGCCTCAACTACGCGGACCGCGCGCAGCAGCACGGCTTTCCGTCGCTGGTCGTCCTTGGCGGCGACCAGAGCGTCGGCGTGCCCCGGTGCGTCGCGCACGCGTGGGAGTTGCGCGCGGCCATCCGCGCACGGCAGCCCGCACTGCGGCTCGGCGGCTGGGCCAACCCGCACCGCGATCCCGTCAGGCAGCTCGATTTCGTGCTCGCGCCCAACTTCACGGGCGAGTACTTCCTGACGCAGGTCGTCTCGCACCACGACGTCGGCGCCGTCGAGCGCTTCCTCGACGAAGGCGCGCGCCGCGGCCTCGCGCTGCCTGGCGTGTTCGGCGTCTTCTACTATCGGAGCGCCCGGCCGAAGACGCTCGAGATGCTCTCGGCGTTCATGCCGGTGCCCGTGGACGCCCTGCGGGAAGAGTTCGCGGGGGGCGCAACCGCGGAGGAGATCTGCGCCCGCAGCCTGCGGACGCTGCGCGCCGCGGGCGTCCGGCACTTCTACCTGAGCAATCTCCCGCTCACAGGCACGGAGCGGACGCTGCACCGCATCCTGGAGCTCGCCGGCTTCGAGTGACGTGGCAGGGCAGGCCGTCAGGCCAGGTGCCTGCCGCCATCCACGCGCAGCGTCTCGCCGGTGACGAACGACGCGTCGAGCAGCGCGCCGACGGCGTCGGCGAGCGCGTCGGGCGTCCCCCAGCGGCCGAGCGGCGTCGCCGCAAGCACGGCGTCCTGATCGACACCGGTCGTGCCCGCCGCGGGAAGGATGGGCCCCGGGGCTATCGCGTTGACGCGGACGCCGGACGCCGCGAGCTCCAGCGCGAGCCCTTCCGCGAGGGCGACGACACCCGCCTTGGCCACGTAGTACGGCACATAGCCCTTGTACCTGGGCCGGCCGCTCGCGGCCACCCAGTCAGCCGACAGGATGACGTGTCCACGCCCGGCCGCAGCCATGCGGGACGCTGCCGCGTGCGCGCAGTGGAAGGAGGCGTCGAGATCCACGGCAAGGTGGTCGCGCCACGTCTGTGGCGTCAGCTCGTCGAACGGGACGCGCTGGTAGATCGACGCGAGGCAGACCAGGAGGTCGAGCCGTCCGCGCCAGGCATGCGCGTCGTCGACGAGCCGACGGCACTCGGTGGGGTCGCGCAGGTCCGCGGTGATGACGCGTGCGTCGTGACCAGCGGCAGCCAGGTCGCGCACCACGGCGTCCAGCTCCGCGCGGGACGTGTGCGCCGAGAACACGACGTCATGGCCGCGACCCGTGAGCAGGCGCCCGATCGCCGCGCCCATGCGGGTGCCGCCCGTCACGAGCGCGACGGGACGGGTCGCGCAGCCGCCGCTGCCCTGCTGATGTGCGGTGCTGTCCAGGTCGGCGTCCGCTTACGAGTCGCCGCGCACGCCGAAGGCGAACGTGCCGATGAACGCCGACTTGCGATCCGCCTGGCGCCAGCGGGTGCCGAGCGTGTCGCCCGAGTAGACCTGCGTGCGTGTGAGGCCGACATCCGCCTGCGCGCCCTTCGAGAGCGGGTGGAACCACTGCATCGCGCCGCAGCTCGGGTCGTGGTGCACGTGCGCGTCGATGCGCAGCAGCGCGTCGCCGGCCGACACCTCTGCGGCGTGCGCGGTCCGCTCGAACGTGATGGGCACCGCCTGTACGTCGAGTACGCGCACCGGCAGGTCGTCGATGGCCGTCCGCGTCAGCGACACGAGCGCCTGGCGCTGCGCCGCGGTGGCGCGCGCGTCCACGTACACGAGCGCCCGGACGTCGGTGGGCGCGGCGCCGCCCATCTCGCGCATCCCGAGGTTGTAGTCACCCGCAATCGCCGCCACGACGGACAGGCCGGAGATGTCGACCCCACTCACCGCGCCGTCGGTGATGCGCCAGGCCAGCACGGCCTGCTTGCCCATGGTCCCCGCCTGACTGTTCATCACGCAGCCGCCGGCGAAGATCTCGGCCGTGCGTGCCTCGATGTACTCGCCGCGTACTTCCGATGGTTCGGCGGCGCTCAGCGTGCCGGCGCCGGACACCAGGAGGCCGAGGGCGATGGACAGCGACGTCAACGGACGTGACATGGCGGATACCTCTCTCGTGGGTGAAAGGTCCAGTGTACGACAGTCAGCGGCGCATCAGTCCTCGGCCACCGCCGAGGTCTGCGGTACCGCGTCCTCGAGCTCGCGCTCCCGGCCCTTTGAAGACCGCGTCCGGCCCGATGTGACGATGGCCGAGCCGGCGAGGATGACGGCAATCGACGCCGCGCTTCGCGGCGACAGCGGCTCGGCGAGCAGCCAGGTGCCCAGGACCACCGCGACGACCACGTTGATGTAGGGGTAGAGGGACACCGTGGACGTCGGCAGGTGCCCAAGGGCGTAGATGTAGGCCACATACCCGAGCAGGCTGCCGGCGACGAGCAGGTAGACCA
>JBIQIB010000024.1:0-1246 GCA_044508265.1 Acidobacteriota bacterium
GAGCCGTCCCTACCGCGGCGTCTCTCTACCTCGGGCGAAACGAGGCGGCGGCGCTGAGGACAAACACCACGACTGCCCAGCGCGTCGCCTCCGCCGCACCCGCGCGAACGGTGTCCTCCATGATCACCGGCAGCGACGGCGCGTCTCGCTCACCGAGGCGATAGCGCGCCTCCTCGAGGAGATACTGCTTCTCGCCGCGGCTGACGTGCAGACCGAACATCCCGTTCCACACGAGGAAGGCCGTCACCGCGGCCAGCACGAGCCCCAGCACGCTCGGCCGCCAGGTGCGGCCTGTCAGCGGCGGCGTGGTCGCCCGCGCTGGAGTCGTGGTCATCGCACGGGACGCCGGCGGCGCACGAAGAGGTACCAGGCGAGCAGCAGCGCACCGAGCGCCGCCATGGCCCACCGCACCCAGTCAGGAACCGTCCCCTCGGGCACCTGTCCGAGGAACAGCGCCCCGAGAATCAGGATCACGACGGCCACGACCACCATCAGGTGGCGGCCGGGCCCGGGCGGCGGCGGCGGACGACGTTTCGCTTCGAACGTCGCCTGGCCGCAGCGGTAGCAGATGAGGGCTTTGTCGGCGATCTCGGTGCCGCAGGACTTGCAGATCATGGGCGCGGGCGGCCGCCGGGCGGCGGCCACGCCAAGCATACAATGACTGCATGATTCCGATCCGCGACGTCATCCCGTCGCGCACGACGCCGGTCGTCACGGTCACGCTGATCGTGCTGAACGTGCTGGCGTTTCTCGGCGCCCCGCCACCCGACAGCCCGGCGTTCGAGATGTTCATCCGTCAATGGGGCGTGACGCCCGCGAACTTCGGCTGGAGCGCCCTCTTCACGTCGATGTTCATGCACGGCAGCTGGACGCACCTGCTGAGCAACGTATGGTTTCTCTGGATCTTCGGCGACAACGTCGAAGACCGCATGGGCCACGGGCGCTACCTGCTCTTCTACCTGCTCTGCGGCATCGTCGCGGCAGGCGCACAGATCCTCTCGGAGCCGATGTCCAACGTGCCGATGGTGGGTGCCAGCGGCGCGATCGCCGGGGTGCTGGGCGCCTACATCGTGATGTTCCCGCACTCGCGGGTGCTGACCCTGGTGCCGCTGTTCGTCTTCATCACGTTCGTCGAGGTGCCTGCGGGACTGCTGCTCGGCCTGTGGTTCGCCATGCAGGTGCTGAGCGGTCTCGGCTCGCTCATGGTCGTGGACGCGCAGGACATGGGCGGCATCGCCTTCTGGGC
>JBIQIB010000024.1:1346-28136 GCA_044508265.1 Acidobacteriota bacterium
GCCAGTCATTCGCGAAGGGCCAGCGACCAAAGGCGGACTCAACCTCGCCATGGGATGCGCCTTTCGCTCGTGGCGCAACCCCTGACGGGCTTCTCGGAGTCGACCGCCTCCAGCGCCCCGTCCGCCGCACGAGCCCGTGTTTCGCACTGGCCCGTTCCAGCGCGCGAGTCTTGCGGTCGTCAGTCGACGCTCACGCCGAGGGCTGCCGCGGGATTGATGGCAGCCGCGCGCCAGGCCGGCGGCAGACAGGCCAGGAAGGCCACCGCGGCCAGGACCAGCGGCGCCACCGTGAAGGTAAAGGGGTCGAGCGGGGCCACGCCGAACAGCACGTGTGCCGTCGCTCGCATCACGATCGCGGCCACGACGATCCCGAGTGCCAGCCCGACCGCCGTCACCAGCAGCCCTTCCCGCAGCACCATCGTCATCAGTTCCCCGCGGGTGGCGCCGAGGGCAGCGCGAACGCCGATCTCGCGCTGGCGCTGAACGACCGAGTACGACAGCACTCCATACAGACCCGTGGACGCAAGCGTCAGTGCCAGCGCGGACAGCACCGCCAGCACCAGGGTCGTGAACCGCGTCTCGGACACTGAGCCCCATACTCTCGAATCCAGGGCTCCCACGTGATCGAGCGACGCTCCCGGGTCCGCCTGGTGAACGAGCTGTCGCAGGAGCGGGGCGAGGGCCGCGGCGTCGCCGTCCACCTTCACGACGAGCGTCGCGTTCGCCATCGTACCTGCACCCCTTTGCGGCGTGTAGACCTGCGGCTGGGACTCTGCGTCAAGCCCCGCGGGCAGCACGTCGGCGACGACGCCAACGACCTGAACCACGCCGTCGTACCCGAAGAGGCCGGTGAACTGCCGTCCGGTGACCGCCCTCCCGTCATCGAAGTACGTGCGGACGAAGCTCGCGTTGACCAGCATTGGCAGCACCGGTGAGTCGAGGTCTGCCTCGTGAAAGAAGCGCCCCTCCATGAGCCGCATGTCGAGCGCTTCGGCGTAGCCGGGCGTGATGACGGCGCGATACGCGTGCGCGACCGCCGGACGTGCGTCGGCGGTGGTCATGCCTGGCAGCTGAAACGCGGCCCTCACGATCATGTCGCCAAACGGCGCCATCGTGCCGGCACCCGCGGCACGCACGCCAGGTACTTCTCGAATCCGCTCCAGTACCGTCGCGACCACCCGGGACGTATCAGACGTCGGCGCCGCTGCCAGATCGGCCGTCAGCACGTTGGCCGGGTCGTACCCGGGGTCTACCTGCATCAGGTTCACGAAGCTTCGGGCAAGCAGCACCGCTCCAATCAGGAGTACTACCGCGAGAGCGCCCTCGAGGACGAGCAGCAGGCGGCGGGCGTCAGTGGCAGGTGGACTCATCCGACCGCCACCGGCGCAGATGGTCGTCGCCAGGTCGAGGCGTGCGCTCCTCATCGCCGGCAGCACGCCGGCAAGCAGCCCCACACAGACGGACGTCACCGCAGCGACGAGCAGAAAGCGCCAGTCCACGTGCACGTTGTCGATGCGGGGGAAGTTCGACGGGGCAACGAGCGGCACGGCGGCCGTCAGCGCCCATCCGACGAGGATCCCAGGCGTCCCCCCGAGCAGCGACACGACGACACTCTCGGTGAGGAGCTGCTGGACGATACGGCGGCGCCTGGCTCCCAACGCCGCTCGCAGACAGAGCTCTCGCGCGCGGGCGGTGCTGCGCAGCAGGAACAGACAGGCGACGTTCGCACAGACCACAAGCAGCACGAGACCGACACCGGCTCCGAGCACCATCAATGCGGGCCGCACGTCGCTCGTCATCTGATCGAGCAGGGCGCTCGTTCGAACCTCGACCTCGCCTCCCTCGCCGAAGATGAGGTCGGCGACCTGCGGGCGCTCGCCGGCACGCGCCAGTGACGTGCCCTCCGCCTGTGCCTGTACGGGGGTGACGCCCTGACGGAGCCGCCCGATCGCCTCGACGACGTCGAAGCCGTCCATGGACGGGACCTCCATGGGCGTGTAGAAGACGACAGGACGGCGATCGTCAGAGGGACGCCCCGCTTCGGGACCGGGAAAGCCGAAGCCGGGTGGGGTGATGCCGACGATGCGGTGGTCCTCGCCATCGATCGTGAGCAACGTGTCGAGGACGGGCGCACCGCCGAAGCGGCTGCGCCACGTCGCATGCGTGAGGACGACGACCTTCGGCGCTCCGGCGGCGGCGTCGGCGTCATCGAAGAGGCGGCCCTGGGCTGCCGTAACACCCAGGACGCGAAACAGCGAGGGCGTGACGCGCACGCCGCGAAGCCTGTCGGCCACACCTGCGACGCCGACGGCGTGCATGCCCGGCTCGAACGCCCCGACCGCGTCCAGCATCGTGGAGTCAGCCAGACGCCGGTACGTGCCGTTCGTGAGGAGGTACCCTTCGACCGGAGCGTGTGCGCCGCGATGCACCTCCCACAGACGGACGAGCCTGTCGGAACCCCGATACGGCAACGGCTCGACGAGCACGCCGTAGACGACCGAGAAGACGGCCGACACACCGCCGACGCCGAGCGCCATCGTGACCAGCACGGCTGCCGCGAACCCGCGGTTTCGTACCAGAAGACACAGGGCGTGTCTCACGTCACGAATGATGCCGGTCATGCAAGGTCCCGTCGGATGGTGCGCGATTGTAGCAGCGCCGGGCACGTGAGCGCGGCGGGCGGTTCGCGGTAAGCACTAAGCGGTCCGCGGTAAGCGGCAAGCGGTAAGCGGCGAGGACGGCGCGGAGCGCCGTCCCTACCTACGACTTCGTGCGCTGGCGGATGGCCCGGGACGTCCGCGCGATGTCCACGACGAGCCGTTCGAGCTCGCGCGCGTAGTCGTCCTCCGGCATGAAGCTCTTCTTGCGCTTCAGCTCGTCGAGCTCCGTCTCGAGCGTGTTGCGCCGGCCGATGAGCAGCGTGACGCTGGGATCGGACGTCCCCGCCGTGAGCGGGTCGCGATCGAGGAACGTGCGGCTGGCCAGCAGACCGTCCTGGCCCTGCGTGAGCAGGTCGCGGCCGCTGCCGCCGCCCGTGTCGTCGAGCAGCGCCTTCTCCACCGGCAACTGCCCGCGTGTCTCGTAGTGCCGCGCCGTCTGGGCACTTGCGTAGGCAAACGCTTCCCAGATCGAGATGCGCTCGTCCTTGTCGAGGTCGGCTTCCGCCGTGCCCGGCGCGAACGCCGCGATGAAGTGTTCGGCGAAGACCGTGTCGTACTTCTGCCCCACCGACGCCGTGGACGTGATGACGATGCGGCCCGGCGCCGCGAGGGTTTCGAGGTACGGGAAACTTGCGCTGGCGGTCTGGACGAAGACGACCGTGCCCTTCATCCCGTCGAGCAGGCCGCGCCATTCGTCGGCATCGAGATCCGGCCCGACGAGGTTGAACTTCGCGGCTACGCCGTCGTACGTGCCATGGCCCATAAGCAGGACGAGCAGCGTGTCGGCGTCGCCCTGGGCCTCCTTCAGCCGCGCCAGAGCGGCCCGCACTTCCGCGGCCGACGCCACGGGATGCCCCGTCCCTTCCCGCTCAGCAAGGACCGTGACGAGGTCGGGCGAGACGCCGAGCCGTGAGGTGGCATGGGTGACCAACGCCTCGCGCCAGGACTGCTGCCGCTCGGCGTACTCGTCGGAACCCGCGGCGCCAGACACGACCAGCACACGCGTGACAGGGCCCTGCGGCTGCGCGGCGGCAACGCCGCACAGACCGAGCACCAGGCCCGTCCACACGACAGCCAGCCGGTACGCCGCCCGATGCCTCGTCATCGCAGCCCCCATCGGCGCCTGAGGCCCCACTCGAGACCAAGCAACGCCACGATCAGGATAAACGTCCAGGGGGTGTGCCAGAGATCCCGCTGCACGGTTCGCGCCGCAGGCGTCGCGACGGCGTCACGGATGCGCCGGCCTACCTCGTCGATGGCCGATCCCTCGAGCAGCTCTGCACCAGTGGCCTCCGCGAGGCGCCGGAGCACCGCATCGTTGCGACGCGGGTCAACCAGCTCCGGGTCGGCGCCGCCGACGAGTCGCGACACCTCGTGGCGGCCAAGCGAACGCCCGCCGGCGGCGGCCTCGGCCTCGAACGCATGCACCCCGTCGCTCGCCGGCAGGAACGTCGCACGGTACGTGCCGGGCTCGCGCGCGTCAGGCACGGCCGCGAGGGAACGCGTCGCGCCGCCGGGCTCGCGGACACGGATGGTCACCCCGGCATCCGCCACCGTCTCGTACTGCTCGTCCACGACGCGTACCACGAGCGCGCTTGCCGTCCCCGTGTCGAGCGGCCCGACGTCCAGGTGGACGCGGCCGGGGGCCTGCACGGCCAGCCATCGGACGGCCTGCCGCCAGAACGTCTCGTACGTGCGGTCGCCGGATGGCAGGCCCATGCGCCAGCGCCACGCGCCCTCGCCCATGAATGCGAACGTGCGGCCGCGCCCGACACGCTGCACGGCCACGAGCGGCTGCGGGTCGCCCGCGGGCCCTGCGACCGTAGCCAGCACCTCGGCGCCGGGACGGGCGGGCCCGACGGCCGTGGCGGCGGCCAGCGACGGCAGTTCGCCCCACCGCGCTTCCGACGCGGTTTCGTCAACGCCGACCTGCATCAGCGGATGCGCGCGGCCCGCCGTCGTCAGCGTGATCCGCACGCCGTCGCGGCCCACGGCGCCGGCCGCGGCGTTCGCGGCGCCCCCGCCTCGCGGCTCGACCGGCACGATGTCGCCGAGCGACGTCGTAACGACGCCGCGATCGCCGAAGGACCGCGCGCCCAGCACGGCCAGTCCGCCGCCACGCCGCTCGACGAACGCCCGCAGCAGATCGAGTTGCGCGCGCGTCAGCTGGTCGGCCTCCATGTTGCCGAGCACGACGACGTCGTAGGCAAACAGCCTCGACGCTTCGTCGGGGAATCCCTCGAGCAGGTGCGGCGTGCGCGTGGCGTTGCCCTGGACGTAGAAGGTCGGCTGATCGTCAGGCGTCCGTCCCTTCGTGACGACGCCGTCCACGTCGAGCCCGGGATCGAGGCCGAGCATCCGGGTGAGAAACCCGTGCTCGAACCCCGGGCCGCCCTGCAGCACGAGGACCGGATGCGGCTCGCCGGGCACAGGGACGAACACGGCGCCGCTGTTGTTGTCGAGGGTGAGCTCGTCGGGACCGGGCGCGACCTCCACGGTGTAGACGGTGGCGGCCGTGCGCGAAGGCGCGACGCGGAAGCGCTCGCGCACCTGTGCGCTGCCGCCCGGCAGCGACACCTGACGCACGTCGATGGGACGGCCGTTCTCGAGCAGCCGCACGTCCACGGTCTCGGCCCGGCTCCCGTGCGATACGACAGTTGCCGCGACCTCGGCCAGCGAGTCGACGACGCTGACGTCGCTGACGACGACGTCGCGCACCTCGCGATCCGTGACGGCGCCGGCCTCACCGACGCCGACGGTGAAGATCGGCAATGCCGACGCGTCCCCGTCCGCGTCCGATGCACCTGGCAGCAGCGGCGACGTGCTCGCCCCGTCGCTGACGAGCACGGCCGCCACGACGTCGCCTGACGCCGTCCGTTCCCGCAGACGCTCGCCGAGCGACGGCAGGTCGCTGGCGGCGCCGTCGCCGGCAAGCACCGTGGCGTCGGTCAGGTCGCGCAGCCCGCTGGAGAAGCCGAACAGCCGCACCTCGAAGTCGCCGGCCAGCGCAGGCCGGAGCCGCCCTTCGACCATCTGACGCGCCTCGTCGAGCCGCGTCGTGGCGTCGGCCGCGCCCCGCAGGCGCATGCTGCGCGAGTCGTCGATCACGACGGCCACCGCACGCCCGGACGCGGCAGGCGCGGGCTCCAGCCTGACGGGACGCAGCAGGATCACGGCAATCGCCGAGAGCGTGAGGATGCGCAGGCCGATGAGCACGGCGCGGCGGGACGGCGTGAGCACGCCGCGCGCATGGCGATACGCCCCCACCGCGACTGCGACGATGAGGGCGAACCCGAGCAGCCATGCCCACAGGGGGGCCGAGTACGCGAACCGCATCAGCTAGCGCGTGTCCGGCCGCCGGCTGAGGGAGCGGTAGTACCTGATGACCGACTCGCTGTAGCGGTCGGGCACCTCGTCCTTGAGTGGCGTCGTGACCCGTTCGGCCGCCTCCCGCTCTGCGAGCTGGCGCGCGAGTCCGGCCTCGTAACGATCGAGCAGCGACGCGATGCCTTCCTTGAGGGATGACCAGCGGGCGAAGTCCTGCTTGAACGCCTCGGTACCCGGCGCCGAGCGGCTGAACTCCTGCCCCTCCGGTGTCGTCAGACGCCCGCCCCTGTCGACGCCGGAGCCGCCGCCCCTCGCCAGCAGTTCCTGCGCGTTGCGAAGCTCGCGCTGGTACTCCTGCTGGAGGCGCTGCAGTTCGGCCGACGCGTCACGGGCACCGCCCGTGCCCTGGCCGTCGCCCTTCCCTTCGCCGCGATTGCCGGAAGCGTCCGCACGAGACTCTGCTGCGCCGGCCTCCGCCTGGCGCGCGGCCGCCTCTATGCGCGCCTCCAGGTCACGCAGCCTGTCGCGCACTTCTCGCGCGTCGGCGAGCTGTCCGGCGAGTGCGCCGCTGTCGTCGCGGTTGCCCGTCGCTTCGCCGGCAAGGCGCGCCACGCGGTCGAGCACGCCGGCCGCGTCGCGCTGTGCCTGTGCGAGGCCATCGGGACTCGAACGCTCCTCCGAGGAGCCGCCATCGCGGAGCGACTCGGCAGCCTCCTGCAGGCGCTGCCCGAGCCGGCGTCGTGCGAGCTCCGCGGCGGCTTCTGCCAGCGGCTCGGTCGGCGTCCCCGCTCCGCGCGCCAGCTCACGCACCTGCCGCTCGAGGCGCGCGATGCGCTCGGCCACCCGGCCCTGTTCACCCGCCAGGCGGCGGCGCTGCTCGTCGCGTCCCCCCGCGGCGCCGTCGTCGGCGAGCTGTTCGGTGCCGGCCGCGAGCTTCCGCTGCGCCTCGGCCAGTGCCCGCGCCTCGAGCTGCACGTCACCTGCCGCGCGGCGACGCTCGTCGGGCAGCGCCCCCTGCAACGCGCGCTCGGCGTCGCGCAGCGACTGCAGCGACCTGGCGCCGCTGGCCGCTGCCTCTTCGGGTGACGCGTTCTGGAGGCCGCTCGCTGCCGCCTCCATCTCGCGCGCCGCCTCGGCCATCCGCTCGCCGGACGCAGCCGCCCCGCTCGCGCCGCCGCCCTGTCTCTGGCCGCCCTGCGGCTGTCCTGCCTGGCCGGCCTGCGCCTGCTGGCCCTGCTGGCCCTGCGACGACTCCTGTCCCTGCGCCTGCTGCCCCTGCCGCCCTTCCTGCGACTGGTCGGCCGACGCCGACTCACGGCCCTGCAGCTGCTGCGAGAGCTGACGGGCCTCCTGCCGCAGCCGCTCCTGCTCGCGCGTCAGGCGCTCGAGCCGGCGCTTCACTTCCTCGGCAGGCAACTGGTGCTGCTCGCGCGCCAGCGCCTGCTGCTCGCGCGCCAGGTCGTCCTGCCGGCGCGCCAGATCGCGGATGCGATCCAGCGCCGGATTCTCGCGGACGTTCTCGGCACGCGACTCGACGTTGCTGCGCGGCTCGTACTCACTGCCCTGCTGCCGCAGCAGTTCCCTGTCGAACAGCGCCGACAGGTCTTCGTTGCCCTGCCGTCCGCCCCCGCCGCCGCCGCCCTGCTGCCGCGCGATCTGCCGCCGGCGGATTTCCGCCTGGGCACGCAGCAGCTGGTTCAGCGCCTCCATTTCGTGCGGGATCGCCTCGGCCGTCCGCAGCCCCCGCAGTTCGTCGGTCGCGCGCTGCATCGCAGCGACCGCCTCGAGCAGCGGCTCGGGGGCCTCCTCGGCCGCCGGGCCGCCCCGACGCCGGCGCGGACGTGTCGTCATCGTTCCCTGGGACGCCTGCGCCTCGGCCTTCGCACGCACGGCCTCCTGCGCATCCGCCACCGCACGGATGTCGCCGGCCGAGCGGCCGCCCGTCGAGCGCCGCTCCAGCTTCCACGTCGCCACGACCACGTCCTTCTGCGCGGCAATGAGGTCGTCAGCGTCACCGCCGGCCATGTTCATGCCCCCCGAGCTCTGCGCGGCGAGGAACTCCTGCGCCGTGGGCCGCACCTCGAGGAAGAAGATGTCGCTGCGCGCTTCCGTCGGCCGCTTGCCGCGTCCGATGTCGCGCGCGCGGGCGTGGTAGGTGATGAAGTCACCCGGCTGGACGTCGAGGTCTTCGAGGTACAGCGTGTGACGTCCGGCAGCCACCGTGGAGTTGTCGCCGCCGAGCGGCACCACCTTCTCCTCGCCGCCGCGTACCGCGTAGACGAGCTCGAGCCGCTGCACGCCGTAGTCGTCCTCGGCGCGCGCCTCGATGGTGACTTCTTCGAGCCGGGTGGCGCCGCGGTCGCCGGCAGGCCGCAGGATGCGGACCTCGGGCGGCCTGTCGTCCATCACGCGCACGAAGTACTCGGTCTCGCCCGCACTGTCGAGGGCGTCATTGTCGACGAGGGCGATCCGGTACGCGCCGTCGGCCTTCACGTCGAAGCTGACTTCGCCGCGGCGCTCTCCGACGATCTCGAGCGGCAGCGGCGCGTCGGCGACGTCGCCGTCCGTCGGCACGAGCCGCGCCGAGTGGAGCGGCTTGCTGGCGGCCACCTTCACCGTCACGCGCGTGCCGGCGGGCGCGTAGATGTCGCCGCTGTCCTGCTCCTCACGCGGCTCGAGTCCCGAGAACGACGGGTAGACGTACGAGAGATCGACGCGCTCGACCGTCGGCCTGTCGAGCGCCGCGACCGTGTAGGTCTCAGACACGAGCGGCCCGGCCTCGACGTGGTACGTGAAGTCGCGCGTCACCGACGGTACCTCGATGAGATACGCGCCGTCGGACTGTCGCACGAACGTGCCTGCCGCCACGTCGCCGTCGCCGCGTACGACGAGCCGCGGCTCCGCGTACGGCACGCCGGCGGGCACGCCGAGAATGCGCGCCTGGATGTGCAGCGTGCTGCCGCGCACGACACGCCTGTCGCCGGGGGCCACGTCGAGCGACACCTGCGGCGGCGCCACCGTGAACTGCCACGTCCGCGCCGAGCGCGACATCACCGGCGCCGACGCGGTGGACGCGATGGCCAGCGCGACGAGCGTCGCGCCGGCGGCCAGCCAGGCGCGGCGTCTGTCGTCCGGATCCACGATGCGAGCGGTGTCGAGCCGACCGACGGCGTCGGCAGCATCACTCACGACCAGTTCGCGGAACGGGCTTGCCGCCGTTCCCGGATCGAGCGCGGCGCTGACGGCGGCGTCGATCTCGGGGCACTGTTCCTCGACGAGCTGCGCCATCCGCTCCGGCGCCGGGCGGCGGCTCCAGACGCGCGCCAGCCAGACGAGCGCGGCCGCCACGCCGGCTGCGACGAGCGCCCCCGACGCAAGCAGGCCGGCGCGGCCGAGCGGGCGCCACCAGTCGACGGCTGCCCAGATCGTGAGGCCGACGGCAACGGCTGTCGCGACGCGTGCGAGACGCCGCGCCCAGCGCACGCGCCACCAGGCGCGCGCCAGCGCGTCGAGACCCGACCGCAGCCGTTCGGATGCTCCCGTCACGATGACACCTCCATGGCCTGCCGCCGCGGCCGCCTCGCAATCACGCCTTCGACGATCAACGTCGCGCCGAGCAGCATCAGGCCGTATCGCCAGAGCCCCTGCCCCTGCTCCGCGCGGGCCGCCTGGACCGCCTCGACACGGGTCCCGTCACGCGGCTGCCGCACGATGGACGCCACGAACTCCTCCGGCGCCTGCCGCGCCTGGTCCGACTCGGCGACGTCGACGTTCACCGCCACGGGCGTCCCGCCCGCGCCGATCGGCCAGATGCCGGGCCGCTGGTACTCGGCGACCGTCACGTCGCCGACCGTTCGCACCCCGCGGCCCCGCGGCCCGAGCAGGTGGGCCGTCATCTCGCCGACGAGCGGCAGGAACGCGGGCTGCACCGGCAGGTCGTTCCACTGCCGCGCCAGGTCGGTGGCCAATACCAGAAGCCTACCTTCTCCGAGACGCGCCTCGGCGATGGCCGGCCGGCCGGAACTGAACGTGGCGACGACGGACGCGGGCGCAGCCGCCTCCATCTGGCAGCCGCGCGCCACGTGCACGCGCCCGAGCGCGACCCGCGCTTCGCCGAGCGCCGCGAGCATCGGATGCCGTGGGTCGTTGGCCAGCACGCCACCGGGTGTCTCAGGCCGCGCCTCGGACGTCGGCGCCAGGCCGATGCCGAGCGGACGCGTCACGACATCCGCCACGCGCGCATCGAGCGACGGCCCGCACGCCACGATCAGACGTCCGCCGGCCCTGACGTAGTCCTCGAGTGCGGAGACCTGCCGGCGATCGATGCCTGTCGCGGCGAGCCACACGTTCACGTCGGCCTCACGGAGGGCCTCGGCGCGAAGCGCGGCGTCGCCGACGGATGTCTCCACGGCATATCGCCTGGCGTCGTCAGCCCCGAGAGCGGCGTAGGCCCGTTCCAGGAAGTAACCGAGGGACCGGTCCGTCTCGACGCCCACCAGCAGCCGGATCCCCGTTGGTGCCGCGGCTCCGCTGAGCACGTGGCGGACGTCGTCGGCGGCAAAGCCGGTCGGGTCGTCGACGACCACGCTGTACGGCCCCGGTTCGAGCGGACCGGCAAACGTCACGTCTGCCGAGATGCCCGCCGGGAGCTCCCGTGTGGCCCTCCCGATCGCCTGACCGTCACGTTCGAGACGCGCCTCGACGCGGACCGGCTGCGCGCCGGCGTTGCTGACGACGGCGCGTGCGCCATCCGGCTGCACGGTCAACTCGCGCACGAGCACGTTGTCCACGCGGACGCCGACAGGCACCACCTCGACGTCCACGTCGTCGGGTAGCGTGGCGGTGCCGCGCGACCATCCCCTCGCCTGCATGTCAGTGACGACGACGGCGCGTCCGGCGCGCTCCCCGATCGCCGCCCGTGCGGCTTCGATGGCCGCCGCGTAGCGCGTGCCGCCGTAGCCGGGCGTCACCGATGCGATCAAAGCGCGCACGCCGCCGTGGTCGCTCGTGAGCTCCGCAGCTACCGACGCCCGATCGTCGAACGTCACCAGCGCGACAGGAGTTCCCGCAGGCAGGTCGTCGAGCACCTCCGTCGCCGCTGCGCGCGCGGCCGCCAGCGTCTCCGGCGGGCTCATGCTGTACGACGTGTCGATGGCGATGACGACGGGCGTCTGCTCAGGCAGCGCCTCGACCACGTAGGGACGGGCGAAGGCGAAGGCGAGCACCGCAAGGGCGAGCGCGCGCAGCAGCAGGAGCCACCAGTCCTGGATGCGACGGCGCTCCTGCCGCTCGATGCGCGTCGGACGCAGGTAGCGCACCGGCGCGAACGGCACCTCCGGCGCCGTCTCGCGGCGAAAGAGGTGCAGCAGGACGGGCACCGCGATGGCCGCGAGCCCGGCGAGGAAGAGCGGCGAGAGGAAGCCCATGGCGATGCCCTACAGCGTGCGCCTCCGCCGGCCCAGCCAGCCGAGCAGCGCGACGTCGAGGGGCGTCGCCGTCGACGTCAGCTGATAGTCGATGCCGGCCGCCCGCAACTCGCGGCGGTAGGTCTCCTGCAGCGTCGTCATGGCCTCGAGGTACGCCTTCCGCACGGTGCCCGGGTCGGTGAGCACCTGCTGCCCCGTCTCGAGGTCGCGGAACGTGGACGCGCGCTGGAACGGCAGCGTCAGCTCGTGCTCGTCGAGCAGCTGGAACACCACCACTTCCATCCCGCGGGCCCGCACGAGACGTAAGCCGGAAATCACACGTTCGGCGTCGTCCAGCAGGTCGGAAAAGACGATGACGAGGCCCCGGCGGCGGATGCGCTCGGCGACCTGCGCAAGCGCCGCCGCCGTATCGGATGTGGCGCCGGGTGTCGCGCGCTCGAGCGCGATCAGCAGGCGCGTCAGCTGCCCGGGACGTGAGGAAGGCGGCACGTGATCGCGCAGCGTCGCGTCGAACAGCGCCACGCCGACGGCGTCACGCTGGCCCGTCAGCAGGTAGGCGAGCGACGCGGCGAGGCACGACGCGTACTCGAGCTTCGACATGCCGTGGTCGCCCACGTAGCCCATCGACGCACTCACGTCGACGAGGAGCGACACCTCGACGTTGGTGTCGAGCTCGAACTTCTTGACGTAGTGGCGGTCGCTGCGCGCGTAGACCTTCCAGTCGACCATGGCGGGGTCGTCGCCCGGCAGGTACTGGCGGTACTCGGCAAACTCGACGCTTGCGCCGCGAAACGGACTGCGGTGCAGGCCGAGCAGCAGCCCTTCGACGACCGTGCGGGCCTTGAGCTCGATGGAGCTCAGGCCGCTCACGACCTCGGGCGACAGGAACCGCGACGTCGCCGGGCGTGGCGTGGCCATGTCAGGTCAACCCGCTCGACGGGGCCGGGATGGCCTCGAGCAGCCGCTCGACGATCGCGTCGGAGGTCAGCCCCTCGGACTCGGCCTGGAAGTTGACGAGCACGCGGTGACGGAGCACCGGCGCGGCGAGGACGCGGATGTCGTCGGCGGTCACGTGCGCGCGGCCCATCATCAGCGCCCGCGCCTTGCCGCCGAGCACCAGCGCCTGTGACGCACGGAGGCCGGCTCCCCACTTGACGTAGTGCCCCACGAAGTCGGGCACGCCCCGCTGGCCCGGACGCGACGCCGCCGACAGTCGGACGGCATAGCGCGCGACGTCCTCGGCGATCACCACGTGCCGCACGAGGCCCTGGATCTGCACGATGTCGTCGCGAGACAGCACGCGCTCCGGCGGTGCGCCACGCACGCCCGTCGTCTTCGTCACGACCTGCACCTCTTCGTCTTCCGGCAGGTACGTCATGACGATGTTGAAGAGGAAGCGATCGAGCTGGGCCTCGGGCAGCGGATACGTGCCCTCGAGCTCGATCGGGTTCTGCGTGGCGAGCACGAAGAACGGCGGCTCGAGCTGGTAGCTGCGGCCGGCGGCCGTCACGTGTCCTTCCTGCATGGCCTCGAGCAGTGCCGCCTGGGTCTTCGGCGGCGTCCTGTTGATCTCGTCGGCCAGCAGCATCTGCGTGAAGATCGGGCCGCGGACGAAGCGGAGGGCGCGGATGCCGTCGCTCTCGTCGAGCACTTCGGTACCGGTGATGTCGGCCGGCATCAGGTCGGGCGTGAACTGGATGCGGCGGAAGCCGAGGTCGAGGATCTGCGCGAGCGTCCGGACCAGCAGCGTCTTGGCGAGGCCTGGCACGCCCGTCAGCAGGCAGTGCCCGCCGGCAAAGAGCGCAGCGAGGACGAGGTCCACCGATTCGTCCTGCCCGACCACGACCTTCCGCAGTTCCGTCAGGACGCGCGCGCGGCTGTCGGCGACGCGGCCGACGAGGGCCCGGGCATCGTCAGGGCTGAGTGCTGTAGTGCCGGCATGCGCCAGTTCGTTCAACGGTGACCTCGTTCCCTTGGGGCCTGCCGCTCAATGTGTGAGCGAGTAGATGATCTCATTGATCATCATCCGGTAGGCCTGCGCGGTGTACTGGATGTAACCCGGGTACTCCTCCACGTTCGACCACTCCCACCCGTCGCCCATGTCGGTGTTCCAGTTCATCAGCACCATCGCCCGGCCGTTGTCGTCTTCGATGGCCCGCAGCTCGGCGTTCACCCCGCCCTTCTCCCACGTGCGTCCGGAGAAGAAGGAGCCGAGACCCGGAATCTGCGGATAGGCGTCAATCGTGTAGAAGCCGTTGAAGACGGGATGATCGGGCCCGAGCGTCGTGATCTCGCGCTCGGGAAAGACACGCGCGAACTCGGCGACCACGTTGGCCATCTCGAGGTCGCCATGGAAGTCGTCGAGCACGGCCGTCCCGCCGCGCAGCAGGAACTCGCGAAGGATTGGCACTTCGTGCTCCTGCAGCCGCAGCGTCCCGGGTTCGACGAAGTAGATCCACGGGTTGTTGAAGAGCTCGGGGTCGTCGATGCGCAGGACGATCGGCTCGCCCACGTCGATGGCCGTCACCGCACGCAGCCGCCGCGAGAGGTTCTGCTCGGCGGCCGGGCCGTCGATGGCCCACGAGTCGCTCCAGTATCTGGCACGGAACGCGCTCGCGTTGTGGGCCGAGTACTGCACCCGCGTGAAGCGCCAGCGCATCCCGGCAAACCGCGGGTCGCTCTGCTCGACCATCTGCGCGATGAGGCTCGACAGGCCGCCCGCGGTGACGAGCGCCAACGCGCCCGCCACGGACGTCAGCAGCGCCCACCGCGTCCAGCGGCGGCCGGGCGTCGCGACCGGTGGCGTGTCGTGCGTACGCACGGCGGTCACGGACGCACGCCCCCCTCGCCTTCGTCGTCGACGATGCGCAGCAGCAGTTCCTGGGCGCGTTCGTGCCGCGGGGCGTTCTCGAGCGCTCGAATCAGGTGCTGTTTGGCGGTCATGGTCTGGCCGGTGCGCAACGTGACCTCGGCAAGCGACGTCAGCGCCTCGGCCGGGTTGGGCGGGTCAGCGGCGACCGCCGTTTCCAGCTCGCGCAGGGCGGTGTCCAGATCGCCACGCGCCAGCGCCAGTTCTCCGAGCGCTGAATGCGCCGCGGCGTCGAACGGGTCTATCTCGATCAGACGCTCGGCAGCCGCCTTCCGTTGCGCGTCGTCGCCAGCCTCGCGAGCGAGGCCGAGCAACTGGCGCAGCGACTGCGCGGCGGTGTTGTCGATCTCGAGCACTCGCGCCATGTGCCTGCGCGCCTCATCGTGCCGCTCCTGCCGCATCGCCACCACGGCCAGGAGGCGCCACGGGCTGTCGTCGCCCGACGCGAACGGCACGAGCGCTCCGGCGCGCTCGAGCACCCGCCGCGCGGCGTCGAGGTCGTTGAGCCTGATGAGCGGCGTCGCCGCGGCCATCTGCACGCGGAAGTTCTCCGGGTGCCTGTCGGCAAACCCGGTCCATGCCGCCGCGTCGGCGCCACGACCCGGCGGAAGCTCCTCGACGTCGGCCAGCGCCTTCGCGACGGCGCTGTAGCGCTGTTCCACGAAGACGTCGAAGGACGCCTGCAGCACGGGCCAGTCGACGGCAAAGGCCTGCTGCAACGCCGCCTCGTCGTCCACGCCCGTTCCGAACGCGCGGATGAACGTCCGCAGCTTCTCGTGCCCGTACTGCTCGACGAGGTGCTCGACGACGAGGGCCGACTGGAAATACGCGAGGTTGATGGTCTCGGCCCGCGAGAACCCGGCGTTCAGGTCGGCAAGCGGCAGCAGCCGCCCCGACGCGTAGGCCTGCGCGAACAGCAGCTGTGACTCGAGGCCCCAGCCTGGCCGCGTCTGGATCTCTTCGTAGCCCGATACGCCCTCGCTCAACCAGCGCGGCACCCTGTTGCGCGACATCTGGAGCGTGATGACGTGCGCCAGCTCGTGCCAGAGCGTGGCCGCCCAGTTGAAACTGCCCGGCGGCCGTGCCCGCGGCGAGTCCATCGTGACGACGCGACCGAAGCACGCGCCGAGCGCACCGAGCATCCCGGGGAGGCCCATCGTGCGGACGGCGAAGTCGTCGTGCCTGGGGAACACCTGGACCAGCACCGGGCCCTGCGGCGTGAACTCGTACTTCCGCGACAGCGCCGCGAGCGCTTCCTCCGCGAGCGGCGTGAGGTACTGGCCCAGCACCGGCGCCTCGTCGGTGTGCATACGGATGGTGAGGTCGCCGGCGGTGATCGTCGCGAACCCGTCGAGCGTGTCGAGCAGGGTGAGCAGGTTGTAGGTGACGGCGTCGAACGGGTCGGCCGCGAAGGCGAGCTCGAGCGCGCGTCGCGCCTCGCCTTCGTCGCCCGTACGCAGCAGGTGCAGTCCGAGCGTCGCCTGGGCGCGGCTGTTGCCGGGTTCGAGCTCGACGGCCTTCCGCAGTTCCGCGACGGCCTCATCGAACCGGTACCGCCGGGCGAGCTTCTCGCCCACGATGCGGCGGACGTCCGCGGTGGTGGGATGGACCCTATGTGCCTCGGCGATGAGGGCCTCGGCCTCCGCCTCGTCGTCGGCGATGCGCGCGAGCGCGGCGCTCAGCGCGAGGGCCTCGACGTGGCGCGGGTTGGCTTCGCGGACGCGCGTGAGATAGCCGTGCGCCGTGTCCGGGTCGGCCGCGTCGATGGCCTGTGAGGCCAGCAGCACCAGGGCTCCGGGATGCGACGCGTCGATGGACAGCACGTGCCGTGCGACCTGCTCGGCCCTCGTCGGGTTCGTGTCGGCGAGCGACCTGGCGAGTCCCTCGAGCGCGGGTACCCAGCTGTCGTGGATCCCGAGGGCCGCTTCGTAGGACGCCCGCGCCTCGGCCTCGTTGTACTTCTCGAGGAAGAGGTTTCCCCACGCCGTGTGCAGCGACGGGTCGTTCGGCGTCAGGCCGGCGGCGGTCTGGAAATAGGAGTTGGCCAGGCGGACGCGTCCGAGGCGCTGCGCCGCGATGCCCGCGCGCCGCAGCGTCTCGCCCGTGCGTTCACGCTGACCGGTGGCAAGCAGCGCCTCCCAGATCGGTCGCGCCTCGCTGCTGCGTCCTGTCGCGGTGAGCAGTTCGGCGAGGGCCACGGCGCCGTCGCCCTCCGGCTCGACCGAGACCGCCTGCCGGTACGCCGACTCGGCTTCCGCGTAGAGGCCCTGCCGTTCTGCGATCCGTCCGTGGACGAGAGCCGCCTCGGCGGGCGGCAGCGTCGTCGCTGCGTCGCGCGCGGCGTCGAGATCCCCGGCGTTGAGCGCGCGCGCCGCGTCGGTCAGCACGAACGGCGGCGGAGGCTCGGCTGCGGGGACCGGAGTGATGCGGATCTGCGCCTGGGCGGCCGCAGACACGGCTGCCGCCGCGACGGCCACCATCGCCGTCGACCACATGCGACGCCACCGGCCGAGGGCCCCGGGCCGGCGGCCGGCGGATCCTCCCGTCCAGTCGTCTTGCAGGCACATGTCAGCGAACTTCCGCATTATATGCACACTCGATCGGCGCCCCGGGACGGGCAGGGACGCCGCTGCAGAGGCTCGTGACGCGTGCGCCCGACGACCCGCGCGCACAGGTGCCGCGCCGTTCGAGTTAGGACGGCCTGTCGCTCAGGAAAGCCGGCGCCGGTGCGGCACGGCGCGCGGTCAGGCTAGAAGACCTGACGCCAGGTGAAGTGCATGACGGCGAACGCCGCCTGAAGCCCGAAGAACACCAGAAGGACGTGTGGGGTGAGACGCGGGCCGAAGCGGGCGCCCAGGTAGATGAACGCGGGAAACAGCGTCGCCGTCACGCGGCCCATCGAGAGGAACCCGCCCATGAAGAGCGGCGGCACGACGGTGACGAGCAGGAACACCGCATAGGGCCAGCCATACCGTCGCCCCACCGGCCAGCTCACGGCCAGCACGAACGCCGTTGCCGCCATGTTGAACATCTCGAGCGTGTAGGCCGCCGAGTACGTCGTGAGCCCGGCGCTCCACAACTCGCCCCACCGCTGCGCCAGCAGCTCGTGCAGACCGGAGAACTGGCGTCCCCAGGCGCCGTGCGCCTTCATCCACACGAACCACTCGCCGGTGAACGCGTGCAGCCACCACGTGAACAGCAGCATGCCGATCCCGGCCATCGACGCAGCCAGCAGTCCCCACGCGAGCGTCGCCACGCGGTAGCCGTCGGCGCGCCAGTGCCCGAGGGCCATGAACCCGAGCGGCACCGAGAGCAGACACCCGTTCGGCCGCGAGAGGCCGGCGACGAGCCCGAAGGCGGCCGCCCACGCCCACTGCCGATGGCGCATGTGGTAGAAGGCCGCGACGGCGCAGGCGAGAAAGAAGGCCTCCGTGTAGACGGCGCCGAAGAAGAACGCGAACGGATAGGCGGCCGTCAGCGCCACGGCCCGCTCGGCCGCGGCTTCCGACCCCGTCAGCTCGCGGGCGAGGCGGAACAGGTACACGAGGCCGACGATCAGGCTGGTGACCGACACGAGCCAGCCGGCCTGCAGCATGCGCACGTGCCGCCGTGCCGTGAAGGCCTCGAACGAGTCGCCTGGGTCGTCCGGCGAGCCCCACCGCGCGCCGAGCGCCGAGCCGACGAACCGCACCGTCATCGGGTAGGCGGGAAAGAACGCCACGTTGGTCTGGTGATTGGCGTTGCCCCAGTAGTTGTAGCCCTCCTCGGCGATGCCGAGATACCAGCCGGTGTCCCAGCGCGCGAGCAGGTTGCCCGCCTCGGTCGGCGCCACGCGGAACGGCGGCTCGCCCGAGGGATACCCGATCAGCAGGACGCCGACGTACGTCGCCAGCAGGATGGTCAGCCTCGTCGTCGCGACCCAGGACGAGACGTGCCGGAGGCCGCCGTGAACCCACCCGCGGCGGAGAGCCGCTGCCACGCGATGCCACCACGTCGGCTGCCGCATCAACGCGTGCCGCGCCAGGAGCAGCAGGGCCAGCGAGCCGCCCAGCTTCCACCCGGAGGTGGCGGTGACGCGAACGTCCGCATACGTCAGGCGCGGTCCGCCGAACAGCAGGGCGCAGACGAGCAGCGTGAGCGCGACGCCAATCGCGACGTCGAGCAACGTGATCCAGACGGGCACGCGAGAAGCGGACGGCGTGGCTGACGGCGGCGTTGCCGGCGGCGTGGCGGCCTCCGAGGGCGGCGCGGACGAAGACGGGACGATGTTCATCGCGGTGAGGCTGCGGCGAGCGCGCGTTCCTCGACACGCAGGCGTCGGCGCAGCAGGTCGCCGAACGCGAGCACGAACAGCGTACCGGCGACGGGCGCCCGCATCCAGACGCCGATGCCGACGACCTCGGCGACGACGCCCACGTAGTTGGGATGCCGCATCCACCGGTAGATGCCGTGCCGGACGAGCGGCCGTCCCGGCAGCGGCAGCACGCGGAACGTCCAGCGGTCGCCGAGCGTGGCGATGGCGACGTACTTGACCGCCTTGCCTGCGACGAACAGCAGCAGGCCGGCGGCCGCGATGGCGTTCCACGGCGTGTCGCGCCACCAGTGTTCCGCGATGCACGCGACGAACCCGAGCGGATAGATCACCTGCATCCATCCGTACACGTCGTCGTTCGGCTCCACCGCGCCGCGGCTGCGAAGCTCGCGCTCGTTCCGCCACGAGACGACGGCCTCGCCAAGCATCGTGAGGGCGACGATCGCCGCCGCGGCGAGCGGCTGACCGACCCAGTCGCCCAGCATGCCGTCGCTCATGCCGCGACCTCGCGCGCGCTGCCGACGTCGCCGGCCATCGCGATGACGCGTCGCAGGACGAAGGGCACGAGGCTGGCGGCCGTCGCCCCGACCCGCACGCCCATCGGCGTGCCGACGAGAGTCCTCAGGACGCGGTTGAAGCGCAGCTTGAACGAGAGGGCCCGCCGGCGGCGGCGCGCGAGTTCCTGCACGGGATCGCCGACGTCGCCGGCGAGCGCACCGAGCGCGACCTCGGCGGCGAGCAGCCCGCCGCGCAGCGCGATGTGCGTCCCGTCGCCCGTCATCGGGTCCACGAAGCCGGCGGCGTCGCCGGCCAGCAGCAGGCCGTCGGTGCCGAGCGCCGTGACGTCCACGGCCAGCGGCCCCAGCGAGACGACGTCGCTGACGCGGCTCGCCGATGCACAGCGCTCCCGCAGCAGCGGGTCATGGCGGAGGGTGGTCTCGAGGAGGCGCGCCGGGCTCGCCAGGCCGGCACGCGAGGCCGTGACGAGGCACACGTTGGCCATGCCTCCTGGCGACGGCGCCACGCCGATGTAGCCGCCGCGACGCACGTGCATCTCGCCGACCGTGCCGACGCCGGCCACGCCGTCGTAGTACGCGCCTACGGCCCACCGCCGCGGCCAGCGCGGATGTGACGCCAGTCCCAGGGCGAGCGCCACGGCCGACCGTCGTCCGTCGGCGGCGATTGTGAGACGTGCCGGCAGTTCGCGCGG
Source organism: Acidobacteriota bacterium (assembly GCA_044508265.1). Classification (GTDB taxonomy): domain Bacteria; phylum Acidobacteriota; class Vicinamibacteria; order Vicinamibacterales; family Vicinamibacteraceae; genus JAEZDP01. The sequence continues at coordinate 21,151 of JBIQIB010000024.1, forward strand.
CTGCCCCGTCCTGCCCTGCACGCGCAGGCCCGCGACACGCGTCGCGTGGCTGGCCGCCAGCAGCGGCCCCACCACGCGTGTCCCGTCGAGCAGGTCGGCGCCGGCGGCCAGGGCGGCCTGCAGCAGCAGTTCGTCGAATGAGGCACGAGGCAGGGCGCAGCCGGCCATGCCCTGGCCGTACAGCCCGCGGATGGTCACGCCCTCCGCGCTCGTCACGACCATCCCGTCGAGGGCGAGGCCCCGCGCGAGGACGGCATCCCCGAGACCGTGGGCGCGCAGGAGGGCCATCGCACCGGGATTGAGCGTGTCGCCGCACAGCTTCGGGCGCGGGAACCTGGCGCGGTCCACGAGGAGCACACGAGCGCCGCCGCGGGCGAGACGCAACGCGGCAAGGCTGCCCGCTGGGCCGGCCCCGGCGATGATCACGTCGTGCATGGCTTACGCGTCTCCGTGCGCGAGCACGACCGCGCTGTTCTTCGACCCGAAGCCGAGACAGTTGCAGAGCGCGGCGCCGGCCTGCACCGCGCGCCCTTCGTTCGGCAGCACGTCCACGTCGCAGGCGGCGTCGAGGCGATCGACGTTGATGGTGGGCGGCAGGAAGCCGCGGTCGAGGGCCAGTGCGGTGGCGACGATCCCGCAGGCGCCGCTCGCGCCCTGGGGATGTCCGACCATGGACTTGGTGGACGAGCCACGGAGCGTGTCGGCGTGCGGGCCGAACACGCGCCGCACGCAGCGGACTTCGATGGCGTCGTTCAACTGCGTGGACGTCCCGTGGAAGTTGACGTAGTCCACCGACTCGGGCGCCCGGTCGGCGCGCGCGAGCGCCAGCTCCATCGCGGCCACGATCTGCGTGCCCTCCGGGTCCATCTGCACGCGATGATAGGCATCGCACGTGGAGCCGTAGCCCTCGACGACAGCGTAGACGTGGGCCCCGCGCGCGCGGGCCCGGTCTTCGCGCTCGAGCACGTACATCCACGCGCCCTCGCCCAGCACGAAGCCGTCGCGTCCCTCGTCGAACGGGCGCGACGCCTCCGCCGGCCTGTCGTTGTACCGGGTCGACACCACGCGCATCCGCGAGAAGCCGTAGATCATGCCGGGCGTCACGCACGCGTCCACGCCGCCGCACAGCAGCGCCGCGGCCTCGCCGCTGCGCAGCAGCGACAGGGCGTAGCCGGTGGCGTCGGTGGAACTCGTGCAGCCCGTCGACAGCACGTGGCTGATGCCGTGCAGCTGCAGCGCCATCGAGATCTCGCTCGACAGCATGCCGCAGATGGACACGGGGATGGCATACGGCGTGACGCGCTTCTGCCCGTCGGTGAAGAACTCGCGGTACTGCCGCTCGCCGAGCTCGATGCCGCCACCGCCGGTGCCGATGATCACGCCCGCGTCAGGCTCGCCGACGTGCAGCCCCGCATCGTCCCAGGCCTCGAGGGCGGCGATGACGGCGGCCAGCGACGCGCGCGAGTAGCGGCGCGCATCCGCCCTGTCGCGCAATGTCGGTTCGACCGCCGTGCCGAGTCCTTCGGCAAGGGCGTCGTCGATGCTGAGGGGCGGGAGCGGCGCGGCCACCTGGCAGGAGAAGGCGCTCGCATCGAACTCGTCGATGCGGCGCGTGCCGCTGCGGCCTTCGCGGATCGCCGACCAGAAGCGTTCGCGGCCGGCACCGAACGGAGAGACGACGCCAATGCCCGAGATGACCACGCGCGGGCGCGACGGCATAGCCGGCACTATACTATGCGGCCTGCAACGCCCGCGGCGGCCGCGGGCGGGAACGACGGCGTGGGGTTCAGGGCGTTCAGCTTGTCGGGCGCGGCGGTGTTCGCCATCGCCCTCGCATACGGTGTGCGTGCGTACGTGGTCCACTTCGCGACGCCCGCGCCGCCCGGCTCCCCGTGGCTGGCGCCGCTGCTCGTGGACGTCGCGCTCTTCTCCGCCTTCGCCATTCATCACAGCCTGCTGACCCGCGAGCCGGTGAAGGCGCGGGTCACCAGCTGGATCGGACAGCGGGCCGAACGTCCGCTGTACGTCTGGCTCGCCAGCCTGCTCTTCCTGCTCTGCTGCGCGGCCTGGCAGCCGCTGCCCGGTGTCCTCTACGCCTGGCCGCCGGGAGCCGAGCCGTTCATGATCGCCGTGCAGTGGGCAGGCGGCGTGGTCACGGCGCTGGCGGCGCGGCGCCTCGACGTTTTCGAGCTCGCCGGCCTGCGGCCGGTGCGCGAACAGGGGCGGCGCCCACTCGAGACGAACGGGCTGTACCGCATCGTGCGGCACCCGATCTACTTCGGCTGGATCCTGCTGGTGCTGGGGACGCCGGTCATGACGGCGACGCGAGGAGTGTTTGCCGGCATCAGCATCCTCTATCTGGTGGTGGCGGTGCAGTTCGAGGAGCGCGCGCTCGTGCGGGCCTATGGCGACGGGTACGTGGCCTATCAGCAGCGCGTGCGGGCGCGGCTGGTGCCTGGCGTGTACTGACTGGCGACAGGACGGCTCGGGGAAGGACGGTTCGGGGGAAGGACGGCTCGGAGAGCCGTCCCTACCAAAGCCGTCCCTACCGAAGGCGCGCCAGATGGTGCTCGGCGTGGCCGGCGATGATCCAGGCCAGCGCACGCACCGTCACCGGGTGGCCGCTGGCCACGCCCTGGCGCGACGCCGCCTCGTCGGGCAGGCTCTCGAGGAGAGCGAGTGTCGAGGCGCGCACGGCAGCGAACTCGTCCACCAGATCGCGGACGGAGCGGCGCCCGGCGTCCGAAAGCGGCGCCCAGGCGTCCTGATCGAAAGAAGGCAGCGACGCACCGGGCGCCCGGGCGAACCAGAGCAGCCTGAGCGCGAACACGCGTTCGGCGTCGCTGATGTGATTGAGGATCTCCTTGAGGCTCCACTTGCCGGGAGCCGACGGCAGCGACGCCCTGTCGTCGTCCACGTCGGCGACCAGCGCGCGCAGCGTCTCGGGCTGCGCCCTCAGCTCCTCCATCAGGCGCCCGTCGGGCACCTGGGCCACGTAGCTCGCGTAGAACGGCGCGTACTCGGCGTCGGTCGGACGCATGGCAAGCATGCTGCATCATAGCCCCACGGCCGCGCGGGTAACAGCAGCAGCGGCCCGACCCGGGTGGGATAGACTGCACGGATGCGCGCCGTGGGCGCGCCATGCGATGACCGGAGTGACAGCATAGTGGCTGAAACCACGCCAAACACACCAGATCTGCCCGCACGCCTCCCGGTGTTGCCCCTGCGCAGCACGGTAGTGTTCCCCCTGACGGTCCAGCCGCTCGCGGTCAACCGGCCCGTGTCGGTGGACGCCGTCAACCGCGCGCTGGCCGCCGACCGGATGCTGGTGCTCGTGATGCAGGTCGGGGACGCCGACGACCCGACGCCTGCGCAGTTGCGCAAGGTGGGCACGGTGGCGGTGATCCGGCAGATGGCCAAGGGCGCGATGGGCCTGCAGGTGCTCGTCGAGGGCGTCGCCCGCGTGCGCCTCGACGAGGTGACCCGCGAAGGCAACGTCATGGACGCGGCCATCAGCGCCGCACCCGAGCCCGACGCCACCACCCTCGAGATCGACGCCTACGTCCGCACGCTGCGCGACCTCGTGGAGAAGGCGTTCTCGCTCGCCACGGGCCTGTCGCCGGACCTGCGTTCGATCGTCTCCGGCATCGACGAGCCGCTGCGCCTCGTGTACCTGCTGGCCACGCTCATCGACATGAAGCCCGAAGACAAGCAGCTGCTGCTCGAGCAGGACGACCTGCGCGTGAAGCTCAGCGCAATCACCTCGGCGCTGCGGCGCGAGGTGGAACTGCTCGAGCTCAAGGGCAAGATCGAGTCGCAGGCCCAGCAGGAGATGAGCGACGCGCAGCGGCAGTACTACCTGCGCCAGCAGCTCAAGGCGATCCAGGCCGAACTCGGGGAGGAGGAAGGCGAAGAAGCCGCGGAACTGCGCCGGCGCCTCGAAGAGGCGAAGGTGCCCGAGGCCGTCTTCACGCAGGTGTCGAAGGAGATCGACCGCCTCGAACGGACGTCGCCGGCATCGCCAGAGCACCAGATGATCCGCACGTACGTGGACTGGGTGCTCGACGTGCCCTGGAGCGTCACGACGGAGGATCGGCTCGATCCCGTCGAGGCCCGCCGCGTGCTCGACGAGGACCACTACGATCTCGACCGCGTCAAGGAGCGCATCGTCGAGTACCTGGCCGTGCGCAAGCTGAAGGGCGACATGAAGGGGCCGATCCTGTGCTTCGTCGGCCCGCCGGGCGTCGGCAAGACATCGCTCGGCCAGTCGATCGCGCGCGCCATGAACCGCAAGTTCGTGCGCATCTCGCTCGGCGGCGTGCGCGACGAGGCGGAGATCCGCGGGCATCGCCGCACCTACATCGGGTCGATGCCGGGGCGCCTCGTGCAGGCGATCAAGCAGGCCGGCTCGATGAACCCGGTGTTCATGCTCGACGAGATCGACAAGCTGTCGGCGGGCTACCAGGGCGACCCGGCGGCCGCGATGCTCGAAGTGCTCGACCCGGCACAGAACCACACCTTCAGGGATCACTATCTGGAGGTGCCGCTCGATCTGTCGAAAGTGCTGTTCATCGCGACGGCCAACCAGCTGGGCACCATCCACCCGGCGCTCATCGACCGCATGGAAGTGATTCAGCTGAGCGGCTACACCGAGGAGGACAAGCAGCACATCGCTCGCGCCTACCTGCTGCCACGGCAGCTTGCCGAGCATGGGTTGCCGGACCACGCCCTCGAACTGACCGACGCGGCCCTGCGCCGCGTCATCAGCGAATACACGCGCGAGGCGGGCGTGCGCACGCTCGAACGCCAGCTGGGCACCATCGCGCGCAAGGTCGCCGCGCAGGTGGCCGGCATCGACACCACGAGGAAGCCGGCAGGGCTGCCCCTGCCGGACGAGCAGGTGACGCCGCAGAGTGGTACGACTGCGGGCGGCGCGCCGCTGATGATGGCGTCTCCGGGCGATGGGCCGGGCAACGGGACTGGCAACGGGACTGGTGACACGCCGCCGGACGAGCCTCCGCCGTCGCCGACGCCGGAACCCGAGCGCAGGGAGCCCCCGCAGCCGGAACCGGAGCCGGACCGCGAGGAACCCGGGCGGACCCCGCCCGGCGAGGGTGATCCCCCGACGGACGAACCGCCACGGGAACTGCCCCGCGACGAGCCCGACGCGCCGCCCGGCGCGCCGCCGAGCGAGCCGGAACCGGTCCGCCTGGTGCACGTCGAGAAGCCGTACCGCGTGGACGCCGAACAGGTGCCCGAGTACCTGGGCCCGCCCCGGTTCAAGGACGAAGTCGCCTTCCGCGTGTCGCGACCCGGCGTCGCCACCGGCGTGGCGTGGACGGAGGCCGGCGGCGACGTGCTCTTCATCGAGGCGACGCTGATGCCCGGGGGCAAGGGTAACGTCGTGCTGACGGGTCAGCTCGGCGAGGTGATGCAGGAGTCGGCGCGGACGGCCCTGAGTCACATCCGCTCGCACGCCACGCGCCTGGGCATCTCGGAAGAGTTCCTGGCGAAGCACGACCTGCACGTCCACGTGCCGGCCGGCGCGATCCCGAAGGACGGCCCGTCGGCCGGCATCACCATGGCCACGGCAATCCTCAGCGCGGCCCGCCAGCAGCCTGTCCGCGACGATGTAGCGATGACCGGCGAGATCACGCTGACCGGACTGGTGCTGCCGGTGGGCGGCATCAAGGAGAAGGCACTGGCCGCGCGCCGCCTCGGGCTCAAGACGTTCATCCTGCCCGCGCAGAACGCGCAGGACCTCGACGACCTGCCCGAAGAAGCACGGCGCGACCTGCGCTTCGTCCCGGTCAAGGCTCTCGACGAAGTGCTCGCGCTCGCGTTCGAGCCGGCACCTGCGGCGCCTGCCACGGCCACCGCCGACGCGCCCGCGTGAGGCCCTCGGTCGCTTTCTGCATCTCCGGCCACGGCTTCGGCCACGCCAGCCGGCAGGTGGAGGTCATCAACGCGCTCGGCCGGCTGCGGCCGGACGTCTCGATTGCCCTCTACACCGTCGCCTCGCGGTGGCTGCTCGAGCGGACGCTGCTCGTCCCCGCCGAGATCCACGAGACGCCGTGCGACACGGGCGCCATCCAGCACGACAGCCTCGACCTCGACATCCCCGCCACGCTCGCGGCCGCGTCTGCGTTCGAGGCGACGGCCGACGCGGCTGCCGCGCAGCTGGCCGACACGTTCATCGCCGCCGATACGCGAGTGGTCGTGAGCGACGCGCCGCCCATGCCGATTTCGGCCGCGCAACAGGCCGGCATCCCCGCGGTGGCCCTCACCAACTTCACCTGGGACTGGATCTACGACGACTTCGTGGCCGACTACCCGGCGTATGAGGAGCTGCCGGCGCAGCTCGGCGTACGCTACGCGCAGGCCACGGCGGGGTGGCGCCTGCCCATGCACGGCGGGTTCGAGACGTTCGGGACGGTGCTCGACATGCCGTGGGTCGCACGGCGCGCGACGCGCGATCCCCGCGACACGCGCCAGGCTCTCGGCGCCGACGACGGACGCCCGCTCGTGCTGCTGTCGTTCGGCGGATACGGCGTGGCCGGGTGGGACCTGTCACGCCATGCGGGCGCGCCCTACCGGCTTGTCGTCGCTGGCGGCGCCAGCAACCAGCCCGAGCGGCTGCCAGCGGACGCGGTGTCGATCGCGCGCGACGACCTGCACGCGCGCGGCCTTCGCTACGAAGACCTGGTCGCCGCCTGCGACGTCGTCGTGTCGAAGCCGGGGTACGGGATCGTGTCGGAGTGCGTCGCCAATGGCGCGGCGCTGCTCTACACCGACCGTGGGCGATTCCGCGAGTACCCCGTGATGGTCGAGCAGATGCCCCGCGTGCTGCGCTGCCGGCATCTCTCGCAGGAGCGCCTCACGTCGGCGCGCTGGGACGACGACATCGAGAGGCTGCTGTCGCAGCCGGAGCCGCCGGAGCGTCCGCTCGTGAATGGCGCCGAGGTGGCCGCGGGCATGCTCAGCGC
>JBIQIB010000024.1:28236-39664 GCA_044508265.1 Acidobacteriota bacterium
ACAGCAAGGACGGCTCGGGGAGCCGTCCCTACCCTGTCTACTCTTTCACGCAGGTCACGAGCGACCAGATGCGCGGGATGTTGACCTTCTCGATGGAGACGGGGGTGAGGCGGGCCTGCGCGAGGAACGCGGGCAGGTCGAGGTCCGACTTGAAGCCGATGTGCACCGTCATCGGCGAGATCACGCGCTCCGCCTTCGACAGGAGCCGGTTCCCGCTGAGGAAGTGGTTCAGGAAGATGATCCGTCCGCCGGGCTTGCACACCCGGCGCATCTCCTGCGCGACCTTGACCGGGTCGGGCACCACGCTGATGAGGTACGGCGCGTAGACGATGTCGAACGAGTCGTCGTCGAACTTGAGGTCCTGCGCGTCCATCTGCAGCAGGCGGATGTTGGTCATCCCCTTGCGCAGCACGCGCTCGCGGGCCTTCTCGAGCATCGAGGCGGAGAAGTCGATGCCCGTGACCTCGACCGACTTCGGATACATCACGGCGTTGATGCCGGTGCCCACGCCCACTTCGAGGAGCTTGTCCCCCGGCGACATCTTCATCCGCTGCAGCGCCTGGACCCGGCCGGGGTGCAGGGTCGGGCCGAACGTCAGGTCGTAGACTTTCGCAAGCTTCTCGTAGACCTGTTCGACGAAGGCGTTTTCGACCACGGTGCTCGACAATGCACGGGTCGCGGCGTCGCCGCCGGCCACCATTTCGTCCTCCGAACGTGACCGGTCACGCCCCAAAATCGACATGTGTCAGATCTCCACCGTTGAAGGGACTGCGGCAGTGTAGCACGCGGTTCATGCGCGTCAGGCTCGCGCCCGGCCGCCCGCAAACGCGGAGCCGAGCAGGTCGAGTGCGGCCTCTGGCGCGCCGCGCGGGCCCGCCAGCACGACGCCTTCGACGAGCGGGCGGACGGCCGCGACGAGCTCGTCGGCAATGCGACGGGCCTCGGCGGCGGCCTCGCCACGGGCGTCGGCCTCGAGCATCCGCTCGACCAGGGCGGCCGGCACGCCGATGCCGGGTTCCTCGTGCGCCAGCCGCTCGGCCTGCCTCGCGCTCTCGAACTCGCGGACGATGGCGAGCACCGGCACGTGCGCATCGCCGATGGCAGCGAGGAAGGTCCGCAGCGCCTCCACGTCGTAGATCGGGCCCATCACCACGAACTCCGCGCCGGCTTCCACCTTGTAGCGGTAGCGCGACAGCTCACGCTCGGGGATGACGGCCGTCGGGTTGGCCGCGACGCCCACGTGGAACGCCGTCGGCTCGCCGATGGACTGGGCGCCCACGTCCTCGCCCACGTTGAAGCGGGCGACGACGTTCGTGAGCCCGATGGAGTCGACGTCGTAGACGGCCGTGGCGTCGGGGTACTCCGACTGCCGCTGCGGCCGGCCCGTCACGAGCAGCAGGTTCCGCAGCCCGAGCGCATGCGCGCCGAGCAGGTCGGCCTGCATCGCGTGCAGGCTGTGGTCGCGGCAGCAGTACTGCAGGACAGTCTCGACGCCGGCCTTCTGCTCGAGCGTGACGGCCGCCGCCAGCGCACTGGTGTGGGCGCGTCCACCGGGCGCCGCGGACACGAGCACGAAGTCGGCGCCGCGGATGCGCGCATGCCGCGCGCGGTCGACGAACTCGTCGATGGCATGGCCGGCGGGCGGCTCGAGCTCGATGCCGACGACGGGACGTCCGTGCGCCAGCGCGTGGGCGAGCCGCGATTTCTCGCCGCGCGGGACGGGCGGCCGGGTCGTCTGCGCGACAGCCGGCGCCGCGGTGCCGCGGCCGGCCGCTGGCGTCGGCGTGGACGCGAGGGCACGCACCGCCTGCCTGATCTGGCGGATGTGCTCAGGCGTGGTGCCGCAGCAGCCGCCCACCAGGCGCACGCCCGCCTGCGCGAAGCGCCTGGCATACGACGCCATGTAGTCGGGCGAGCACAGGTACAGGTTGCGGCCGTCCACGTCGCGCGGCTTGCCGGCATTGGGCAACGCCGCGAGCAGGACGTCGGGCGCCGCAGCGGCGACGCGCTCGATGGCGTCGAGCATCGGTGCCGGGCCGACGCTGCAGTTCACGCCGATCACATCGGGGCCGAATTCGAGCAGCCGTCCCGTGAACTGCTCGGCGGGCATGCCGTCGAGGCTGGCGCCGTCCTCGCCGGTCGTCAGCATGGCGACCACGGGCAGCCGGCTGACGGCACGGACCGCGCGAATGGCCGCGCCGAGCTCAGAGACGTCGCGGAACGTCTCCAGCATGAACAGGTCCACGCCGCCTTCGGCCAGCGCTTCGGCCTGTGCGCGGAAGATGTCCTCGGCCTCGTCGAGGCCGAGCTTGCCCCAGGGCTCCACGCGGACGCCGAGCGGGCCCATCGACCCGGCGACGAAGGCGACGTCACGCGCCGCGTGGCGCGCGAGACGCGCCGCGGCGAGGTTCATCTCGGCCACGCGGTCGGCGAGGCCGAACGTCGCCAGCTTCAGCCTGTTGGCGCCGAAGGTGTTGGTCTCGATGACGTCGGCCCCCGCGCGCACGTAGCTGTTGTGCACGCCGAGGACGAGCTCCGGCTGGGTCAGCGTGAGCTCTTCGAACGCCCGGTTGAGGAAGACACCACGGGCGTACAGCTGCGTGCCCATGGCGCCATCGCCGATGAGCACGCGCTCGCGCAGGGCGTCGAGAAACGAATGCGACACGATTACTCGGGTGACGCCACAGGCGGCGTCCGCGGGGCGTTGGCCGGCAGCGGCACCAGCAGGTCGGCCTTGTCCCAGATGAAGTCGTCCTTGCTGTAGACGGCGAGCTCGTAGTCCTTGCCCATGAAGATGGCCGAAACCGGGCAGGCTTCCTCGCAGTAGCCGCAGAAGATGCACCGGGTCTTGTGGATCTGGTACACCCGGGCATAGCGCGGACCGGCCATGACGCTGCCGTCGTTCTCCGCAGGCTCGAGGTAGATCGCGTCAGCCGGGCACGCCACGGCGCAGAGCCCGCACGCGACGCACTTCTCGAGCCCGTTCTCGTCGCGCATCAGCACCTGCTTGCCGCGCCACTTCGGGAACATCGGGACCTTCTCGTCGGGGTAGTTCACGCTCACGGGCTTCTTGAACATGTGCTTGAGCGTGGTTCTGAAGCCGACGATCCAGGGACGAAGCATTGCGGAGGCACTCCTTGTGCAGCCGGCGCGTTTCCCGAGCGGCCGCAAACCTGTCCAGTGTAACAAACCGGCCGCGCGGGCGCGTTCGGCGGCCACCCCGGACGCCGGACCGCCGGGCTGTGTAGACTGTCAGGGCGGTGCTTCAGGGACCGACGTTCCTCTCGGCCGACCCCTTCCTGCTGACCACCATGGTGGTGCAGCTGGCGGTCGTGGCTGCGCTGGCCATCATGCTGGTGCGGTTCCGGCGCTTCCGCACCCTGCTGCTCACCGAGCGCCGCGACTGGCCCGAGCGCTGGGCGTTCATCGGCGCGCTCGGTGTGCCGCTGGTCGCCGGCGTGCTGAGCCGCATGCTGCTGGGCTACAACGCGGCGGACGTCTCCCTCGGCGGGCCGTTCCTCGCGGGTCTCGTCGCCGGCCCCTACGCCGGCGCCATCGTCGGGGCCATGGTCGGGCTGCCGCCATTCGTGGGCGGCGAGGTCATCGCCCTCCCCTTCGCCATCGGCTGCGGCTTCGCCGGAGGCGGCTTGCGCGAGATCTGCCCGAAGGACGCCATCTGGCACTTCTCGCCCTTCGTGCTCACCGGGCTGGCGCGCTACGTCTGGCAGTTCGTCCGCCGGTTCGAGGTGGACTGGCAGGTGGTGCTCATCGCCGCCCCCATCGGCCTCGAGGTGCTCCGCCAGGCGCTCGGCCACCGGTACGGGATCGACAGGCTGTTCTTCTTCCCCGCCGACAACCCGTTCATGCTCGTCATGGCGCTGCTCTGCACCACCCTGACGGTGGCCATCCCGATCAAGATCTGGAACTCGGCGCGGATCGAACACAAGCTGCAGGAGCAGGAGCAGCTGCTGCTGGCGGCGCGCATAGAGGCGCTGACCAGCCAGATCAACCCGCACTTCCTGTTCAACACGTTGACGTCGATCTCGTCGCTGATCCGCTCGAACCCCGAGACGGCACGCACGCTCATCAACCGCCTGGCCGGGATGCTCCGGCGCCGGCTGCGGGCACACGACCATTTCGTCCCGTTGCGGGAAGAGCTGTCGGCCGTGGACGAGTACCTCGACATCGAATGCGTCCGCTTCGGGCCCACCCTGCGGGTGCACAAGGAGCTCGACCCCGCCACGCTCGACCAGGTGGTGCCGAGCATGATTCTGCAGCCGCTCGTCGAGAACTCGATCAAGCACGGGCTGGCCGACAAGATCGGCGAACGCGTCATCACGCTGCGCAGCCTCAGGCAGGGCGACCTGACGGTGCTCGAGGTGATCGACAACGGCCTCGGCATCGACGAGGACCGCCGCGGGCGGCGGCCGTCGCACGGCATCGGGCTGCGCAACGTCAACGAGCGGCTCCAGGTGATCTTCGGCGCCCACTGCCAGCTGGGCATCACCAGCGCGCCCGGCCAGGGCACGCGTGTGCGCCTGGAACTGCCCCAGCTGGTCACACCCGAGCGGCGGTCGGCGTAACATGAAGGTGACGACCCTTGTGGTGGACGACGAGCAGCTCGCGCGCGAGGAGCTGTGCTTCCTGCTCGAGCAGTCCCCCGACGTGGAAGTGATTGGACAGGCCGGCGACGGCATCGAGGCGCTCGGCCTCCTCGAAGACCTCGAGCCGGATCTCGTCTTCCTGGACATCCAGATGCCCGGGCTGACCGGCTTCGAAGTCGCCCGGCAGGCGCTGGCCCGGCAGCTCGCGCCCGAGTTCGTGTTCGTGACGGCCTACGACCAGTACGCGCTCGACGCGTTCCACGTCAACGCCGTCGACTACCTGCTCAAGCCGGTGGACGCAGGCCTCCTCGAGCGGGCGTTGGGGCGGGCGCGCAAGCGGCTCTCGGCGGATCGATCGGGCGGCGTATCGAACCCCGACCTCGAGCGGATCGTCCAGATGGTGTCGGCCCGACAGGCCCGGCGGTCGCAGGTGGTGGTCAAGGTGGACGAACGCATCCTCCTGCTGCCGGCCGACGACCTCATCTTCGCGTCCATGAATGACGATGTCGTGTCGGTGGTCGCAAGCGGAGCGGCAGGCACGGCCACCGTGCGGACGCTCGACGAGCTGCAGGCGCAGCTCGACCCGGCGGTGTTCTGGCGGGTGCACCGCTCGCACCTCGTGAACATCCACAAGATCAAGGAGATAGTCCCCTGGTTCAGCCGGAACTTCATCCTGAGAATGAAAGACGCGAAGGCTACGGAGATTCCGGTCAGCCGCACGCAGACGAAGCGGCTCCGGGAGTACCTGAAGCTGTAGCGCCCGCCGCGGGCGCCGCAAGCCCCGCGCTCGTCGCCGCCCTCGAGGCGCGCGGCGAGGCGTTGCCGCCTCCCGGCCCGTCGGCCGTCACGGCGGCCGATGAAGCGCTGCGCGCGGCCACGGCCCAGGTGCGCGGGCCCTCGATCTGGCAGCGCCTCGGAGAAGAGCTGTTCACGTGGTTCAAGACGCTGGCTTCCGCCGCCGTCTACGCGACGCTCATCGTGACGTTCGGCTTCCAGGTGGCGCGCGTCGAAGGCCAGAGCATGGCGCCGACGCTCGAGGATCAGGACCGCCTCATCGTCAACAAGGCGGCGTACAAGCTCGGCGAACCTCGCCGCGGCGACATCGTGATGCTGTGGTATCCGGTCGATCCCGACAAGTCGTTCGTCAAGCGCGTGATCGCCGAAGAGCAGGACAAGGTCCGCATCGTCGACGGCCGCGTCTTCGTCAACGACATCGAGCTCGACGACGCGTACGTGCCGCTGGAGTTCCGGGGCCACGACGACTACGGGCCCCAGGTGATCCCGGAGGGGTACTACTTCGTGATGGGCGACCATCGGAACAACAGCTCCGACAGCCGCCACTGGGGGCCCGTGCCGAAGAAGTACATCATCGGCAAGGTACAGCTCAGGTGGTGGCCCATCGGCCAGGCCCGCCTGTTCGACTGAGGCCGCGACGCGGCCTTACGGCTCCGGCACGCGCGCGCCCAGTTCCCTGTCGATCTCGAGGAGCGCACTGGGGTCCGCCCCCGCGTGCTCGAGCTTGGCGATGATGTCGCGCGCCGACTTCTCTTCCTCCACCTGCTCGGTGACGAACCACTGCAGCTCGACCACGGCCGCGAAGTCCTTGTGCTGCATCGCCAGGTCGTAGAGCGCGTCGATCTGCTGCGACACCTGCTCCTCCTGCGAGAGCGCCGCGCGGAAGATCTCGATCAGCGTCGTGGCACGCGTGGTCTCGACGGTGATCTTGCGCAGCGTCACCCCGAAGTTGCGGTTGTGGATGAAGTCGAAGAGCCGCAGGGCGTGTCCGCGCTCCTCTTCGCTCTGCAGGCGGAACCACCGGGCCGCGCCCGGGTAGTTCAGCTCTTCGCAGACCCCCGACATGGCAAGGTAGCTGTGCGAGGCAGACAGCTCGTTGTTGACCTGGTCGTTGATCGCGGCGTACACGTCGTCTCGGCTCACGAGGACTCTCCTTTGCGCTCTTCCTCGTATAGCGCATCCACGACCGATTGCCAACGTTCGAGGATCGGTTTCCGGCGCAGCTTGAGTGTCGGCGTCAGTTCGCCGGTGGCGATCGAGAACTCCGCCGGCAGCAGCGCGAGCTTCTTCAGCCGTTCGTACTGCGCGAGCTCCGAGTTCAGGCCGTCCACCACGTCCTGGTAAAGCGAGCGCACGTCGTCACGCGTCACGAGCTCCTCACGCGATCCGAAAGGCAGCCCCAGCGTCCGCAGCCGCTGCTCGAGCACCGCGAAGTCGGGCACGATGAGCACCGCGGGGAACTTGCGGGCCTCGCCGACGACGACAGCTTCGGCGACGAGGGGGTCGCGCTTCAGCACGCTTTCGATGGGCGCTGGCGCCACCTTCTTGCCACCCGACGTCACGAGCAGCTCCTTCTTCCTGTCGGTGATCGTCAGGTAGCCGTCGTCGCTGAGCGTGCCGATGTCGCCCGTGTGGAACCAGCCGTCCACGATCGCGGCGGCGGTTTCCTCGGGACGCCGCCAGTAGCCCTGCATCACGTTCGGCCCGCGCGTCAGGATCTCGCCGTCCTCGGCGATGGCAATCTCGACGCCGTCGATGGCGCAGCCGACGGTACCGAACCGCGGGCGGTCGAGCGGGTTGACGCTGACGACGGGTGACGTCTCGGTGAGGCCGTACCCCTCGATGAGCCGCAGCCCGATGCCGTTGAAGAACGCCGCGATGTGCGCCGGCAGCGGCGCGCTGCCCGAGACGGCCAGGCGGAGACGTCCGCCGACGCGGGCGCGAATCTTCGCGGCGACGAGCCGATCGGCGACGGACCACTGCACCTTGAGCGTCGCCGGTACCGCGCGGCCGGCGATCTGCAGCGACGAGATCTCCTGGCCGATGCGCACGGCCCAGTGGAAGAGCCGCTGCCTGACGGCGGATCCGGAGGCCACGGCCTCGTGGATGCGGCCATGCAGCTTCTCGTACACGCGCGGCACGCCCGTCATTACGGTCGGTCGCACCTGCTGCAGGTCGCGGGCGATGGTGTCCATCGACTCGGCGTGCGCGACGGTGACCCCCTCGTACAGGTAGACGCAGGTGACCAGCCGCTCGAATACATGACTGAGCGGCAGGTAGCTGAGCGCCACGTCGTCTGGCGTCAGGCGGAGGACGGGACTGACGGCCAGCACGTTCGACAGCAGGTTGGCGTGCGAGAGCATCACGCCCTTCGGCTCACCCGTGGTGCCCGACGTGTAGATGATGGTGACGAGATCGTCGGGAGCGGCTGCGGCAATCCCCGCCTCGTACACGGTGCGCGCCGCGGCGTCCGCGGCCAGCCGCCGGCCCCGCTCGAGCAACGCCTCGAAGCCCATCACCGACCGGCTCGCGCCCTGCGTCACGGCACCGAACGAGACGATGAACTCGAGCGCCGGCAGCAGGTGACGTACCTCGAGGATCTTGGCCGCCTGCTGCGCGTCGGCGACGAAGATGCCGCGGGCCCCGGAGTCCTGGAGGATGTAGCGGGCCTGCTGGGCCGACAGCGTCGGGTAGATGGGCACCGTCACGCCGCGTGCGGTGATCACGCCGAGGTCACTGAGCAGCCACTCCTGCCGCGTCTCGGACATGATCGCCACGCGGTCGCCTGCCGCCACGCCCATGTCGCGCAGCGCCATGCCGATCGCCTCGACGCGATCCGCGAACGCCTGCGTCGACAGCGGCTCGGTGCCGCGCGCGGTGCAGCGCAGCAGGAACGCCTGTCGCGCGTGCGTGCGCGCCACGTAACGCGGCAGCTCGGCCAGCGTACGGATCTGCGCCGGCGCCGATGGGGGAAAGCGGTAGCGTTCACCGGTGCGTCGACCGGGCGCGACGGCAACCGTCACGTGCACCTCCTCGGAAAGCGAGGCTAACCGTAGCACACCGGACCGGACGTCCTCAGGTGCGCTGCCAGTGACCGCTGCGGCCCCCGTCCTTCTCGACGAGTTCCACGTGCTCGATGCGCATGCCGCGGTCCACGGCCTTCAGCATGTCGTACACGGTGAGTGCGGCGACGCTCACGGCGGTGAGCGCCTCCATCTCCACGCCCGTCGGCCCTGTCGTGACGACCGTCGCGCGGATGGCGATGCCGTCGGCGACGACGTCCACGTCCACCTTGACGCTCGACAGCGCGAGCGGATGGCAGAGCGGGATCAGGTCGGCCGTCCGCTTGGCCGCCATGATGCCGGCGATGCGTGCGGTCTGGAGCGGGTCGCCCTTCGCCGTCGCGCCGCGCGTGACGATGTCGAGCGCCTCGGTGCCGGCCCGCACGAAGCCGCGCGCGACAGCCACGCGACGGGTGGCGGCCTTGTCGGACACGTCGACCATCCGCACGCGCCCGTCGGCGTCGGCGTGTGTCAGCCCGCGTGAGGGAGGCTCAGCCGACATCGATCGGCCCGTTGGCGAGGAAGAAGGAGAGGCTCTCGAAGGTCACCGTCAGGTCCATGTTCTTCAGCTTCACGCCAGCGGGCACCTTCAGGTTGCCGGGCGAGAAGTTGAGGATGGCGCGGATGCCCGTCGCAACGACGGCATCGATGGTCGCCTGCGCCGCGTCGGCGGGCACGGTGACGACGGCCATGTCCACCCGCTCGCGCTCCACGACACGGGCGAGCTCGCGGATGTGGCGAATCAGCACGCCGCCTCGCGAGTACTGCCCCACCTTCTCGCGCGCGACGTCGAACAGCGCGACGATGTCGAAGCCGTCGCTGCGAAACCCCTGGTAGTCGGCGAGCGCCAGGCCGAGGTTGCCCGCGCCGATGATGATCACCTTGATGGACCTGTCGAGCCCGAGGATCTGGCGCAGGTGTCGCTTGAGATCCTTGACGTAGTAGCCGACGCCGCGGATGCCGAACTCGCCGAAGTGCGCGAGGTCTTTCCGGATCTGGGCGGCGTTCAAACCGAACTCGGTCTCGAGCCCCTGCGACGAGATGGTGTTGACCCCGCGTGCGTCGAGGGCCTCGAGACAGCGTAGATACACCGACAGGCGAGCGGTCGTCAGCTCCGAAACCTGGTCGGACGCACTGCGAATCCGCGTGGCGTCGCTCACGGCGCAGATTGTAGCGCGTAGCAGGGTACGATTGACCCGATGCTCCGCCGCTGTGCAGTCGCCTGGTTCGCGCTGGCCGCAGCGTTGGCGGCCTGGCCGACGCATGCGCAAATCCGCGCGGAAGTGCCGGGTGGACGCCGCGCGACGACCGTCGACGCGCTGGCGCTGTACCCGGTCTTCTACCATGCGCAGCCCGTGCGCGTACGGGGCCGCCTGGTCACCGACGATGTCGGCGTGGCGCTCATCGGCGGCGCCTCACGCGTGTTGCTGATCGGCGACGAAGCCGTGGCGAGCGCCGATGGCGACGTCGAGGTGCTCGGCACGTTCCTCGACGTCGGACGCCTGACCGAGGACGACAGCCGCGTGGCGGCCTACGGGCTCGTCGCGCTGTCGCAGAAGGTGCTCAACCGCGACTGGCCCGCGCAGGGCGAGCTGCTCGTGGTGGCGACCGAGGAGGTCGCACGCGCCGAGCGGCCGCCGCAGGTCACGCTGCGCGCCCTTGCGCTGGCGCCAGAGACGTTCGACGGGCAGACCGTCACCGTGGCCGGCCGCTTCCGGGGGCGCAACCTCTTTGGCGATCAGCCCGCCGCGCCGGGACGCAGTCCGCACGACTTCGTCCTGCAGCTCGCCGACGCGTCGCTGTGGGTGGTGGGACAGCGGCCGCGCGTGGACGGCATCGACCTTCGCGTCGACCGCCGCACGGATACCGGCCGCTGGCTGGAGGTCGAGGGCGACGTGCGGGTGGGTCGCGGCCTGGTGTGGATCGAGGCCGCCGCCATACGCGGCGCCGCGCCTGTCGAGGAGCCCGCCCCCGAGCAGACCGCCGCGCCACTGCTGCCGCCTCCGGCGCCCACCGTGGTGTTCAGCGCGCCGACGACAGACGAACTCGACGTGCGGCCGAGCGCGAGCGTGCGCATCCAGTTCTCGCGCGACATGGATCCCGACTCGTTCGCGGGAAACGTCCGCGCACGCTACCTGACGCAGGAGTCGGTCGAACGCGGCGAGATACAGGTGCCGTCGATCGCGTTCACGACGAACTACGACGGCGGGCGGCGCGTGCTGGAGCTGACGTTCCAGACGCCGCTCGAGCGCTTCCGCGCGGTCGAAGTGCTGCTCGGCGAAGGAATCCGGTCGACGGAAGGGCAGCCCCTGGCGCCCTGGACGCTGCGCTTCACCGTGGGCGGCTGACGCCTCGCCGCGCGGCCAGGCGTCACACGACGTGGGCCGGCGGTGGCGCCCCGAACAGGCGCCTCCGGATGAACCGCAGCAGCCGCAGCAGAACGAACACCAGCAGCGCCACCGACACGGCAACCACGCCGAGCGAGAGCAGCGGATACTCGATGGCGACAAGCGCGACGCCGATGACGAAGGCGTCCTCGCCCAGGCTCAACGCCCAGTTCGAGAACGGCTCGGGACTGGCATTGGCGGTAACGCGCGCGGTGGCCTTGGTGGCATGGCTCGACGCGGCGAGCCCGCCGCCGAGCAGCGCGACGATGCCCTGCAACGCCGGCGACGCCTCCCCCAGCGTCGTCACGGCGACCAGCGCGCCGCCGAGAGGCCGGATGGCCGTGTGGATGCCGTCCCAGATGGTGTCGAGCCACGGCACCTTGTCGGCGACGAACTCGACGACATACAGCGCCAGCGCGGTGTAGATGACCCACGGGTTGTCGAAGATCCGGAACTGCTCCGGCAGCGAGACCCACTCGTAGCGCGACGCGAGGCCGAGGATGGCGACCGTGGCGTAGAGGTTCACTCCGGCGGCCAGCGAGAACCCGAACGTGCGCCCCAGCGTGGCGAGCAGTTCCAT
>JBIQIB010000159.1:0-7408 GCA_044508265.1 Acidobacteriota bacterium
GCGCCGGCGCCCACTTCGGCGACACCCGCGTTCTCGACCCGCTGCGCCGTGAGCTGCAGCAGCGCCTTCACCTCGTGCGGCGCCAGCGTCGGCCGGGCCTCGAGCACCAGGGCCGCCACGCCGGCCACCATCGCCGCCGCCTGGCTCGTCCCCGAGAGCGTCTGGTAGAAGCGCGGCCCCGCGCCCGTCACCATCGCGTCCTCGCGGCTGCCCAGCGTGCTCTTCGCCACGCCCGCCGACAGCACTCGACGCCCGGGCGCAGCAACGTCCGGCTTCAGGAACTGGTCGATCGCCGTCATCCCACGGCTGCTCCAGTCCGTCGGCCGATCGTCGCTGCGCTCGGGTGTGCCCATCGTGTCGAGCGCCCCCACCGTGATCGCCGACGGCGCGTTGCCCGGCGACGTGATGCCGTCCCGCACACGCGTGCCGTCCGGCAGCGTGCCCCAGTTGCCCGCCGAGGTCACCACCACCAGGCCCGCCGACACCGCCCGCTCCACCGCCTGGACGAGCGGGTCGTCCTGCCAGCTCTCGAGCACCGCCTTGCCGAGCGAGAGGTTGATGACCCGGAGCTGGTACAGCTCGCGATTGGCGATGACCCAGTCGATGGCCTCGATGACCGTGCTCGTCTCGCCGCTGCCGGCCTCGTCGAGCACCTTCAGGCTGACGAGGTGCGCGCCCGGCGCGACGCCGCTGAAGCGTCCGGCGCCCCGCACCACCGCGCCCGCGATGATCCCCGCCACGTGCGTGCCGTGGCCATACGTGTCGTCACCACGCCCCCGGATGCCGACGAAGTCGACCGAGGCCACGACGCGTCCGGCAAGCGCCTCGTGACGCGCCAGGATCCCGGAGTCGATCACCGCCACGCCCACGCCCCGACCCGTCACGCCGTCCACGCCGAGCAGCCCCGCCCACGCCTGGTCGGCGCCGAGCGACACGACCTCGTTGGCCATGTTCGCGAAGACGCGCGCATCTTCTGCCACGACCGGCACCGCCGGGTCGCTGCTCAACGCCTCGAGGGACGCAGAATCTGCGACCTCCACCACGACGCCCGAGGGAAGCACCTTGCGCACCGGGAGCCCGTGGCGCGCGGCCAGCGCCCGCATCTCACGCGGCGAACCCGACAGGATGACGGGCTTCGTGCGTCCGGCGGCGACCGCCTGCGACAGCCCGCGCGACAGGCGCGCACGGTGACCGGGCTGGCCCTCCGCGGCGACAGGAAGGGTGAGCAGCACGAAGGCCACGGACACCCAGACGACCGTGCGGCGGATGGACCAGACCACGGTGGGGAGGAAGGACGACCGCGCCGGCGCGCGGAGGATGGAGGCAGTGGTGGTGCGCATAAGTGGACTACAGGGAGAAGCGGGTGTTTCCGAAGCGGGACGTCCCTGCGGGTGAGGAAATTCTCGTCCCGGAAGGTGAAGAGTCGCCCAGCTGGCAGACTCGCAATACACGGCGCGTGCCATGCTGCAGAAATTGCCATTCTCGGCCGATAAGGTCCAAGAGGCTCGTTGGGACGAGCTGCAGAAATTACAAGGTCAGTGGCTCCCGGCACGGTCCGAGTAGCAGAGCTGGGTGACAGGAGACTCTTGCGTCCAGCTCAGCAATGGACGATGCTGAGGCGCGGTATCGGCTAAGATCTTGGCCGGTCCGGCCAACTTCTTGACCGATCCGACATCCGTGAGCCGCACCGCGACCCGCCTGCTCCTGCTGGCCGTGGCGTGTGCCGTCGGCGTCACCCTCCTCCTCTGGGTACAGCGCCTCCGCACGCCAGACGGCCCTGCCGAGGCCACCATCCTGGCGGCAACACGGGCCGAGCCCGTCACGTTCAACCCCCTCGTCGCCTCCGACCTCGCCTCGCTCACCGTTACCCGGCTCATCCACACCACGCTCGTCCAGATCGACCACCAGACCCAGGAGGTCGTCCCCGCCCTCGCCAGGTCCTGGACCGCCTACCCCGACGGACGGCGGTACCGGCTGACGCTCGACCCGGCCGCGCGCTTCTCCGACGGCGAGCCCGTGACGGCCGCCGACGTCCGCTTCTCCTTCGACGCGGTCTATCACCCCACCGTCAAGAGCACGCTCGCCAGCGGCCTGCTCGTCGGGGGCGAACCGATCGCCGTGACCGAGGTCGACAGCCACACGGTGGATCTGACCTACCCGGCCCCCTATGGCCCCGGCCTCCGCCCGCTCCACTCGCTGCCGATCCTGCCGGCGCATCGCCTGCGCGACGCGCTCGAGGCCGGCACGCTGCGTGACGCCTGGGCGCTGACGACACCGCCGGCCGAAATCGTTGGCGCGGGGCCGTTCGCGCTCGACCGCATCACGCCCGGCGTGGCCGTGCTCGTCACCAGGCAGCCTCACGCCTGGCAGCGCGACGCGCGCGGCAGACAGCTGCCGCGCGTCACCCGGCTCGAACTGCGGCTGATGGCGTCGCAGGACGCCGAGATGCTGGCCCTGGCCTCGGGCGAGCTCGACATCCCCACGGCGGGACTCCGGCCGGAGGACGTGCCCGAGGCACGACGCCTCGCCGAAGAGGGCGTGCTGCAGCTGACCGAGCTCGGCGTGTCGCTGGCGCCCGACCTGCTCTGGTTCAATCTCGCCCCGGAGGCGCGCGCGACCCGCGGGAAGCCGTGGCTGCGCGAGCGCGCCCTGCGCGAAGCCATCGCGCACGCCGTGGACCGCCAGGCGTTCATCGACGCGGTGTTCCACGGCGAAGCCGAAGTCGTCACGAGTCCGGTGACGCCGGGCAACCACCAGTGGCACGTCGAGGACATCGAGCCGCGCGAGTTCTCCCGCGAGCGGGCCGCGTCGCTGCTCGACGGCCTCGGCCTCGTCGATCGCGACGGCGACGGCCTGCGCGACGATCCTGCCGGCCGCAGGGCGAGCTTCGCGGTGCTGGTCCAGCAGGGGCACTCGTCGCGCCAGCGCGCCATGACGGTGCTGCAGGAAGCACTCCGACAGGTCGGCCTCCACATGGACATCGTCGCGCTCGACGCGCGCAGCCTGTTCGGCCGCCTGGGCGAAGGAACCTACGAGGCCATCTACCACGCGCTGCCGGCCACCGACACCGACCCGGCCGGCTACGGCGAGTTCTGGCTGTCGTCCGGGCAGCTGCACCTGTGGCACCCCGGCCAGGCGTCGCCGGCGACGGCGTGGGAAGCGGAGATGGACCGCCTCTTTCTCGCGCACGTCGCCACGACCGACCTCGACGACAGGACACGCCTGTTCGGCGACGTCCTGCGCCTGCACCATCGCGAGCTGCCGACCATCGCGTTCGCGGCGCCGCGGGTGCACGCCGCCGTCAGCAGCCGGCTGACAGGCGTCCGCCCGGGCCTCCTCGCCCCGCCCGTGCTGTGGCAGGCTGCCGAGATCGGAGTACGGTAAGTGCCATGCTGCGAGTGGCGGCGCTCCGCCTCCCGTTCTTCGCGGCGCTGGTGGCCAGCGCGTTCTTCGGCGCGTTCCTGCTGACGGCCCTCGCGCCGGGCGACGCCGCGTACCAGGCCCTCGGACGCGGCACCGACGCCTACGACGCGGAACGCGCACGCCTGGGCGTCGATCGTCCCGTCGGCGAGCGCTTACGCACGCGGCTGCGGCGGATGATGAGGCTCGACCTCGGCACGTCGGCGCGGTTCGGCGTCCCCGTGCTGCCGCTGGTGGCCGAGCGCGCCGGCCGCACGCTCCTCGCCGGATCCCTGGCCCTCGGGGTGGCGCTGGCGGTCGGCATTCCCGCGGGCCTTGCGAGCGCGCGGTTGCGGCGTCCGCTCGTACGGCGCCTCGCCGGTGCTGCGGCGCTCGTCGTCGTCTCGGTGCCGTCGCTGGTGCTGGCGATGGTGCTGGCGGTGCTGTTCGCGCGCCTGCGCGTGCCCACGCTGCTGGTGGTGGTGCTCGCCCTGGCGCTGCCGGCGGCGGCGCTGGTGGAACGCCTGCAGGCCAGCGCGTTTCGCGACGTGATGGCAGGTCCTTACGCACGCGCGGCACGGGCGCGCGGTCTCTCGGAACGCCAGGCCGCATGGCGCCATGCGTGGCCGCTGTCGCTGCCGGCCGTCCTGGGAGTGCTGTCCCTCGTCGGCAGCCAGTTGGTCAGCGGGTCGCTGGCGGTGGAACTCGTGACGGGGTGGCCGGGCCTCGGGCGCCTCACGTACGACGCGCTGCTGGCGCGAGACGCAGACCTGGCCGCTGCCTGCGCCGCCGCGGCTGCGATGCTCGTCGGCCTCGTCGTGCTCCTCGCCGACATCGTCCAGGCGGCCGTCGACCCGCGCGTCACGCCGTCATGAGGATCGGCGGCGCGAGAGCTGCGGGACTCGTCCTGCTCGGACTGACGGTGCTGTCCGCGGTGGCCGCGCCCGTGCTGTCGCCGACGCCGTCGGCGGCGCAGCATCCCAGCCATCCCTTTGCGCCCCCGATGCTCCCGCGGGTGCGCGACGCCGAGGGGAACTGGCGCGCGCCGTACATTCCGCGGTTGATCCTGACGGATCGGCTTGCGCACGCCTACGCGCAGGGTGACGTGCTGCCGCTGCGATGGTTCACGGAAGGCCGCCTCGTGACGAGCGCCGACGCGAGTCATCCGCTCCTCCTGCTCGGCGCCGACGGACTGGGGCGTGACGTGTGGTCACGCCTGCTGCACGGCGGCCGCTACTCGCTCGGGCTGGCCGCGACGGCTGTCGTCGGGGCGACGCTGCTGGGACTGGCCGTCGGCCTCGTCGCCGGATGGCGCAGCGGCTGGACGGACGCCGCGTTGATGGGCCTGAGCGATCTGCTCGTCGTACTGCCGGCGTTGTACGTCATCCTGCTGTTCCGGGCCGCGCTGCCGCTCGTCCTCTCGCCCGCCGCGCTGTTCGCGCTGATGGCAGGCGTCCTGGCCCTTGCGGGCTGGCCGTCGGTCGCGCGGGGTGTCCGCGCGATCGTGGTGGCCGAGCGCGGGCAGGCCTACGTCGAAGCGGCGCGCGGGTTCGGCGCGACGGGCTTCCACGTGCTGCGCCGGCATCTCCTGCCCGCCGTCCTGCCGTTCCTCGCCACCCAGGCCATCCTGCTGCTGCCGGCGTTCGTCGTGGCCGAGGCCACGCTGTCGTTCATCGGTCTCGGGTTCGCGGAGCCGACGCCGTCGTGGGGTACGCTGCTGCGCGACTCGTTCAATCTGCGGGTGCTGCGGGAGGCCCCCTGGCTCCTCGCACCAGCCGCGGCCATCGCCATCGTCACGATCGCCGCGAACCTCGTGCGGGAGGGCGACCGCTGAGCTCGGACGGCACGGTCGGCCGGCCTGGTGTCCGCCGGCCGGTCAGGGCGATATGATCGCGGGCGCACGGCACAACGTGGCAGAAATTGCCATGCGATCGGGAGGAGACCTGACCCCATCCGTGGGCCGTTGCGAGACCTGACCCCAACGAGTGCCAATTGAGAGACCTGACCCCATGATGCTGCCTGCTACGGAACGTCTGCTGCTGGGCCCCGGCCCGAGCCCGGTACTGCCTCGCGTCGCCCGCGCCATGGCGGCGCCATCGCTCAGCCACCTTGACCCGCACATGATGGCGCTGCTCGATGACGTCCGCGAGCGGCTCGGCCGGCTGTTCGGGGTGGGCGAGGGCGGGATTGCGTTTGCCGTCTCGGGCACGGGCTCGTCGGGCATGGAGACCACGCTCGTCAACCTCGTCCGGTCGGGGCAGCAGGTCGTCTCGGTCGTCAACGGGTACTTCGGCGAACGGCTCGCGGCGTCGTGCGAACGGCTCGGTGCCACGGTGACACGCGTGGAGGCGCCGTGGGGCCGCGCCATCGACCCGGCCGCCGTGGAGGCGGCGCTGGGCCAGACGAAGGTGGACGTCCTGACCATCGTGCACGCCGAGACGTCCACGGGCGTACTCAACCCCGTCGAGGAGGTCGCCGGTCTCGCGAAGGCGCACGGCACCCTGATGATCGTCGATGCCGTGACCTCGCTCGGCGCGCATCCCATCGCGATGGCCCGCTGGGGCGTGGACGCCATCTTCAGCTGCAGCCAGAAGGGCGTGGGCGCGCCGTCGGGCATGGCGCCTGTCGCCTTCAGCGCGCGGGCCCGCCAGCAGGCGCGCAGCCAGAGCTTCTACTTCGACCTGCGGCTGCTCGAAGACTACTGGGTGAACCGCAAGTACCATCACACGATCTCGGCGCCGCTCGTCTACGCCCTTCTCGAGGCCCTCCGGGTCATCGACGACGAGGGCATGGAGGCGCGCAGCGCCCGCCACCAGACGGTGCACGGGCTGATGCGCGACGCCGTGGCCGATCTGGGGCTGTCGCTGCTGCCGCCCGAAGGCGAACGGCTGTGGACGCTCAACGCCGTCCAGCTCACCGATGGCGTGGACGATGCGAAGGTGCGCACGGCGCTGCGCGATCGCTTCAACATCGAGATTGGCGCGGGCCTGGGTCCGCTCGCCGGCAAGCTCTGGCGCGTCGGCCTGATGGGCGCGGGCGCGACGGAGACCAACGTGCGGACGCTGCACGCAGCACTCGCCGTGCTGCTCGGGAGGTCCTGAGCCATGCGGCGCCGCGCGCTGCTGTGGGCGTTCGCCTGCGCCGGCCTGGCCGTGGCGGCGGGCCTCGGCCTGACGCCCATCGCAACAGCATCGGCAGGCGCGATCGGGCAGTCGCCCGCCATGGCAGGACGGCTTGCGACGGAGCAGCCGTCCGCGCCGCTCCGGCTGATGACCTTCAACATCCACCATGGCGAGGGCCTCGACGCGCGCCTCGACCTCGAACGCATCGCCCAGGTCATCCGCGACGCAAACGCCGACATCGTCGGGCTCCAGGAGGTGGACCGCGGCGTCGAGCGCACCGACCGGCGCGACCTGCTCAAGGAGCTGTCGGACCTGACGGGCCTGCGCTACGCCTTCGGAAAGAACATCGACCTGCAGGGCGGCGATTACGGGAACGCGCTCCTGTCGCGCTTCCCCATCGTGTCGGAAGGCAATCGCGCGCTCGAACCCATCGGCGGCGGTGAACAGCGCGGCGTGCTGCAGACCGTGCTCGACGTCGCAGGGCGGCGCGTCCTGGTGCTGACGACGCACTTCGACCATCGCCGTGACAGCGCGCAGCGCCCCCGCAGCGCGGAGCAGATGGTGGAGATGGTCACCCAGTGGGGCGACGGGCCGGTCGTGATGCTCGGCGACTTCAACGACGTCCCGGGCAGCGAGGCACACAGGACGCTGACGGCCACCGCCACCGATGCCTGGGCCGCGGTCGGCAAGGGCGACGGCCTCACGATTCCCGTGCAGTCACCCACCCGGCGGATCGACTGGGTGCTGCTGCGCGGCCTCACGCCGGTCGAGGCCCGCGTGATCCAGACCGACGGGTCGGATCACCTGCCGGTGCTGGTCACTGCAACACTCGACCCCCAGCCGTAGCTGCGGCAGCAGCCGCGCGCGCCGGACGTGCGCGGCAAGCG
>JBIQIB010000160.1:0-2750 GCA_044508265.1 Acidobacteriota bacterium
CGGCTCGCCGCGAACCTGCCCCGGAGCCCGCTCCGTCGCTACCCGAGCGGACCGCCTCGCGGACGCCGATGCCGAGGCCGCTCTCGCAGCGGACGCTGGACGCGCCGACAGCGCCTGCCGCGCCGCCGCCGCCGGCGACCACGGCAACTGCGCAGGCCGCGTCCGCTGCGTCGTCGTCGCCGGGCGGACTGCCTGCGTCCACACCATCGCCCGCGCCGTCGTCTGTGGCGGGCACGCCGGACAGCGGGAGGTTGCCGGCGTCTGTCGTCGCGTCGGCACCCCCGCCACCCGAGTCGGCGCCGAGCGCGGCGCCCCCGACGGAGTCCGTGCCGCCGCCGGTTGCCGTGGCCACCGCGCCCACGGCCACGCCGCGCGACGAGACGGAGGTGCGGGCGACGCTCGGCCGGTACGCGGCCGCCTACCAGGACCTCGACGCGGATGCCGCGCAGCTCGTCTGGCCATCCGTGGACGCACGCGCCCTCTCGAGAGCGTTCTCGGGACTCGAGTCGCAGTCGCTCGAGTTCGGGCGGTGTGACCTCGACGTCCGTGCGACAGTCGCACGCGCCGACTGCCAGGGCCGGGCCACGTACGTGCGCCGGGTCGGCAGCAGGACGCCGCAGAGCGTCTCGCGGATGTGGTCGTTCCAGCTGCGCAAGGTAGACGGCACCTGGCAGATCGTCGAGGCGACCACACGCTGATCCATGCCCAGCGGATCCGCATGCGCTCGACGCGCGCGGCCATGTCCTACCTGCCGAACGCGTGGTCGAGACCCAGGAAGATCGCCGGATCCGGACGCAGGCCGCGCGACGTGAGCGGGATCGACACGTTGCCGCTCACCACCCACGTGCCTGCGATGTTCCACTTGGCGCCGGCGACGCCTATGGCGGTGTGCACGCCTGATCCGGTCGTGACGAGGCGCAGCGCGTCAACGCCGTCTATCGAGGGGTGGGCCACGCGTTCGAGCGACAGCCGGCCTCCGGCGTCGAGCCGCCGACCCACCACCTCGCCAATCAGCGTCAGGTGAGGAGAGGCGCTGAAGGTCAGGGCGCCCCGGTAGTGCTGCTGATCAGCGAGGCCGCCGGCAGTCACCCCACCGTTGACGTGGGCCGACAGCCGTCCTGCTTCGAACGACGCGATGAGCATTCCGCGAACCGAGGCTTCTCCGGCGCCGAGCAGGTCGTCACGACGTCCCGTCGGCAACCTGACTTCGGCTGTCGCCGCGAGGCCGGACGCCTGGGCGCCCGTCAGCCGCACCTTCGTCCTGACCGCGATGTCGCCGAGGCCGTTGGCGTCGGCATCCGCGCTGGCCTGCTGCACCGACACGTCGCGATACGTGTTCACGCGGGCGCCCGTCATCGAGAGCGACACGAACGGCACGGCGACGCCTACCTCCACGCGGTCGCCGAGGCCGACGTTGCCGAGCACCGTGAGGGTGCGCGACTCGAGCTCCAGCGTGAGCGTCTCGACGTCGAACGGTGTGGCCTCGTCGCGGAACTGGTTGCCCGACGTCACGAGCGTTCCGTCGCGCAGGCTCCTGTCGTCGAGGTGCGTGTAACGTGCCGCCGTCACGCTGACGCCTATGGACGCCTGGCCGCTGCCCGCCGTCAGGCTGCGCTCGGTGAAGAACGGGCCGAAGCTGCTGCTGGCGCGCTCGAGCGTGCCGAGCGCGGGGTTCATCCTGTAGACGAACCCGGCAGAGGACGTGCTGATGGGCAGCGTGCCGAGCTCCACCAGCAGCAGCCGCGTCATCGTCTCGCTCGTCACGCGCGCCGCGTCGGCGTCGCGGATGAAGTCTCCGGTGGGCACCGACTGGTTCGTCAGCAGGAACTCGAGCACCTCGGTCAGCGGCTCCTGCGCATGCACGCGCGCCGGGACGGCCAACGCGATGGCCGCCACCAGACACGCGGCAGCCGCGGCGTGCCGCCACGTCGCACCGGCGCTACGCGTCATTGAGCCCTCACTCTCGTGGCGAGGACGCTGCCATTGGCTTGCGGCAGGCCTTCGACGAACACGCGTGTCCCGTTGCGCAGCACCGTACATGGCGCCCCCTCGAAGGCCGTCGACGCGTCGGTGATGACGTCGGTGCCCATGATCTTGAACGTCAGCGTGGGACAGCTGCCGGACCTCGCCGCCATGCGGCCGTCGAGCGTGACCGTCGTCGCGGTGCGCGCCGCCTGCGCCAGCTCGACGGTCCGGCCGGCCACGGTGACGGTGCCGGTCCGGGGCGAGGTCGAGACGTTGGCGGCCACGTCGAGCGTCACGACGCTCGAGCCCGCGCCATTCGCGTTCGCCACGACAACGATCCACGGGACGTTCGAGACGGCGGTCCACGTGCAGCTGGTTGCCGATGCGGTCACTGTCACCTCCGCCTGGCCGCCCTCGGCGACGACGGTCTGTCGCGCGGGCGCGACGTCGAACGAGCACGGCGGCGGCTCGGGCGTTCCCTCCTGCGTCACGGAGAACGGCTGGCCCGCGACGAGCACGCTGCCGGTCCGTGCGGCAGACGCGGCGTTCTCCGCCACCGCGACGGCGATGTCGGCGGGACCCGTGCCTGACGACGGGCCGACGAGCGTCAGCCACGGCGCCTGCGGCGTCGCCGTCCACTGACAGTGCGCCTGCGTCTCGAGGCGGGTGCCGACGTTGCCTCCGGCTGCCGCGATCGCGACGGTCGCCGGGGCGAGCTTGTAGGTGCACGGCGCCGGCGCGGGCGCCTCCTGCGTGACGGCCACCGTCCGTCCGGCGACCGTCAG
>JBIQIB010000160.1:2850-4514 GCA_044508265.1 Acidobacteriota bacterium
GTGCCGCCCTGCGTGACCTGCACGGGCTGGCCCGCTACGGTCACGACGCCACTGCGCGGTGCTTCGCCGGCGTTTGCCGCAAACGACAACGGCACCTGCCCATTTCCTGTGCCACCCGTCGCGCCAGCGGTGATCCACGGCACGCCGTGGGTCACCGTCCATGGGCAGGTCTCTGCGGACGCGGTGACCGTGACCGTCGCGGCGGACGCGCTCGCGCCGACGTCGATGGCGCGCGGCGTCACATCGAAGGTGCACGTGGACGGCGTCGGCGGCGTGTTCGCGGCGTCCTGGGTGATGGTTGCCGACTGCGAGCCGACGCTCAGCAGCGCGGTGCGCTGTGACGTCTCGCCGTTGGCGCCGGCGAGCACCGTCACGGTTCCCGGTCCGGTCCCTGTCGCGCCACCAGTGATGGCGAGCCACGGCGCCGACGCGATGGCGGTCCAGCGGCACTCGGAGGCCGTCGAGACGGTGATGGCCGCCGACCCGCCGCCCGCGGGGAGCGGCACCGCCGATGGCGTGAGCTGGAACCGGCAGTCGACCGTTGGCGGCGCAGGCGGCGCGGCCGCCTCCTGCACGACGAGGACGGGCCGGCCCGCGACGATGGCGCTGCCGCTGCGGACCAGGGTGTCGGGATTGGCCGGCGCGCTCAGCGTCGCGGCGCCGGGCCCCTGTCCCGCGGGCGGCGTGACGGTGAGCCACGGCACCTGTGTGGACGCGGTCCAGGCGCACGACGCGTCGCCGGTCAGGCTGACGGCCGCCGTTCCGCCGCTGGCAGGCAGCGTGACCGACGTCGGGAGCACCGTGAGGGCGCAGCCGCCCGTGGGTGGCTCGGGCGCCGCCGCGCCCTGCGCGACGGTGAAGGGCAGCCCCGCGATGGTCACGGTGCCCGTGCGCGGCTCGCCGCCGTTGGGTTCGACCTCGATGGTGACGCTGCCCGGGCCCTCCCCGGCGCCGCCCGAAGTGACTCGCAGCCACGGTGCCTGGCTCCCAGCGGTCCACCGGCAGCCTGCCGCGGCGGCCACCTGCACGCGCAGGCCGCCACCGTCCGGACCCACGCTGCCGGCGGCGGCGTCGAGCGCGAACGCGCACGCGGCGCCCGACTGCGTCAGCTCGAGGCGCGCGTCGTTGACCATCACGTGGCCGCGACGCTCACGGGAATCGGGGTTGGCCGCAACCTGGAAGGCCAGCGTCGCCGTGCCCTGCCCGCGGGTGTCGGCCGCCAGCGTCAGCCACGACACGTCGGTGCGGGCTTCCCAGCTGCACTCGCGGTTGACGGTGATCGCCACGCTGCCGGCCCCGCCCTCCGCTCCTACCGCCGGCGAGTCCGTCCGCAGGCTCACCGCGCAGCGCGTGGTCGTCGTCGGCGCCGTCATCGTGCTCGACGACGAGTCGCCGCACCCGGTGAGGCCCGCGAGCAGCGTCAGGAGGACAGCGGAAAGAGTTGCCGCGCGCCACGGACGCCTGTCGCCGGTTGCCCACATTGGGACGTGGCGGGTCCGCAGAGTGGAAGGTCTGGACATCGGCGCACGACGACTGACTCCGGCTCACACCGGAAAACCAGAGGTATGCGGGGATGGGGTGCAAGGAGGAAGCCAGATCGGCGGAAGGAGGACTGGAGGAAGGGAGGAGCGAAGGAATGGAGGACGAGGAAGGGAGGGGAGAGG
>JBIQIB010000160.1:4614-7407 GCA_044508265.1 Acidobacteriota bacterium
TTCCTCCATTCCTTCGCTCCTCCCTTCCTCCACTCCTGTTCCTCCGTTCCTTCGCTCCTCCATTCCTCCAGTCCTCTCCAGCCCATCCGCTTCGGGTACTGTTATGGCCATGTCCCGAACTCATCTGTTGTTCGTCACCGCCGCGCTTTGCGCCGCCATCGCCTGTTCTTCTCAGCCCGAGGCTCCCGGGAGTGCCGCCGGCACGGTTGCGCCGGCAGCCGACGCCGCGGAGGCGTCGCCCGAAGGCGCCAATACGTGCCTGCTCGACTACCAGACGCGGTACGACGAGCTGCTGACCCTCGAGCGCGCCGCGTCGGCGGCGGGACTGCCGGCCGGCGAAGCGGAGGTCTCCTATCAGAAGGTGCTCAGGAACCCGGTGACGCATGAGGTCAGCTATGCGTGGCCGAGCGACCGTGTGCGCACGATGAACGTGGCCGGACGCGACATCACGGTGCCGCGGAAGAACCTCGTCGCGCTGGGCGGCATCCAGCCCTTCGACGCGAACCGCTTCCGGAACTCGTATCGCGCCGTCACCGCCGCGGAACTGCGTCACGTGGACGCCGCCATCGACGATTCGAAGGACGAGGCCCTGGCGTCGGAGGACCAGAAGTCCGCGGCAAAGGGACTCGCGGGCATCGCGGCGGAGATCACCCGCGCCTACCGCGAGGTGCCGTCCGTGGGTGATGCGGCCAGCTTCAACACGATCGAATCGAAGCTCTACGTGCTCGACCGCGGCGTCTCGTTCGCCATCACGGCCGACGTCAGCGACGATGCCGAGCGGAACCAGGGCATCGCCGTGGCCCTCGCGCAGCAGGTGGTCGACGCCTGCCGCTGAGCGGCCGCCCGACTCGAACGGCAGCGGCGCCTCCGCGCCGTTCGAGTCTTCTCGCTGCCTGGCAAGGCGGGTCGCGCCTCGCGAGCGGCAGACGGTTACCGGCGGACTGCCTTCCTGTCGAGGTGATAAAGCCGCCCGTCCTCGGCGCCCCCGAGGAACTCCGGCGTGCCGTCGCCGTCGAAGTCGGCCGTGGCCGGACTGACGTCATGGCCTTCGATGTTCCTGCTGGCCAGCGGCCCGGCATCGCGGAACCACCACTTCCCGTCGCGCGACGAGACCTGCAGCAGCAGGTTGGCGTTGGCCGAGTTCACGAGCAGGTCGAACCGGCCGTCGCCGTCCCAGTCCGTGACCGCGATCTTGCGCCGGCCGCTGGCGCCCGCCGTGCGCGGGTTGAGGCGCAGCGGCTCGCCCGCCTCGTCCACGAACGCGCGCTGCGGATGCCGCAGGACGCGACGCGTCCGGCGCTGGCCGTTCACGGTCTCCTCGACGGCGCCACGTTCGAACAGCGCGAGGTAGCCTTCCTGATCGAGCATCAGCAGGTCGGGCAGGCCGTCGCCGGTGACGTCGTACACGACCGGCGTCGTGCGCCATTGTGTCAGCAGCGCCTTACCATCGGGCGTGCGCCAGCCCCAGGCCAGCCGCGGCTGCGGTGACTCCCATTCCACCTCGATCGGCTCGGGCGCCGCGAGACGCGGCGCCGTCCGCGTCCCCACGTTGCGCAGCCACACCACCTCGCCGAGGATCGAGTTCAGCACGATGTCGGGCAGGCCATCGCCGTCCCAGTCGGCGGCGCTGAACGTCGTGTAGCCCCACTTGGCCTCGATCGGCCCCTGGATGGATCCGTTGCCGCCGGCCATGACGCGAAACGTGCTGCCGCCGGCGTCGAGGCGGCGCGGGGCGTCCCACCGCGGCGACGCCACGTTCGGCCCGCTCAGGTTCTCGAACCACTCGATGTAGCCGGCCGTGTTGCCGCTGAGGATGTCGAGGTCGCCGTCTCCGTCCCAGTCCACGGTCACCGGTGTCGCGAGCGCGCCCGACTTCAGCGTGTCGGCTTCCTGGCGGAAGTAGCGGGGCGCCTCGAACACAGGCGTCCGGCTCGCGTCCAGGCGCCCTGTGTGCTTCACGTACGCGACGCGCCCGTCTTCGTCGCCGACGATGAGGTCGTGGTGGCCGTCGCGGTTCCAGTCGAACGCCACCGGCACGATCATCTGCAGGTCCATCCGCAGGCGCTGCCCGTCGGGCGTGTGCACCGGCCGGCCCGCCGCGTAGACGGGCGCCGTCCGCGTGCCGGTGTTCTCGTAGTAGGTGAAGCCGTCGAGGAACTCGCCGGTCAGCAGGTCGAGGTCGCCGTCGCCGTCGAAGTCCTCGAAGTTCGGCACCGGGTTGCCCGTCGGCTGGTCGAGCGGCACGCCGCCGGCCAGCAGGCGTTCGGGCGGTGCGTAGCGCGGCGATGCCGTCGTGCCGACATTGCGCAGCACGTAGATCACGCCGTGCAGCGGGCCATTCGTCCAC
Organism: Acidobacteriota bacterium; assembly: GCA_044508265.1. GTDB lineage: Bacteria > Acidobacteriota > Vicinamibacteria > Vicinamibacterales > Vicinamibacteraceae > JAEZDP01. The sequence goes on from JBIQIB010000160.1 coordinate 6,962, forward strand.
ACCCCCGACGCGTCGTACCCATCGTCCCAGCCATAGTCGGACCAGTCTTCGACGGCCTGCACGATGTCGAGGGCCCCGTCACCGTCGACGTCCACGTACTTCCAGACGTTGTGCCGGATGCGCGGGCCCTTGGGCTGAGTGCCGAACAGCGTCGTGTGCGCCGTCTCGGGCAGCGGCAGCTTCACTGCCGTCCCTGGCCTCAGTCCGGACCGGGCGAAGGCGGGCCACTCGGTGTTCATCCGCAGCACGCGCAGCGCACCGTCCACATAGGACGGCGTCACGTAATGCAGTGTGGGGCCCAGTCGCCTGGCCGGGGCGAACACCGGCATCTCGACGTCCGGGCCGGATCGGTTCTCGAACAGGTACACGCCGTTGGACGGCTTGTCCGGACACGAGACGAGCAGGTCGGTGTCGCCGTCGCCGTCCACGTCCCACGGGATGGGCCA
>JBIQIB010000161.1:0-7373 GCA_044508265.1 Acidobacteriota bacterium
GCGGCCTGTTCCTGCGCACGCGCCAGGGCCACGTCTTCGATCTGCTTGCCGATCCTCAGCAACCGCTCATCACCGGCGAAGGGCTGAAGCTGAAGAAGGTGCGGAGCGCGAAATACCGACGTCGGACCGCTTCAGCGCGCTGACCAGCCGCCAGGAAGTCACCGTCGAGCCTCGAGTATCAGGTTGAACGGCGTTTCGGCGGCCCTCCTGAAGTGCGTGAACCCGGCCTTGCGGAACACTTCGGCGAGCCGCCCTTCGCCCGCCTGCGCGCCGAGCACCAGTTCCCCACCCTCCGAGATGGCATGCGCGCAGCAGAGCGACGCTGACGCTGCGTAGTACATCGCCGCCACTGGCGACAGGTTGTCCTCGACGCGGTCCGCCGCAAACGGCTCGATCAGCATCACCGTGCCGCCCGGCGCCAGCATCAGAGCCGCGTGGCGTGCCGCCGCCACGGGATCGCCCATGTCGTGCAGGCTGTCGAAGAAACAGATCAGATCGAACGGCCCCTGGCCGTAGTCGGTGGCGCGCGCCGCCTCGAAGCGCACGCGACCGGCAACGCCAGCATCGGCTGCATGTCCCCTCGCCGCGTCAATCGACGGCTGGTGCGCGTCGAATCCGTGGAAGCGCGACTTCGGAAACGCCTGTGCCATCAGGATGGTCGAATGGCCGTGACCGCTGCCGACGTCGGCTACGGCGATGCCCGCTTCGAGGCGCCCAACGACGCCGTCGAGTGCCGGCAGCCAGGCAGGGACGAGGCTGGCGCGATAGGCGTTGCGATAGAAGGACGCCACGCCGCAGTAGAGACGGTCGTGGTGGTCGCCCCACGCCACGCCCGTGCCGCCGCGAAACGCCTCGGCGACACGCTCCTCGTCGAACCACATCGACGCCGGCACCTGCCACGCGTGCGGAATGAACACCGGGCTGTCCTCGTCGGCGAGGACCAGCGCCTGCTCGGGGAACAGTTCATACGTCTGGCTCACCGCGTGGTAGCCGACGTAGCCGGAGGCCACCTGCGAGTTCAGCCACTCGCGGACGTAGCGTTCCGCGCAGCCCGCTCGCGCGGCCGTTTCGCGGGCACTGAGCGGCCCGGCGCCCGCCAGCGCCTTGTACAGGCCGAGGCGGTGGCCCAGGCTGATCATCACGCCGCCGTAACCGGCGGACAGGTCGGTCAAGGCGCGGCCGATGAGCGAATCGAGCGACTGCTGGTTGATGGGACGGTCGATGGCGGGTGCGGACATGATGACCACGGTCTCCTTCGGCGCGACGGGATGTCGCGCACGGGTCGATGGTCGCAGTCATCGCGGGCCGGCGCGAGTGCCCGAATCGCCCTCAATCGGTCCATTCGTGCCATAGTGACGCCGCTCGGTCGCCGACGACGCGGAAGTGATCATGCCTGTACTGCACAGCTCCGGCGGCACGACGCCGCGACACGTCAGCCTGGTGGCGATTCCCGACGCCGCAGTGTCGACGCTGTTCGGTGTCTTCGACGTGCTCAGTGCGTTCGGCTCGATGGGGCTGTCACCGGCGGGCGGTGCGCCGTTCCGTGTCGAGATCGTCGGCGAGGTGGCGGGCCCCCTGGGCCTGGTCAGTGGCGTGGCGGTGGACGTCCAGCGCGCGGTGGACACGATCCCGGCCACCGACATCGTGATTGTGCCGTCCGTGGTCGTCGGACCCAACGGATGGGTCAAGCACCGCTACCCGCGCATCGTCGGCTGGGTGCGCGAGATGTACGACCGGGGCGCGGTGCTGTGCTCGGCGTGTTCGGGGATCTTCCTGCTCGCGGAAACCGGCGCGTTCGACGGACGCGATGCGACGGTGCACTTCAATTACGCTCGGATGTTCAGCGCCGCCTACCCGGCGGTGTCGATCCATCCCGAGCGCACCCTCATGATCTCCGGGGCACGCGAGGAACTCGTCAGTTCCGGTGCGTCGTCGACGTGGCACGACATGACACTGCACCTCATCGCACGATACGCGGGCGCGACGGCCGCGCACGACGTGGCGCGGACCTTCGCCCTGCAGTGGCACCACGACGGCCTGACGCCCTATATGGTGTTCGAGGGGCGCACCGATCACGGCGATGCCGACGTCGCGCGCGCACAGGCGTGGGTGGCGGAGCACTTCCCGGTGGCCGACGCGGTTGACGGCATGATCAGGCAGTCGACGCTTGCCGAGCGTACGTTCAAGCGGCGGTTCACCGCGGCGACGGGCCTTGCGCCAATCGCCTACGTGCAACGGCTCCGCGTCGAGGATGCGAAGCGCCGCCTCGAGCGCACCGATGCGGCCGTCGACGAGATCAGCTGGCGCGTCGGCTACGAAGACCCCGCGTTCTTCCGCCGCCTGTTCAAGAGAACAACGGGCCTCGCACCCGGCGCGTATCGACGGCGATTCCGGATACCGGATTACGCGCGGGTGCGCGCCGGTCGCGCATAGGCCCGAACGTCGGACCGCGGTTCGGCTCAGGCGTCGGCGGGAACCGCCAGCAGCGTGTCGAGTGTGTCGAATGCGCCGGTCCACCCGGGCGTCATGCTCGTCTTCATCGTATCGAACGTGTCGCGCTCCCCGGCCGTGGCATCGCCGAGGATCTCCCACCGCACCGTCACCCGCGTTTCGTTCGGGCCCTCCGGCACGAAGGTCACCGTCGTCAGGATGCGATCGGGATAGGTGGGCGCAAACGACGGTTTGCAGAGTGTGCCGTCCGCGTCGCTGAAGTTCTGGCTGTAGACGAACAGATCGACGGGACGGATCGTGCGGTACTCGAGCACCCCGTGCTTCGTGCTGCCGTCGGCCATCGTCATCGCCCAGAGCGCACTGCCACCTTCGCGCACGTCGACCCGGAGAAATGACATCGTCGAGCCCGTCGGGCCCATCCACTTCGCATAGTGATCGGGATTCACCCACATCTCGAAGAGTGTCTGCTGGTCGGCGGCAAACGATCGGTTGATGAAGAAGGTGTCCGGCCGGCCCTGCGCCTGCTCCAGATACTCGCCGAAGCGATCCCATGTCGAATCGCCGCCGGCCCGCCTGATGAACGCCCGCGCCTCACGCGCCGCCTCCGGCGTGGCCAGCGCCATCGTCATGTCCATCTCGGTCCTGCCGCCCTGATCGCGGAAGGTCACGGTCACGCGGAACAGCGGATCGCGATCCTCGGTGGCGCCATGGTCGTAGACGAGCCGCGCGAGAGGTTCCACCACGTGGTAGGTCGTGATGTTCGGGTAGTCGACACCGTCCGGGCCGTGCATCGTGTAGACCCACCGGCCGCCGGGGCGCACGTCCTTGCTCCTCGTGGTGATGGTGAACCCGCGTGGGCCCCACCAGTGGGCGGCGTGCTCGTCCTTCACCCACGCATCCCAGACCAGGGCGACAGGTGCATCGAACACGCGCACCACCCGCAGCTCATTTTCGCGTTCTGCTGTTGCCATGACTGCCTTTCGGTCTGTTGTGGACCTTTGCCAGGTAGATGTCGAGCCGGTCGAAACTCTCTTCCCAATGCGCGCGGCACCCGGCGATCCAGTCGTCGGCCGGCTCGAGGGCCTTTGCCTCGAGCCGGCAGGGCCGCCACTGCGCCTCGCGGCTGCGCGAGATCAGGCCCGCTCGCTCCAGGATCTTCAGGTGCTTCGTGATGGCCGGGAGGCTGATGTCGTACGGCGCGGCCAGTTCCGTCACCGACAGCGTTGCCGCTGCCAGGCGCGACAGGATGCTCCGACGCGTCGCGTCGCTCAGCGCGAAGAACACGAGCGAGAGCGAGTCGGCCTGACCCATGCGGCGTACTTTACCGCGAGGTTAAATGCGACGCAAGCCCCTTGTTGCGGGCGTGATCGTCGCGGTTCAGAAGGGCGCGCTCGACGACCGCGCGGCGTGTCCAGGGATTGCGGACTACGATCGACCAGGAGGTACATGCGATGACAGATCAGGCGTCGAAGGCTGCGCTGTTCCACCGACTGCACGTGAAGGGCGATCCCGTCGTGCTCTACAACATCTGGGATCCTGGCAGTGCGAAAGCGGTGGCGGCCGCCGGCGCGCAGGCACTCGCGACCGGCAGTGCGCCGGTGGCGATGGCCTTCGGCTTTCCGGACGGCGAGAAGATTCCGCTCGACATGGCCATCGACAACATCCGGCGCATCGTCGCGTCGACCGACCTGCCGGTGACGGTGGATCTCGAAGGCGGCTACGGTGCGCCGCCCGAGACGGTGGCCGCCACGGTGTCGCGCGCACTCGAGGTCGGCGCCGTCGGATTCAACTTCGAGGACCAGGTCGTCGGCGGCAGCGGCATCCACGATGTCGCGCTGCAGGTGCGGCGCATCGAGGCGGCGGTCAGGGCCTCGGCCGGCGTTGGTGCGTTCGTCAACGCGCGGACGGACATCTTCCTGAAAGCCCCGCGCGAGCAGCACGACAGGGCGATGCTCGATCAGGCCATCGCGCGCGCAAAGGCCTACGAGCAGGCGGGCGCCCACGGGTTCTTCGCGCCCGGTCTGGCCGACGAAGGGTTGATCGAGGCGCTGTGCTCGGCGGTCGCGTTACCGGCGAACATCATCGCGCTGCCCGGCGTTCCCCCTCGTGCGCGCCTGGCCGAGCTCGGCGTGGCCCGCATCAGCCACGGCCCCGTGCCGTGGAAGAAGATGGCGGCCTGGCTCGAGGCGCAGGCTCGCGAGGCCATCTCGGGCTGAAGCGACGCCGACAGTTTGCGCTCGCGCAACGTGTGGACGTTCCGGATCGGGTGAAGTGACAACGACAGCAGCCGACCCCCGGCGGACGCCGGACGGTCGACATTCTGCTGTCGTTGTTTCACGCTCTTGTCACGTTCGGCGCCTCCGTTCAGGGGGATAATCGAAATGGCCATGGGTGCAACCACCCGATCGGAGCTCACCGCGCGCAGCCTGATGCTCGCGCTGGTGGTGTTCGGGCTTGTCGGCCTGGCGACCGAACTGACACTCCTCGAACACTACGAAGAACCGACGATGGCCATGCCACTTGCGGCCATCGCGGCGGCGCTCGGCGCGGCCTCATGGCTGGCGCTCCGCCCGAGCCGGGCTGCGGTGCGCCTGTTTCGCGTCGTGATGACGCTCTTTGCCGTCGTCGGCGCCGTCGGCATCGTCCTGCACTACAGGGGCGGATTCGCGTTTCAGATCGACATGGATCCCGCGGCAACGACGTCGCACCTGTTCTGGAAGGTCATGCACATGCAGGCGCCGCCGACGCTGGCGCCCGGCGCGATGATCCAGCTCGGGCTGCTCGGCCTGCTCGCTACGTATCGGCATCCGGCCCTGGCCACGATCGGTCGGGCGCCAGCGAAGGGAGAATCGTCATGATCCGCATCCGCATTCTTGCCGTGGCGCTGCTCGTATCTGTCGGGCTGGCCGGATCGGTCTCTGCCCAGGTAGGTCCCGGGCTTCAGGATCTCAACGCCGTGCCGGAGGCGTCGCTCGCCACGCTGCCGAACATGACACCGGCCATCGCGGCGGCATTCGTGGCCGCCCGGCCGTTCCCGACCATTGTCGAGGCCAATGCCTTCCTGCTCGCGCAGAAGCTCACGCAGGAACAGATCGCGGCCCTCTACGAGCGGGCCTTCGTCCACGTGAACCTGAACACCGCCACGGCGCCGCAGATCCTGCTGGTGCCGCGCATCGCGCAGCGCATGGTGCGCGAGTTCGAGGAGTACCGACCCTGGGTCAACTTCGCGCAGTTCGATCGCGAGATCGGCAAGTACGTCGACGCCGCCGAGGTGGCGCGGCTGAAGCAGTACGTCTTCATCCCGCTCAACCTGAACACGGCCACCGACGATCAGTTCAAGACGATTCCGCAACTGGGCGCCTCCATGCTCCGCGAGTTCAAGGAGTACCGGCCGTGGAAGACGCAGGCCCAGTTCGAGAAGGAAATCGGCAAGTACGTCGACGCGAAGGAAGTCGCGCGGTTGTGGCGGTTCATGGTCATCGTCCCGTAGGAGTCCGTCGTGCATACACGTCTCGAAAGGACCACGCGTCTCTGCCTGATCCTTCTGGTTGCCGCCGCCTCCACGACGATGGTGGCGGCGCAACAGGCCACGTCGCGGACCGGGCAGCAGGTCTACGAAGCCTCCTGCATCGCCTGTCACGGTCCGGACGGCAAGGGCGGTATGAACCTCGAGCTCGAGAAGATCGTCGCCCTGCCCGACTTCTCGGACTGCAGCTTCGCGAACCGCGAACCCGACAGCGACTGGCTGGCCGTGGCGCACGACGGCGGGCCGGCGCGTGGCTTCTCGCCGCTGATGGCGCCGTGGGGCGGCACATTCTCGCTCGATGAGCTCCAGTTGGCCGTCTCGCACGTGCGGACGTTCTGCACGGACGACACCTGGCCGCGTGGCGAGTTGAACCTGCCGCTGGCGCTCGTCACCGGCAAGGCATTCCCCGAGGACGAAGCCGTCGTGAAGATGACCTCGCAGGACGGTGATGTCGTGACGCGGTTCGTGTACGAGCGGCGGTTCGGGGCGTTGAACCAGTGGGAAGTGGGCATCCCGATCAACTCGGTCGACGGCGGCACGAACGGCAGGTCGACCGGCATCGGCGACCTGGCGCTGGGCTACAAGCGCGTGCTCGCGCACAGCCTCGTACGCGGCAACATCCTCAGCGTGTCGGCCGAGGCCAAGCTGCCGAGCGGCAACGAGGACAAGGGCCTCGGCGCCGGCACGGCGGTCTTCGAGCCGTTCGTCACGTTCGGACAGATGCTGCCGCGCGACAGTTTCGTGCAACTGCAGGGCGGCTTCGAGATTCCGTTCGAGAGTGGGCACGCCAACGAGGGCTTCTGGCGTGCGGCCTACGGGCGTACGTTCGAGCAGGGCCGGTTCGGGCGGAGCTGGACGCCCATGTTCGAGCTGCTCGCGGCCAGGCCGTTCGAGAGCGGGGCCGGCGTCGAGTGGGACGTGGTGCCCCAGATGCAGGTGACGCTCAACAGGCGTCAGCACATTCGCGTCAACGCCGGTGCGCGCATTCCCATCAACAACCGGGATCGCCGATCGACGAGCGTGATCGCGTACCTGCTGTGGGACTGGTTCGACGGTGGTTTCCTCGACGGGTGGTGAGCTTCGATCTACTCCCAGGTGAGTGACGACCCGGTCTGGTACTCGATCACACGCGTCTCGAAGAAGTTCTTCTCCTTCTTGATGTCCATCGCCTCGGCCATCCACGAGAACGGGTTGGGCGTGGCGGCAAAGAGCGGTGCCATGCCCAGTTGCGCGCAGCGGCGGTTCGCGATGCCCTGCATGTAGTCGCGGCAGAGGTCCGCGTTGAGTCCCAGCAGTCCCGTCGGCATCGTGTCGCGACCGTAGGCGACCTCGAGTTCACATGCCTCGCCAATCATCCGCCGCACCTCCTGCTCGAAGGCATCCGTCCACAGCAGCG
>JBIQIB010000162.1:0-5637 GCA_044508265.1 Acidobacteriota bacterium
CCCATCCCGCGGACGCTCGAGTTCACCGCGCGGCGGGTGGCGTCCACGGCCGACCCGGCGGCACTGGACATCCTCGTGCGGGCAGCCATGCAGGTGTCCGACCAGTCGCAGACGGCCGCCATCCTGATGGGGATGAACGCGGCACTGCGCGGGCAGCGTGACATCGCCGTGCCTGCGTCCTGGGAACGCGCCGAGCCCACGTTCTGGCGCCACGCCAGCGGCCGCGTGCGGGCGGAAGCGCAGACGCTCGGCCTCACGTTCGGCAGCCCGGCGGCACTGCAGTGGGCCCGCTCAACACTCGCCGACACGGGCATGCCCGACGAGAGCCGGCGGCGGGCCCTTCGCGCACTGGTGAACGCACGCGACACCGAAGCGGCACCGCTGATCCTCGGTACGCTCGACGACGCCGACCTGCGGGACGAGGCGGTCCGGGCCCTGGCCGCCATCCCTGATCCGCGCGCGCCCGAAGAGCTGCTGGCGCTGTATCCGTCAGCAGATGCCGACGAGAAGCGCGACGTCCTGCTGACGCTCGCGTCGCGCGCCGACTACGCGTCGGCCCTGGCGGCCGCGCTCGACGCCGGCACGGTGCCTGCCCGCGACGTCACGGCCGACATCGCCCGTCAGATGCGGCTGCTGAACCACGAGCGCCTGACCGCGTCGCTCAATCGCGTCTGGGGCGTGACCCGCACCGACGGAGACGCCGGTGACCGCGACGCCGAGATCGCCCGTTATCGCGCCGTCGTGGAACGCACGGGCGGGGCCCGCGCCGATGCGTCGAATGGCCGCGTCGTGTTCGATCAGGTGTGCGGGCCGTGTCACAAGCTGTTCGGGGAAGGCGGCGACATCGGACCTGACATCACGGGATCGAACCGGACGAACCTCGACTACCTGCTGCACAACATCCTCGCGCCCAACGCCGAAATCCCGAACGCCTACCGGACAGCAACTGTCGAACTGCGCGACGGACGCGTCCTGGCCGGCGTGATCGCCGCGCAGGACGACAAGGTGGTCACCGTGACCACCACCAACGAGAGCGTCACGGTGCCCAGGGCCGACGTCGCGAAGCTGACCCAGGCGGATGTGTCGATGATGCCCGAGGGGCTGCTCGAGCCGCTGAGCGATCAGGAAGTGCGCGACCTCGTGGCCTACCTGCGGAGCGCACGGCAGGTGGCGCGGAGGAAGGCCGGTTAATGCCTGATGCTTAATGCCTAATGCCTAATGCCTAATGCCTGATGTCCAATGCTTGATGCTGTGCGATGGCGTCTCGTCCGCGGCGAGTGTCGCCTGAGGGCTGCTCCCATTCGCGGGCGGCGCCTGCGGGGGCACGGATGACGTCCACTGTCGCGTCGAGGCAGGCGCGCAGCGCGCGCAGGTCGTAGCCGCCTTCGGTGACGAACGCCACGCGTCCGCCACACAGCACTTCGGCCTGGTGCCGCAGGGCCGACAGCCATCCGGCAAAGCCCTCGGTCGTCATCCGCTGCGACGCGAGCGGGTCGTCGTCGTGGGCGTCGAAGCCCGCGCTGACGAGCAGGAGCTCCGGCTCGAAGGCGGCGAGCCTGGGCACGATCAGTTCGCGCCAGACGAGGCAGTGGTCCGCGTCGGTCGCCCCGCCCTCGAGAGGCACGTTCAGCGTCGCGCCCTCCCCTGCCCCGTGGCCGCGTTCGGCGGCCGCCCCGCTGCCGGGATAGAACGGGAACTGGTGGGTCGAGACGAAGAGCACGCTGGGGTCGGTGTAGAACATCCACTGCGTGCCGTTGCCGTGGTGCACGTCGATGTCCACGATCGCGACGCGCGACACCCCCGAGGCACGCGCGTGCGCCGCCGCCACGGCGAGGTTGCCGAAGAGGCAGAACCCCATCGCGCGGTCGCGCTCGGCGTGATGGCCAGGTGGGCGGACGAGCGCGAGTGAAGCCCCGCCCGTTTCCAATGCGTAATCGACGGCTTCGATGGCCGCGCCAGCGGCGAGCCGCGCCGCCTCGTACGACAAGGGCGACGTGAAGGTGTCGGCGTCGAGCGAGACGGCACGGCCCGCCGTCGCCGCGATCTCCTCGACGTACGCCGGCGCGTGCACGCGGTGGAGTTCTTCCAGCGTCGCCGGCCGTGGCTCCCGCACCTCCAGACCGAGATCGCGCGCCCGCAGGGCCGCGGCACGCAACACGTCGCCGCGCTCGGGCGACTCCGGATGCCCGGCGGGCGTCAGGTGGTCGAGGAAGCGTTCAGAGAAGAAGATCATGTCTGGTTCGCAAGCGCGGCCTCGGCTCGGCGTTCGACGTCACGCATGGCCCTGTCGAGCACGGTGGCCTGTTCGCCCAGCGCCTCGTCATCCGTGTCGCGGTCCACGACGAATGGCGTGCCGACGACCATGACGACGCGGCTGCGCGGCTTCGGTACGAGGCCCCTGTCCCAGCTGCCGAGTCGCCAGGCCGGGCTCGCCGCTATGTGAAACGGAAGGATTGGATGGCCCGAGTGCCGCGCCAGCCACAACGCGCCTGGCTGCGCCTGTCGCGCCGGCCCACGCGGGCCGTCCATGGTGAACGCGACGGGCTTGCCTCCACGCAGCGCGCGCGCCATCACGGCGAGCGCCCTCGACCCGCCACGCGACGACGAGCCGCGGACCACCTCGTAACCAAAACGCATGACAATCCGCGAGATCCATTCGCCGTCGAAGTTCTGGCTCGCGAGCACGACGATGCCACGGTCGCGCCAGATCACGGTGGACGGCAGGATCACTTCGTGCCAGCAGGCAATGATGGGCGGACGCCCGGCCTGCATCAGCGCGTCGAACTGCTCCCAGCCCGTCGTCTCGCAGCGCCACGTTCGCCCGAGCGCGCGCATCGCCGGCGTGACAATGGCGGGGATCGCCGCCGCCTGCATCCGCCGCGAGCGCGATGCCTCCCAGGTCTGCGCCCTGGACGTCACGCGTCGGTCGCCTCCGGTCCCGCCGTCGTGGTCGCCGCGTCAGCGATGCGTCCCGCCTTGCGCAGCCGCCCGGCGGTCCACGTCATGAGGTCCACCATCTGCACGTCGGCGGCGGGCTGGCTGGCCTTGGCGCCCTTGAGCATCACGGCACAGAACGGGCAGCCCATCACCACGGTCTTCGCGCCGGTCGCCTGCAACTGCTCCAGCCTCGCCTCGCTGATGCGCTTGCCGGCCTCGTGTTCCTCGAACAGCAGGCCGCCGCCAGCGCCGCAGCAGAACGGGTTGTCGCGCGTGCGTTCCGGCTCGGCGATCGTGGCGCCGAAGCGCGACAGGAGCGCACGCGGCGCTTCGTGCTCGCCCGCGTATCGACCGAGGTAACAGGGATCGTGAAACGTCACCGACTCTTCTGACGCCCTGGCGTCGTCGGAACCTGCGTCGTGCTGCTGTTCGAGGGGCGACGTCTCGCGGGTCAGCGCGTCGACGAGTGCCGACGAGTGGACGACCTTCCCGGTGAAGCCGAAGTCGGCGTAGTCGTGGCCGAGGGTCTTGAGGCAGTGCGGGCAGGAGGTCACGACGGTGTGCGCCCGTGACGCGGCGAGATCGCCGGCGTTCTGTGTCGCCAGTTCCTGGAACAGGTACTCGTTGCCGGTGCGCTTGGCAACGTCGCCGGTGCACCGCTCCTTGCCGAGCACGCCGAACGTCCTGCCGTGCGCCCGCAGGATCGCGCAGAGGTCACGCAGCGATCGCTGGAAGTCGGCTTCGAACGCGCCTGCGCAGCCGAGCCAGATCAGGTACTCGTGCTTCTGCGGGTCGAAGGTCTCGAGCCCGGCTGCCGTGACGAACTTCTGCCGCTGTTCCGACAGCATGCCCCAGATGTTGCCGCGCCGCTCCATGTCGTTGTAGACCGGCGCCAGGAAGTCGGGGGCGTTGCCGTTGCTCACCTCGCCGCGCCGCGCGCCGATGATGACCGGCGTGTGCTCGATGCCCACGGGGCAGACGTCTTCACACGCTCCGCAGGTGGTGCACTGCCACAGGACGCCCGGGTCGTACACGTCGGGCAGGCGCGCCTCCGATCGTCCGGCCAGGATCGCCGCCTCGTTCTGCAGCACGATGGCCTTCGGGTTCAGCGCCTTCCCCGTGGCAAATGCGGGGCAGTTCTCCTGACAGCGGCCGCACTCGACGCACGTGAACGCGTCGAGCACGGCCTTCTTCGGCAGGTCGGCGACGGTTTCGAGTCCGACCTCTTCCTTCTCGAAGTCGAGCGACGGCACCGTGCCGAGCGTCGGCGCCTTCATGTACACGGTCGCCGGCGACAACACGAGGTGCAGGTGCTTCGACCTGGGGATGAGCGCGAGGAACGCGAAGACGACGCCCATGTGGACCCACCAGTTCGGACCGCGGGCCGCGCTGCCGGCAGGCAGCCCCACGTCGAGCAGGAAGGTCACCATCAACACGATGATGAACGTGCCGATCAGCATCGACTCGCCCGAGACCGACGCGCCGAGCGCACGCGGCCGGACCAGGCCTCGCCGCACGAGCAGCAGCAGGATGCCGGCCAGCACGGTCACGCTGAATGGCACGAGCATCCACTTGTAGATCGTGAAGAGGCGCGAGCCCGTGGCGTCGGCGATGCCGAGGCCGCGCAAGGTCTCGAGGGCCGTGTAGCCGCCGAACGCGACGAAGCCCCAGAAGACGAACAGGTGGGCCATCCCCACCCACGGCGTGCCGCGGAGCACGCGTCCCTGAAAGACGACGTCGGTGACGACCTGCCGCAGGCGGCGTCGAGGATGATCGACGGAGAGCACGCCGGGCGCAGCCGCGATGGCCCGGGCGCGCCTGGCCATCTGAACGGCAAACGCGCCGACGCCGGCCAGCACGAGCGCCCAGAAGAGCAGCGTGCCCGTCATCCGCGCAAGCTTACCAAGAGCCGCCGCCGGGTGTCACAATGGAACGCGGAGGTCAGACGTGCACGAGACAACGGAAGTCAGGAGGTCGATGGACGAGTGGCGGGCGCTGCTGCCGCCGGACGTGTACTCCGTGCTGTTCGAGGAGAGCACCGAGTGCGCAGGCACGAGCCCGCTCAACGAGGAGAAGCGCCCGGGCACGTTCGTGTGCGCGGCCTGCCACAACCCGCTCTTCTCGTCGACGGCCAAATACGAGAGCGGCACCGGCTGGCCCTCGTTCTTCGAGGCGCTGCCCGGCAAGGTGGCGACCAAGACCGACTACAAGCTGTTCGTCCCGCGCGTCGAGTACCACTGCGCGCGCTGCGGCGGACACCAGGGGCACCGCTTCGAGGACGGGCCGGCGCCGACGGGGACGCGCTACTGCAACAACGGCCTCGCGCTGATCTTCGTGCCTGAAGGTGAGTCGCTGCCGGAGCTCAGGTAGGAGAGGACGGCCCGGAGGGCCGTCCCTACCAGGGCGAGAGGACGGCCCGGGGGGCCGTCCCTACCGTAGTGCGGCGATGATGGCCGGGACGACCTCGAACAGGTCGCCGGCGATGCCGTAGTCGGCGATCTCGAAGATCGGGGCCTCGGGATCCTTGTTGATGGCGACGATGGTCCGCGCGCCCTTCATCCCCACCACGTGCTGGATCGCGCCAGAGATACCGACGGCGACGTACAGCTTCGGCGCCACCGTCTGTCCGGAGCTGCCGATCTGACGATCCATCGGTAACCATCCGCTGTCGCAAATCGGACGCGAGGCCGCGAGCTCCGC
>JBIQIB010000162.1:5737-7344 GCA_044508265.1 Acidobacteriota bacterium
ACGCAGTCGGGCACCATCGGACGGTCGAGCCGTGCGGCCAGGCGCGCCAGGAAGTCGCGGGCCTGATAGGTGTGGGCGGCGAGCACCAGCGCCGGCTCGACCAGGCCGACGACGCCGGCACACGCCTGCACGTAGCCATCGGCCGTGTAGTCGGCGAGCGCCGGGCTCGAGACGGTGACGACCTCCGCCACGTCCGCGCTCGACAGCGCCTCCACGAACGGCGAGACGTCGTCGCCGAGGACGGCGACGGTCACGGGCTGCCCTATCTGCTGGGCTGCGGCGATGGTCTCGAGCGTCGCGCGGTGGAGGGCGCCGCGCCGGTGTTCCGCCAGTACCAGCAGCATCACGCGCCTCCCTCGATGACGCGCGCGTCCTCGCGCAGCGCCCTGACCAGCTCGCGTGCCGCGTCCTCGGGCGTGCCCTCGATCATGCGGGTCTGCTTGCCCCCCTCGGGCACCGCCAGCGTCCGAATGCTGTAGCGCGGCGCCGTCGCCGGCGCGGCCACCTGCCGCAGTTCCTTCTTCTTCGCCGCCATGATGCCCTTGAGCGTCGCGTAGCGCAGCTGGTTGATGCCGCTCTGGATAGTGAGCAGCGCCGGCGTGGGCAGCGTCACCCACTGGAACCAGCCGCCCTCGAGCTCGCGCTTGACGCGGACGCGTGCGCCGTCCACCTGGACGTCCATGACGATGGTGGCATGCGCGATGCCGAGCCGTTCGGCCAGCACCACGCCGACCTGCCCGAAGCCGTGATCGTCGGACTGCAGGCCGGTGAGCACGAGGTCGGGCGACTCGGGCCCGACGGCGGACGCCAACGCGTCAGCCATCACGAACGCATCGGCCTCGGCGAGCGCGTCACCTTCCACGTGCATGGCACGGTCCGCGCCGCGCGCCAGCGCCTCGCGCAGGACCTGGGCCACGCGTGCGGGTCCGGCAGACACGGCCACCACTTCCCCGCCGTGGGCTTCCTTCAGCCGCAGCGCGGCTTCGAGCGCGTAGGCGTCAGGCTCGTTCATCTCGAACGAGGCGTCGGCGTCGCGGATCCACGCCCGCGAGGCGTCGAGGCGGATAGGCCAGTCGCGCGCCACCACCTGCTTGATGCAGACGACGATCTTCATGCCGCCATTATCCCGCAGCGCGCGGTTGACCCGAGGACTGGAAAACGGTTCGGAGCTGGAGGACGGTTCGGAGTTGCGGACGGTTCGGGGCGGAGGACGGTTCGGAGAACCGTCCCTACCGATCGAAACGCTTGAAGAGGAGCGAGGCGTTGGTGCCGCCGAAGCCGAACGAGTTCGACAGGGCGTAGCGCACCTCCGCCGGACGCGCCGTGTGCGGCACGTAGTCGAGGTCGCAGCCGTCGGCAGGGTTGTCGAGGTTGACCGTCGGGGGCAGCGTCGCCTCGCGGATCGCGAGCGCCGTGATGCCTGCCTCGAGGCCGCCTGCAGCGCCGAGCAGGTGCCCGGTCATCGACTTGGTCGACGACACGGCCAGGCGGTAGGCATGCTCACCGAAGCAGGCCTTGATGGCGAGCGTCTCCGTGGGGTCGTTGATCGGCGTGGACGTGCCGTGCGCGTTGATGTAGTCGACGACGTCGGGCGACACCCCGCCCTT
>JBIQIB010000025.1:0-11391 GCA_044508265.1 Acidobacteriota bacterium
AGAGATGGGGAGGACGGCTCGGAGAGCCGTCCCTACCGAAGCCGTCCCTGCCGAAGCCGTCATGCGTCGCGGAGGTGGGTGCGGACGTTCTTCGCGAGCAGGACGTCGCGTCCGGCCGCGTCGCGCGCCGCACGCACATGCTTCGCGTGCGCCGACGCGTGCGCCCCGCCCATCGTCATCAGCGCCGCCGCGAAGTGCATGGCCGGATCGTCCTGCACGACGCGGAGGGCCTCCGACGCCATCGCGTAACCGTCAAGTGACCCGATGACGCGGGCGAGCGGCCGCTCGGGTCCGCTGAGCTGCCTGTACGTCTCGACGAGATAGCCGACGTCGAACCGCGCGAGGGCCGCGTCGCGACCCGCGCGTGCCGACGCCGCACGCTCCTGCAGCGCCGCGAGCAGCCGCCGCGCCGACGCCTCGTCCTTCTCGACATACATCGTCGCGCGGCGCATCGTCTCCATGCGGACGAGGGTCGGCGTGGCAGGTGTGAGCAGCGCGAGCGTGTCGGCGACGAGCTGTGAGCGGTCGTATGTCGGATCGGTGGCCGACCAGCCACCGTCGGCAGGCCCGATCGGCAGCGACCGCGCGGTGCCGATGTCGAACGGGTGACAGATGAGCGGCGGCCCGGCCAGCGCCAGCGTGGGCAGCACGGCGAGCAGCGCGAGGGCGACGAAGGGACGGAGCAGCAGTCTCATGAACACCTCCCGGGCATGCGGTACGCATGCCTCACGAGGAAAGACGGGACCTGGGCACGGGCGTTAACGGAGACGCCCGTCACGCCACTCACGCACCCACACCTGCCACCAGTTCCTGTCGCCGTAGCCCAGCTCAGCCCACCAGGCGTCGAGCATCGGCCTGTCGCCGGCGACGACGCCCGCGCGCGTGACGCCGTCGGGAGGCGCGACGCGGTCGGCGAGCGCGTCGAAGATCGCGCCGCGTAGGTCAGGGGTCGTCCGCCCGAGCAGGTGCCACAGCGTGAGCGCATCGCCGGGAGACGACTCGCGCAGGATGACGTCGAGCGCGTGCGCACGCGCCGCCGGATCGCTGGTCGTGTCGAACCGGACGACGGCGTCGCGCAACGACTCGGCCGCCGCGGCGAGCACCGGCGTCCCTGGGCCAGAGGCGTGGATCTCCACCAGCGCGCCAGACGGGATGAACGCCTCACGGCCGTCGTGGACGAGCCCGACCCACCCGGCGGTGACGCTGAGTGCGCCCCGTCCTGACGGATCCAGCGTCAGCGTGTACGCGCACCCGAGATCCACGGCCGTCGCGACGGGCGTCGAGACGACGACCTGTCCCGGTGGTGCCCAGATGAGGGCGTCGAGCGTGCCGTGCTCGAGGTGCAGCCACTGTTCGTCCGGAGTGGTGCGATCCACGCGCACGCGCGATGCGGGGGCGATGATCACGCGTCCCGCCGATCCGAGATCGAGCCGGGCCGACGCCACGGCGTCGGTGTCTATCCACGTCCCGCGCGACACGGGACTTGGCGCGTCGACGGGCGTGGACGCCACCAGCGGACGTCCCTGCAGGGGTGACAGCTGCCACGCCGCCTCGGCAGCGCCGCGCGTGCCATCGAACGGCGTCCGGTCCAGCAGCGTCACGGCCACGGCCAGCAGGACCAGGGCCGCCGCGGCGAGCGCCGGCGCCACCCGTGACACCAGCCGCCGCCTCGGACGCTCCTGGTCCGCGTACGGCGCCAGCAGCCGCTCGAGGGCCTGCACCTCCGGATCGGGCGCGCCGCTCCGGTCCCACAGGTAGTCATCCGACATCGCGATCTCCCCGTGCCAGCCGCTCGCGCAGCAGCTTCATGCCGCGACAGAGGTTGACGCGCACGGACCCCGGCGTCAGGCCGGTACGCTCGGCAATCTCCGGCCCCGTCATCCCTTCGACCAGCCTGAGTATCAGCGGCTCGCGGTAGGCCTCCGGCAGCGCCCTGATTGCCGCCATCGCCCGTTCGGCGCGCAGGTGCGCGTCCGCCGTCGGCCACGCCCGGGCGCGATCGTCGAGTGGGTCGACAGGCGGCGTCACGCGCAGGTGGTCTACCGCGCGGTGGCGTGCAATGGCCGCGAGCCAGGCGCCGAAGGCGGCCGGCTCGCGCAGCGACGGCAGCAGCCGCCACGCCTGCAGGAAGACGTCCTGGAGGAGGTCGTCCGCATCGGCCGGTGCCACGCGGGCGATCAGGAGGCCGTGCACCATCCGCCTGTAGCGCCTGTAGATCTCGTCGAACGCCGTGGCGTCGCCGCCACAGGCCGCCTCGACGAGTCGGCACACGTCGTCCGGGCGCGTGAAGTCACGCGCGTCGAACGTGTCGGCCGGCAGAGGGATGGAATCGTCCACGCGCTGTCAGCATGGACGAAAACGCGTGGCCGTGTGTTAGCTGGCGACGGTGACCGGCACGCCGACGATGTCGGTAGCGGCGGCAGGCGTCTCGACGAACGTCCACGCGTCACGCTGCTCGAGCAGGCTGGCGCCGAGCGCCGTGTGCAGCGCGTGGCCGCCACGCTGGGCGACGACGTGGCCGATGATCGGATGTCCGACCAGCGCCAGATCGCCGATCACGTCGAGGATCTTGTGGCGGACGAACTCGTCGTCGAACCGCAGCGTGTTGTTGAGGATCCCGGTCTCGCCAAGCACGATGGCGTTGTCGAGCGACCCCCCGAGCGTCAGGCCCTGCTGCCGGAGCATCTCGAGATCCTTCAGGAACCCGAAGGTGCGCGCGGGCGCGAGCTCTTCCGCGAACGAGGCGGGCTCGACGACGACGGAGCGGCTCTGATGCCGCAGCAGTGGGTGGTCGAAGCTGATCGTGTAGGTGACCCGGAAGTCGTCGGCCGGGTAGACGGCAATGTGCTTGTCGCCGCGCGTCAGGCTCAACGGGCGCAGCACCTTCAGGTAACGGCGCGGCGTGCTGAGCTTGCGGATGCCGGCCTCCTGGATGAGGTACACGAACGGCGCGGCACTGCCGTCCATGATGGGCACCTCGGGGGTGTTCAGTTCCACCGCCACGTTGTCGACACCCTGGCTGACGAGCGCCGCGAGCAGATGCTCCACCGTCTCGACGGTGGCGCCGGCAAACGACAACCCCGTGGCGTAGTTCAGGCTGGCGACGTGCTCGATCCGCGCAGGAATCTCGAGGCCGCCGAGGTCGGCTCGCCGGAAGCGAATCCCGAAATCGGCAGGCGCTGGGCGGAGGGTGAGGGTGACGCGGTTACCGGAGTGGAGGCCGATTCCGGCACAGGTGATGGAGCGTCGAAGGGTCCGCTGCGATGTCATTCAGCTCTCGTGGTCATTGAATCGGTACGTCCAGTCCGGGCTGTGCACAAGCAAAGCCCGTTCCGTGTCACCGTGAAGTCGACAGACTCGGACAAGTACCGTCCCAACAACGAGTTGGCCGCAACCGGCCGGGTCCCTGTGCACGTCCGCTGGGTGTCCACTGTAGTCTACGTGACACGTTCCGCAGAGGACGCAGTGTGGCTTCCTTACCACACCGATGTCTCGGCACAACGCCCAACAGACTGTAGGGCATCACGCGCATTCTGACCAGTCCGAACATCGGGTCGCCCCGCCTGCGGCTGCGCATGCGATTCGGCTACCCTGCCAGCGACGTGCGGCGCGCACGTCCGCGTGGCGCCCTGACCTCTGGCGTGGACAGCACCTCGGCCAGGAACTGGCCGGTGTGCGAGTTCCTGGTTCGGGCCACCTGCTCCGGCGTGCCCTGCGCCACCACGCGGCCTCCCCCGGCGCCGCCCTCGGGCCCGAGGTCGATGACGTGGTCCGCCGAGCGGATCACGTCGAGGTTGTGCTCGATGACGACGACCGTGTTCCCCTGGTCCACGAGCTGGTGGAGCACTTCGAGCAGCTTCGAGACGTCCTCGAAGTGGAGCCCTGTCGTCGGCTCGTCGAGGATGTACAGCGTCCGTCCGGTGCTCCGACGCGACAGTTCCTTGGCCAGCTTCACCCGCTGGGCCTCGCCGCCGCTGAGCGTCGTCGCGGACTGGCCGAGCTCGATGTAGCCGAGGCCCACCTGCTCCAGCGTGCGGAGCTTGCCGGCGATGGCCGGGAAGCTTTCGAGGAGCGGCAGCGCCTGCTCGACGTTGAGGTCGAGGATGTCGGCAATCGACTTGCCGCGATAGCGCACGTCGAGCGTCTCTCTGTTGTAACGACGGCCCTTGCACTGTTCGCACGTCACGTAGACGTTCGGCAGGAAGTGCATCTCGATGGCCATCACGCCGTCGCCCTGGCACGCCTCGCAGCGTCCGCCCTTGACGTTGAACGAGAAGCGCCCGGGCTTGTACCCGCGCGCCCGCGACTCGGGCAGCATGGCAAACAGATCGCGGATGAACGTGAACAGGCCGATGTACGTCGCCGGGTTGCTGCGTGGCGTGCGGCCGATCGGCGACTGGTCGATCTGGATGACCTTGTCGAGGTGCTCGATGCCGACGATCCGGTCGTGCTCGCCGGGCTCGTCGCCCGCGCGGTACAGCTCACGCGCCAGCCGCTTGTAGAGGATCTCGTTGACGAGCGTCGACTTGCCCGAGCCGCTGACGCCGGTGACGGCGACGAACGTGCCGAGCGGCACCTTCACGTCGAGGTTCTGCAGGTTGTTGTGCCTGGCGCCGACGATGCGCAGGGAGGCCGAGCCGCGGCGCCGCGCCTCGTCGCGCGGCTCCACGCGGCGCTCGCCCCGCAGGTACCGACCCGTGATCGACCTCGGCGCGTTGGCGATGAGCTGTTCGGGCGTGCCCTGGAAGAGCAGCTCGCCGCCGTGCTCCCCCGCGCCGGGGCCGAGGTCCACGACGTAGTCGGCCTTGCGGATCGTCTCTTCGTCGTGCTCCACCACGAGCACGGTGTTGCCGAGGTCGCGCAGCCGCTCGAGCGTGGCAATCAGCTGCCTGTTGTCACGCTGGTGCAGGCCGATCGACGGCTCGTCGAGGACGTAGAGCACGCCGCTGAGACTCGAGCCGATCTGCGTGGCCAGGCGGATGCGCTGCCCCTCGCCGCCCGAGAGCGTCGCTGCGGAGCGGTTCAGCGTCAGGTATCCCACGCCGACATCGCGCAGGAAGCGCAGGCGCTCGCGAATCTCCTTCAGGATGCGGCTCGCGATGAGCGCCTCGCGCGTCGTCAACTCGAAGGCTTCGAAGGCGTCCACCGCATCGCTCACCGGCAGGCTCGTGAGCTCGTCGATGGTGTGGCCCTTCACGCGCACGGCCAGCGATTCGGGCCGCAGCCGCGCGCCTTCGCACTCGGGGCACGTCGTGAGGCTGCGATACACCTCCAGCGCCTCGCGCTCCGCCCAGGACCCTTCCTCGTAGCGGCGACGGAGGTTCGGCAGCAGGCCCTCGAAATCGGCGCCGAACGGGTCGCCCTTCGCCCCGCGGCGCCGCCTCGTCGCCGGTGCGGCCTGACCGGCGCCGTGCAGCAGCACGTTGCGCTGCTTCTTCGTCAGCTTGCGCACCGGCACGTGCGGGTCGATGCCGTGCACCTCGTGCAGCCGCGCGATCGCCTCGGCGAGGAAGGCCTTGTCGCCCGAGGCCCACGCCGCGATGGCGCCCTCGGCGAGCGACTTCGAGTCGTCCGGAATGACGCGCGCGGCGTCCACGTCGTAGACCGAGCCGAGCCCCTGGCAGGTCTGGCAGGCGCCGTGCGGCGAGTTGAACGAGAACGCACGCGGCGTCAGCTCCGGCACGCTGATGCCGCAGTCGGCGCATGCGAGCTTCCGCGAGAACAGCCGGTCGCCGGCATCCCACGTGTTGATGACGACGAGGCCGTCGGTCAGATCCAGCGCCGTCTCGATGGCATCGGCCAGCCGCCGTTCCATGCCGGGCTTCACCAGCAGGCGATCGACGACGACGTCGATCGTGTGGTTGCGGCGCTTGTCGAGCACGATGTCGTCTTCGAGTGAACGCGTCTCACCGTCGATGCGCGCCCGCGTGAAGCCCTTCTGCCGGAGCGCCGCCAGCTCCTTCTTGAACTCGCCCTTGCGTCCGCGCACGATGGGCGCCAGCACGTTCAGCCGCTCGTCGCCGGGGAACTGTCGCGCGAGGTCGAGGATGCGGTCCACCGACTGGCTGGCAATCGGCTGGGCGCACTTCGGGCAGTGCGGCTGCCCCAGGTTCGCGAACAGCAGGCGGAGGTAGTCGTAAATTTCGGTGACGGTGCCTACCGTCGACCTCGGATTGGACGCGGTGGTCTTCTGCTCGATGGAGATCGCCGGCGAGAGCCCGACGATGAGGTCGACGTCGGGCTTCTCCATCTGCTCGAGGAACTGCCGCGCATACGCGGACATCGACTCGACGTACCGGCGCTGCCCCTCGGCGTAGATGGTGTCGAAGGCAAGCGACGACTTGCCCGAGCCAGACAGGCCGGTGATGACGACGAGTTGATCCCTCGGAAGATCGACGTCGATGTTCTTCAGGTTGTGTACACGGGCGCCGCGGACCGAGATGCGCTCGTCGAGATTCATGCGTCCCTTGCCGGGCGCCACGTGCAGGCGCCCAAACAGTCATCGTACCAAGGAACGCCGGGGGAATCCCAGCGGCCGGAACGGCAGGGTTTTCGAACCGTTCAGCTGAACCGGCCGTCCAGCTCGGCGAACGGCACGGCGCCCTCGAAGCTCGTGAACGTGCCGTCCGCGGTGATCTCCCGGGCCGCCCGCAGGACCGCGGCCCACGCCGTCCGCGCCAGCGCGCCTCCCACGCTGATGCGGCGGACGCCTGCGTCGGCGAGTTCGCTCACGGTGGCAAACGGCCGTCCGACGAGGACGTTCACCGGGACGGGCGCCACGGCCTGCACCACCGCGCGTACCTGTTCGAGGCTGGACAACCCCGGCGCGTAGAGGCAGTCCGCACCGGCCTCCTTGTAGCGCACCAGCCGGCGGATGGTCTCGTCCAGGTCGGGCACGCCGGCGATGAAGCCTTCGCTGCGAGCCGTGAGCAGGACCGGCACCGTGCCGGCATCGATCGCCCCGCGGGCCGCGGCCACGCGGGCCACGGCCAGCTCGATGTCGTACAGCGGAGTGGCCGGCGTTCCTGTCGAGTCTTCGATCGACACACCCGCGATGCCGGTCGTTGCGGCCAGCCTGACGTTTGCCGCGACGTCCTCCGGCTCGACAGCAAATCCGCCGAGGAAATCGCCGTTCACCGGTACCTGCACGGCCGCAGCGAGTGTCCTGAAGTGGTCGAGCGTCGCCTCGAGCGAGACACGCCCGTCGGCCCGGCCGAGCGACCAGGCGAGCCCGGAGCTCGTCGAGGCGAGCGCGCGAAAGCCGAGTTGCTCCAGCAGGCGAGCGCTCCCCACGTCCCAGGGATTCGGGATGACGAAGCAGCCGTCGCGATGCAGGCTGCGGAAGGCATCTATGCGCGGGTGTTCAGACATGGTGTCGAATGCCATCGGTGACGTCGATTCAGAATGCGCGGCCCGGCGCCGCGCCGCGTCCTTCCGTCACGACATACAGCCGGCCAGCGGCGAGCGCCCCCAGCTTCTCGTGCTGGCCGCCCGGCCACGTGACGACGACATCGTCCAGCTGGCGCGCAGCCCCGAGGCCGAACGTCACGTCGAGCTCCGACTGCGACAGGTAGCTCGACCCTGTGCGTACGCGGCGTGACAACCGCCGGCCGCCGAGGGTCGCCTCGACGCGCGCGCCGATCGCATCGCGGTTGCCGCGCGTCCCGCGCAGCCGCAGCCGGACGACGCCGGCGCCGGCGGGCGTGTCGTTCCGGTAGAGGCGCGCCGGGCCGCCGCTCGTCGTGATGACGACGTCGAGGTCGCCGTCGCCGTCGATGTCTCCGAAGGCCGCGCCGCGGCCGACCTTGGGATCGACGAAGCCGCCTGCCACCTGCGCGGCGACGTCCTCGAACCGTCCACCGCGGTTCAGGAACAGGTGCGGCGGCAGGGCCTGGGTCGGCTGCCCCTGGCGCCGCGCGAGGATGGCGTCGAGGTGGCCGTTGACGACGAGCAGGTCCAGGGTGCCGTCGAGGTTCACGTCGAAGAAGAAGCAGCCCCAGCCGAGCGTCTCGCGTGTCACGCGTCCGACGTCGTTGTGGGGCGCGGTGTCCTCGTAGACACCCGCTTCGCGCGGCACGTACAGGCCGACCATCTCGTTGGAGAAGTTCGTCACCGCAACCGACGGACGTCCGCTCGTGTCGATCTCGGCGGCGTCCACGCCCATGCCGGCCCGCGCCCTGCCGTCGGAGCTGAAGGCCAGCCCGCTCTGGAGGCCGAGCTCGGTGAACGTGCCGTCCCTGTTGTTGCGGTACAGCCGGTTGGGGACCGTGTCGTTGGCGACGAAGAGATCGGGCCAGTCGTCCTGGTCGTGGTCGAGCAGCGTCACGCCGAGCGCCTTGCCGGTGACGTCGAAGAGCCCGGCCTTCGCCGTGACGTCCTCGAACCTGCCGTTGCCGGTGTTGCGGAACAGCCAGGAGGTGCTGCCGCGGTAGGCCTGCGGCGTGCAGTAGGCCTTCTCGCCGCCGTCGGCCGCGCAGAAGAGATCGGTGCGGGCCGACCACTGGACGTAGTTGCAGACGAACAGGTCGACCAGGCCGTCGCGGTCGTAGTCCACCCACATCACACACGTGCTGAAGCCCCTGCGGTCGGCGAGGCCGCTCGCCGCCGTCACGTCCTGGAAACGCGTGCCCTTCTGGTTACGGAACAGACGGAGGCCCTGGACGGACGTCAGGGCGAGGTCGGTGTAGCCGTCGTTGTCGAAGTCGGCAGCGGCGATGCCCATGCCGTACTGCAGGCCGTCCACCTCGCGCCGCCGCGCGTCGGCCGCGGACAGTTCCAGCCCCATCGCCGCCGTGGCGTCGGTGAAGCGTCCGCTCCCGTCGTTGAGGTAAATGGTCGCCCACCGGCGCTGCGAGGAGCCGTCGGGCCACAGGCCTTGGACGAAGATGAGATCCTGATCGCCGTCGTTGTCCACGTCGACGAACGCCGACCCGGCGCCCAGCGTCTCGGGCAGCAGCTTCCGCCCCGCGGCGCCGTTGTCGTGCGTGAACGTCACCCCGGACGCGGCCGTCACATCCGCCAGCCTCACGTTCGTCCCCTGCTGCGCCTGGATGGTCGTCATCAGGGCCAGCATCGACGCGACGATGGCCACGCGCACGAACCTCACGCCGCTCCTCCGTTCCGTCGCGCCTCGTTCCTCCGCTCCTCCTCCTCCGTTCCTCCTCCTCCGCTCCTCCTCCTCCGCTCCTCCTCCTCCGCTCCTCCTCCTCCGCTCCTCCTCTCCTCCACCCCTCCGCTCCTCCTCCTCCGTTCCTCCGCTCCTCCATTCCTCCCGTCCTCATCGTGCATCCTCATCGTGCTTCCGTTCTGCACTCGATCGGCGTCATCCGATGACGAGCCCCTTCCTCACGGCGTAGAGGACGAGTTCGGCCGCCTTGTGCACGCCCAACGTGCTCATCAGGTTCGCGCGATGGACGGCGACGGTGTTCACGCTCAGGCCGAGGATGGCGGCAATCTCCTTGTTCGACTTGCCGTGGGCGATGAGCTGCAGCACCTGCTTCTCGCGCTCGGTCAGCGCGTCGAACTTGTCATCGTCCGACTCATCGCGGTCGCGGAGCGCCTTGATGAGCACACCCGACAGCTCGGGACTGAGGTACTGCTGGCCCTGCGCGACGGCGCGGACGGCGCGCGTGAGGTCGGTCTCGAGCGCGCTCTTCAGGATGTAGCCGGAGACGCCGGCGTCGAGGGCGCTGCGCACGTACTGGCCGTCGGAGTACATGCTCAGGACGAGGATCTTCGTGTCGGGGCGTTCGCGCAGGATCTCGCGCGCCGCGTGGATGCCGTTGGCGTCGGGCATCGCCATGTCCATCAGGACGACATCAGGGCGCAGCTGCCGGACCATCGCGACGCCTTCTGTCGCCGATCCCGCCTCGCCGACCACCGTGATGCCGGGGTCATCGTCGAGGATCCGGCGGAAGCCCTGGCGCACGAGCGCGTGGTCGTCCACGAGGACGACGTGAATGCTGGCAGACATGATGCCCCGTATTATGCGCCGCCGCGGCCCTGCGACAACGGGACGGCGCCCGCCACGGCGCCTGCCGCGCGGCCTGACGCCGTCACCGCCGGACGCGGCAGGCGGACGGCCACGCGCACGCCGCCGTGCGGGCTCGATTCGAGGGCAAAGGTCCCGCCCATCAGCGCCGCGCGCTCACGCATGCTGGTGAGGCCGAGGCCGGTCCGGCTCGCCGCGTCGCCGGCCGCCGTCGCGTGCGCGAGCCCGCGTCCGTCATCGTCGATGGTCACCGTGAGGGCGTCGGCCGTGGCCCGGAGCGCCACCCAGACCTCCGACGCGCCGGCGTGGCGGACGACGTTGGTGAGCGCTTCCTGCACGATGCGATAGAGGTGCGTCGCCGCCTCGGGCTCGACGGTCGACAGGTCGCCCTCCGTCTCGATCTCGATGGACAGCCCGTGCTGCCGGCGCACCATGTCGACGTGCGAGCGCACGGCCTCGTCGAGGCCGAAGTCGTCGAGGACGACAGGGTGCAGCGCACGCGATCGCTGCCGGATGCCGTCGAGCACCTGCTGCGCCATCGCCTGGAGCTCGCCGATTTCCGCGGCGATGGTCTCGGTGGGCCGCCCGCCGCGCTCGAGATGCCGCCGGATCCGGCCGAGGCCGAAGCCCGTCGCCGTGAGCATCTGCCCGAAGTCGTCGTGCAGTTCGCGGGCGAGCGACGCCTGGACGTCCTCCTGCAGCCGGATCATCCGCCACGACAGCGCCCGCCGGTCGGCCGACACCTGCTGCATCTCGCGGATGCTCCGGCGGATGGCGCGGATCACGAGCCCGCCGGCAATGGTCAGTGCGGCCACGAGGCCGATGTTGAGCCACAGGATCTGGCGTTCGACGGCGTCGTAGACGGCGCGCGCCCGCTCGTTGGCCTCTTCGTTGACCTGCGTGTTGGCGACGAGGAGCGACGAGACGAGGTGCGCGAGCTCGGCGTGCCGCGCCTGCGCCTCGAGCGAGAAGATCTCGCGGGCCTCGTCTTCCCTGCCGGCATCCGCGGCGTCGAAGCCGCGGGACAGCGTCTCCCAGAACCTGGCCATGGCGCCGTCGAGCTGCTCGGACTGGCTCGCGGGACGCGAGACCGGCGCCAGCTCGCGTTCGCGTTCCAGCGCCAGTTCAAGGTCGAGCCGCAGGCGCTCGAAGGGCGCGCGCCAGGCGGGCAGCGGATAGGGCTCCACCCCGTCGGTCATGTCGCGGAGCGTGTCGGCCACCTGCGAGAGGTTCGACTGGATGCGGATCAACTGCAGCGAGTCGAGGCGGTGCCGTTCGATCAGGGCGACCTGCTCGTCGCGCAGCCGGGTGATCTGCTGGCGCGCGTAGGCCGACGCGCCAATCACCGTCGCGAGGGTCAGCATCAGCCCGGCGACGAGCCAGACGACGGGGGAGCGCAC
>JBIQIB010000025.1:11491-18648 GCA_044508265.1 Acidobacteriota bacterium
GAGGAAGGGAGGAGGTAGGGACGGTTCTCCGAACCGTCCCTCGCGGCCACGATTCGCGGTCAGCCGTGCGCGGCGAGTCCCGCCGCGATGCCGCGCATGTAGGCGAGCGATTCCTTCATGCCGACGACGGGGTCCTTGGCGTTGATCTCGTACTCGAGCGAGACGTGGCCCTGGAAGTTCGTGCGCACGAGCTCGCGGAAGACGCCGGCCACGTCGAGGACGCCCTTCCCCACTTCCACCTGGCTGTCGCGGTCGGTGGCGTCGGCGAGGTCCTTGATGTGCAGGTCGAGCAGCCGCGGGCCGGCGGTGGCCACGTCCGCGACGATGTCGGCCCCGGCGCGGGCGGCGTGGCCGATGTCCATGCAGATGCCCATCCGCGGGTCGCGGGCCTCGAGCCGCTTCAGCGCGTCGGCCGGCGCGGGATACCACTGGTCCTCGGGACCATGGTTGTGGATGGCCACCTTGATGTCGTACGCCTTCACGAGCTTCTCGAGCGTGTCGAGCGTCTCGGGCGCCGGTGAGCACACCATCAGCGGGAACCCGGCGGCCTTCGCGTACTCGAAGTCCTTCCGGATCTCGGCCTCGTCGTTCTGCTTCCAGGTGAGCGTGCCGCCGCCCATGATCGTGATGCCGGCGTCGGTGAACGCCTTCGCACCCGCCCGAATCTGATCCGGGGTGTCGGTGCGCGCCAGGTGCACGTCCTTGATCGTGACGTACTGCACGCCCATGTCCTTCAGGGCCGCGATGGCCCTGTCGCGCGGGAACGTGCGCAGCGAGTACGACGCGACGCCGATCTTGAGTGGCAGCGGTGCCGGTGCGGCGGCCACGGGTGCGGCTGCGGCGGTGCGGGACAGCGCCAGGGCGATCGGCGAAAGAGCCGCGGCGCCGGCAAGCTGCAGGACGTGCCGACGGGTGGGCACGGGCATCTTCGACATCTCGAACCCTCCTTCACGTACGCGCCGACGCGGCGGCGGACGACGGTCTGCTGACAGCGGCCGACGATACCACGCGGCGGAGGTGTACGGCACCGGCTCAGGGGCTGAGCAGCGACATCGTCCAGCCGGCGGCCGTGCGCTCGTAGAGCGTGCGGTGGTGCAACCGGTAAGGCTCGGCCTTCCAGAACTCGATGCGCTGCGGCAGCAGCCGGTAACCGCCCCAGTGCGGCGGTCGCGGCACGTCGCGGCCCTCGTAGGAAGCCTCCACCTCGCGGACGCGCGCCACGAGTTCGTCACGCGACGAGAGCACCTCGCCCTGCCGCGACGCCCAGGCGCCTATCTGGCTGCCGCGCGGCCGCGTCGCGAAGTACGCGTCCGACTCGTCGGCCGACACCTGCGTGACGGTGCCCTCGATACGCACCTGCTCCTCGGTCCACGGCCAGTAGAAGCACAGCGCCGCGTGCGGGTTGGCCTGCAGCTCACGCGCCTTGCGGCCGTTGTAGTTCGTGTAGAAGACGAAGCCTCTGGCATCGGCGCCGTGCAGCAGGACGATGCGGCACGAGGGGCGTCCATCCGGCGTGCTGGTGGCCAGCGCCATCGCTATCGGATCATAGGGCGCCCCCGCGGCTGCCCGAGCGAAGACCTCGTCGAAGCGCGCGAACGGATCGGACATGAAGGAAGGATAACAAGACGGTAGGGACGGCTCTCCGAGCCGTCCGAGGGAGAGGGGACGGCTCGGAGAGCCGTCCCTACCTCAGACTAGAAGCCGATGCGCATGCCGAGCTCGATCCGACGGGCCGGCAGCGCCGAGATGGGCTCGCCGAACGTGCCCGACGACAGGACCGAGCCGTAGCGTGAGTAGTTCACCGTGTTGAACACGTTGAACGCCTGCGCGTAGACCTCGAGGCGCACCGCGCGCTGCTCGCCGCCCATGCCGCCCGGACCACCCGGGCCGCCGGGGCCGCGCCCGCCGCCCATGCCGCGCTGCATCCGGCCGCCCGGCGTCGAGCGCACGGGGCCGAAGCCCTTGCTCCAGCTGAGACGCAGGTCCGTGCTCGTCTGCCACGGCAGCCGCTCGCTGTTGCGGCCGTAGCCGTCAGGCCTGTCGTTCAGGACGCCGTCGCCGTTGTCGTCGAAGCCGGTCGTGACCGTGTAGGGACGGCCCGACATCGCGCGGACGTTCAGCCCGGCGCGCAGCCCCCAGGCCAGGTCGGTCGTGAAGAAGCTGAAGATCCGGTGGCGGATGTCGTCGGCGGCAGGCCCCCACTCCGCGTCGATGTCCTGGCTGTTGGCAGGCAGCGTGGTCGCAGAGTTCGCGTAGTTCTGGCGCTCGCCGAGCGTGTAGCCGACCATTCCGAACATCCGGCGGGGACGGTAGTTGAAGTTCAGGTTGAGGTCGATGCCCTGGCTCTCGGCCGTGCCGTCCGACAGGATCTCGGTGATGTTGCCGTACGCCGGATCCGGCCGCACGCCGTCGATCGGCGCGTTCGCGTTGCGCGCACGCAGCTGGTTCCAGCCGTACTGGTTGAAGTAGTTCGCGCGCAGCCGCAGCCAGCTGGTGAGCGTCTGCTCCACGCCGATCGAGTACCGGCGCACGGTCGGCATGTCGAGGTCACCGGCACGGACGATGTTCGCCGGGATGGCCACGACGCTGCCGCCGACGTACGGGTTGGGGAAGCCGGGATTGCGGATGATCAGGTCGGACTGCCGCTCCCCGTCCACGAGCAGCGTCTGCTCGTAGACGCTCGTCTCGTACCAGTCGTAGAACAGGCCCGCGCCGCCCCGCACTGTCGTCTTGTTGCTCGAGAACGGCGTCCACGAGAACCCCGCGCGCGGGGCCAGGTTCAGGCCGTGCCCGATGAGCGACTGGCTCTCCTGGCGCACGCCGAAGCTGAGGAGCAGGTTCTTGCGCGCCTTGATGTCGTCCTGCACGTACAGGCCCAGCTCGGTGTTGCGGTACTCGACGACCGGGTCGTTGACGATGCGCTGCGTGTAGTTGTTGGGCAGCCCGGCGTAGTACGCGTCGAGGCTCGGGAACGAGAACGTGCCGGCCGTGTTGCGCAGCGAATCACTGCGGTAGTTGCCCGTCTCGAACTCGAACCCGGTGCGGATGTTGTGCTTCTTGCCGAGCGGGATGTCGAGGTTGTTGGCCAGCTCGATGTCCCACGACCGCGTGCCGCCCTGCACCTGCGCGCCGCCGAGCGTCGCGGAATCCTGGATGCGGATGGTCTGCGCGTTGCTCAGCGAATACTGCTCGTTCTCGTCCCACGACACTTCGAAGCGGGTCTCGTTCAGGTACTTCTTCGCGTAGGTGCCGAAGTTCGACACGCGCACGCGATGGCCGACGCGCTCACTGCTGTAGGCCCGCTCGGGCAGGTCGGTCTCGCCGACACCGAGGTTCGAGCGCGTGGCGGTGTTGCGGTCGTACGACATGCGCAGCGTCTGCGTCTCGCTCAGCACGTGCTCGATGTTGAAGTCGATGTCGAGCCGGGTCGTCGGCTGCGTGACGAGGTCGCTGACGAGGCCGCCCGGCGCGTTGGCGCGGATGGTCTGGACGTCGAACTGGTCCACGCCGCGCAGGCTCAGCGAGAAGCCGGTCTTGCCCTTGACGATCGGGCCGTCCACCGACCAGCCCCAGCGCTTCGTCTGCCCTTCACCGCGAGCGGGCGCGAGCGCGTTGCGCGAGTCCCACTCGTTGTTGCGAAACGCGAGGCTGAAGTCGTTGCGGATCGGGCCGTCGCCCGGCTTGGTGATGATCTCGACGCGCGCCCGTCCCGACTCGTGGTACTCGGCGGCGAAGGGATCGAACCTGAAGCGGATCTGCCGGATCTGCGACTTCGGCGGCAGCTGCCCGCCCTCGAAGCCGTTCACGCGGATGACGGCGCCGGGGCCCGCCATCTCCTCGAGCACCTGCGCCAGCTCCTCCGGATCGTCGGGGAGCGAGGCGATGTCTTCGGCCGTCATCTCCTGGGAGAAGTTCTCCAGCAGCTGTCGATCGCCGGTGTCCTGCGCGACGTCCACCTGCTCGACGAACCCGGCGATCTCGAGGGTGATGTCCTGCCGGGTCTGCCGGCCGGCGCGCACCTGCAGTTCGACGGTCGCGGGCTCGAAGCCGGGGAACTCCGCCATGACGACGTAGCGGCCGGGCACCAGGTCGCTGAAGGTCACCGTGCCGCGCTCGTCGGCGAGCAGCGCGATGGTCGTGGTGTCGGGCAGGGTCAGCACGACGTTGGTGGCGACGATGGCCGCCCCCGTCGTGTCGTACACCGACACCTCGAGGGAGCCGGGACGCTGCTGCGCCGCGGCAGGCCAGGCGGCGGCCAGGACGGCCAGCACGCCGGCGAGGAGGACGCGGCGGAATTCGGAAAGGTTCATGGCTATTCGCTCGACTTCTTCTGGAACTGCGTCGCCTTGAGCGACGGGTTGACCTTGTACTTCTCGATGGTGATCTGCTCCTGGACCGCGCCGTCGACCTGGCGGGTGATGCGATGCGGCAGCATCACGCCGTTCACCGGCCGGTAGTCGGCGAAGTAGAGCTGTGCCTCGACGAGGGGCGGCGGGCCGGCGGCAGCCATCCGTTCACGCTGGGCCTCGAACCAAGCGCGGCGCTCCTCCTGCGTCTTCAGATCGGCAGGAGGCTGCGGCCGCTGCATCATCTGCCGCTGCGAGAACGTGAGCATCAGCGGCAGGCGCGACGCCTCGTCGATGAACAGGCGCGCCTTGAAGTTGTCGGGGCCGGTGACGTCGATGACGTCGGCCGCGCCGTTGGGCGCTTCGGCACGTGCCACCCACGCGTACGACAGGGTGGACAGCGCGGGGTTGCCGGGCAGCACGCCGAGCAACAGGCGGTGCAGCTCCGCACGCACCTGGACGGCCGGGTCGATGCGCGGACCGCGGCCGCCGGGGCCTCGCGCGCCATCAGGGCCGCCCGGTCCCCCCGGCCCACCGGGACCGCCAGGACCGCCAGGTCCGCCAGGACCAAAGCGCATGAACATCCCGCCGCCTCCACCCGTCACGTCGCGGAAGGCGTCGTCGCCGTTGATGGTCATCGCCATGCGCACACCCGGCATGCCGTCGGGGCGCTGCATCGCCGTGACCACCTGGAACCTGTCGGGCAGGACGGCGTACAGCTCGACGCCGGCGGTGACCTCGCGCTCGCCGAACGTCCGGCGCGACTCCCCTTCGGCGCTCAGGCTCTTGAGGCCGGCCGCCTTGTCCCCGCCCATCGCCTGCAGGACATCGGCAAGCACCGCCTGCGCCTTGCCCTGCGCGTCCTCCTGGGCAGTGAGCGGCGTCCCCGCGGCACCCGCGACGAGTGCCAGTCCCAATCCGATTGCCAACGACTGAAGTTTCATGTTCGCGTCCCTTGCGCTGATGAAGACCGACACCGGCTCATCGTGCTGTTCCCATTGGACGCGAAGGGGCGGGGTGAAGTGGTTAAGCACCAGCTAAATCTTTGTTAAGGATGCAAAAGGTGCAGAAGGCGGGTCCGCGACAGGCGGGAAGCGGACCGCGGTAAGCTTCCTTTTCGTGACCTCCCCCGATCTCGTGGTCGTCGGCGCAGGCGCGGCGGGGCTGATGGCGGCCATCCAGGCCGCACGCCTGCGGCCCGGTCTCCGGGTGATGGCAGTCGACGGCGCCGCGCGGCCGGGCGCGAAGATCCTGATCTCCGGTGGCGGCCGCTGCAACGTCACGCATCGCGCCGTGTCGGCCGACGACTTCCACGGCTCCACGCGCGCCGCCATCGCACGCATCCTCCGCCGCTTCACGGTGGACGACACGCGCCGCTTCTTCGCCGGCGAGGACGTGCTGCTGCACGAGGAGCCGACGGGCAAGCTGTTCCCCGTCTCGAACCGCGCCGCCACGATCGTCGAGGCGCTGCTGCAGGCCGCGCGGCGCGCCGGTGTCGACCTGGTGCATCCATGCCGCGTCGAGGCGGTCGCGCGGCAAAACGGGACGTTCGCGCTGACGACGTCCCGGGGGCCTGTCCAGGCGTCACGGGTGATTCTCGCCACAGGCGGGTTGAGCGTGCCGAAGACCGGGTCGGACGGCCGGGGGTACGCGCTGGCCGCCAGCCTCGGCGTCGCGTTGACGCCGCGCCGGCTGCCGGCCCTCGTCCCGCTGACGCTGCCGGACGGCCACTGGGTGCGCACGCTGAGCGGCGTGAGCACGACGGTGCGCCTGACCGTGCGCTCGGGCACGGGTCGCCATGTGGCGCAGGCCACGGGCTCGCTGCTCTGCACCCATCAAGGCATCTCGGGGCCGGCCGTCCTCGACATCAGCCGCCACTGGCTCGACGCGCGCGAGGACGATCCGTCCGCCACGCTCGCGGTGGACTGGTGCCCCTTCCGTCCCGCCACCGAGACCGACAGGCGGCTCCTGGCGCTCGGCGCCCGCCATTGCCGGCACGCCCTGTCGCCCCCGTTGCCCGAGCGTCTGGCCGAGGCGCTGCTCGCGGCGACAGGCGTGACGCCGGCGGTGACCGGGGCGACGCTCACGCGCGACGCCCGCCGCAGCCTGGTCCGGGAGGTGCACGAGGCCGTGCTGCCCGTGCACGGCACGCGCGGGTTCGCCGTCGCCGAGGTGACCGCCGGGGGCGTCCCGCTGTCGGAGCTGCGCCTCGACACGCTCGAGGCCCGCGCATGTCCAGGCCTCCACATCTGTGGCGAGCTGTGCGACGTGGACGGCCGGCTGGGCGGGTTCAACTTCCAGTGGGCGTGGGCCAGCGGGACGGTGGCCGGTCAGGGCGCCGCCTCCGCGCTGGGCGCCGTCGGCCCGCAAACCATGGCAGGATGAGCCGAACATGCGCCTGCCCCGCGTCACCCGTCCGGCCTCCGCGCGCACACGAACGCTCGCTCGTGCCGTCGTCGTGGGCGCCGCCCTGCTCGTCGGCGTCAACGCCTGGCTGTACGGCATGCCTCGTGACGCCAGCCAGCCCTTCCTCTGGCGCGCCGAGCGCCCGGGCTCGCCGGCCGTGTGGCTCTTCGGCACCATCCACGTGCCCGACAGCCGCGTGCACGCGCTGCCCGCGGACGTACGGCGGGCCTTCGACGCCGCGACGCACGTCGTCACCGAGATCCCGCTGGATCTGGAGTCGCAGCTGAGCGTGACGCAGCAGGTGCTGCTGCCGGCGGACGCGCGGCTCGAGGCCATCGTCGGCGAGGAGCGCTTCGCACGGCTGGTGGCCGTCGTCCAGTCGGCGCTGGACGACGAGGCACCGGC
>JBIQIB010000025.1:18748-30264 GCA_044508265.1 Acidobacteriota bacterium
CGCAGGTCATGCGCGACCAGGGGCCCGTCGATGCCGGGCTGGCGCGCAAGTTCGACCGGGTCTTGCTGCGCGAGCGCAACGATCGCATGATCGGGAGGTTCGAGCGGCTGCGCGCCGCCCACCCCGGCGACGAGTTCTTCGTCGCCGTCGGGGCCCTGCACCTCGTGGGACCCGGCAGTCTGCCGGAGCTCCTCCAGGCTCACGGTTATCGGGTCGAACGCGTCGCGTCACTGGTTCCGTGACGGCGTGGTGCCGTCGCGTGGTACGCGCGCCCTCGCGGCGTGGAGCAACGTCTGTGCGCAAGTGGATGCTCATGGCAGCCGGTCTGATACTGGCCGGGTGCGCCGACTCGGCGCCAAGCGCCGCCCAGGAGTCGGCAGGCTCCGAGACCGTGGTCGCCACGGTGAACGGCACGCCCATCACCGAACGCGAGCTGCGCGCCGGCATCGGCAGCACGCTCGCCAGACTCGAGGCCGAGGCGTATGACGTCAAGCGCCGCCACCTCGACTCGCTGATTGCCGCACGCCTCATCGCCGCCGAAGCGGAGCGGCGCGGGGTGACGCCGGAAACACTCGAAGCCGAAGAGATCACGGCCAAGGTACCGCCGGTCACGGATGAGGAGCTTTCGCAGTTCATCGAGGCCAACCGCGCGCGCATCCGCGGCGACGCCGACGCGCTCCGCTCGCAGATCAGGGACTTTCTCGCCGAGCGCAAGCTCGAGGAACGGCGCCAGGCGTTTGTCGACGGCTTGCGTGCCGGCGCAGAAGTCTCGGTGTCGCTGACGCCGCCTGAAGCGTTCCGTGCCGAGATCGACATCGAGGGTGCGCCCGTGCGCGGCGACGTGAATGCCCCGGTGACGATCGTGGAGTTCTCGGACTTCCACTGCCCGTACTGCCGGGCCGTGCAGCCGACGCTGCTGCAGCTGCTCGACCGCTATGAAGGACAGGTGCGACTCGTGTACAAGCACCTGCCGCTCGACGCACTGCACCCGCAGGCGCGCCAGGCCTCGCGCGCGTCGTGGTGCGCGGCAGAGCAGGGCCGCTTCTGGGAGTTCCACGACGCCGTCTACGCAAGCGGCAGCAGCGACGCGAGTGACGACGCCATGAATGCGATCGCGACGAAGGTCGGGCTCGACCTGTCGGCCTTCGGCACGTGCCTGACGAGCCGGGAGGCCGCCGCCGCGGTAGACCGCGACGCGGCCCAGGGCGAGGCGCTGGGCCTCACAGGAACGCCAGGATTCTTCGTCAACGGCCGGGAGCTCACCGGCGCCCAGCCGCTCGAAGCCTTCGCCGGCATCATCGACGAGGAACTCGGCCGCAAGCCATGAACGGTCCGGCGCCCGACGCGCCCGACTTCCCGCACCATGCCTGACGCATCGGCACCAGAGGACCCCGGTCGCGCCCCGACGAACGAGGACGCGCGCTATCACCTGCTCTTCCAGCAGAACCCGCAGGTGATGTGGGTGTACGAGTCGCGGACGGGCCGCTTCCTCGACGTCAACGCGGCGGCCGTCGAGAAGTACGGCTACACGCGCGACGAGTTCCTGGGCATGACGATTTACGACATCCGTCCCCAGGCGGATGTCGCGGAAGTTCGCGAGGCCGTCGCCAGGGCCGCTGCGTCGCCCGATCAGCTGGGCCCCGCCCGCGACTGGCGGCATCGGCGGAAGGACGGCACCGTGATGCACGTCCGGGTCCAGGCGCATGGCACGATGCACGACGGCCTGCCCGCGCAGCTCGTGCTCGTTACCGACGTCACTGCGGAGCGCCAGCTCGAGGAGCGGCTGCGGCAGTCGCAGAAGATGGAAGCGCTCGGCACGCTCGCCGCCGGCGTCGCGCACGACTTCAACAACCTGCTGACGGTGATCAACGGCTACGCCGACGTGATCGCGGCGCGCCTGCCCGACGACAGTCCGAACCGCGCCGATCTCGAGCAGGTGCGGCTCGCGGGCGGCCGCGCGGTGACCCTGACACAGCAGCTGCTCGCCTTCAGCCGCCGGCAGGTGCTGCGCCCGCGCCAACTCGCACCCGCTGCCGTCCTCGCGGAGATGGAGCCGCGGCTGGCGCACATGCTGCCCGAGCACGTCTCGATGCGCATGGACCTGCCCCGGGATCTCCCGCCCATCCTCATCGACCCGACCCAGCTCGAGCTCGTTCTGCTCAACCTCGTGGTGAACGCGGTCGATGCGATGCCCGACGGCGGCGCCATCACGATCGAGGCGGCCGCGCACGAGGCTGCACCGCCCCTGCCCGATGCCGATCTGCCGCCCGGCCCGTGCCTCGTCATCAGCGTCGCCGACCAGGGCGGCAGCATGGACGATGCGGCGCTGGCACGGGCCTTCGAGCCGTTCTTCACGCCCAGGGCGCGCGGCAGGAGCCACGGCCTCGCGCTCTCGACCGCGTTCGGCATCGTCAAGCAGAGCGGCGGCCACCTGGCGGCGTTCAGCGAGCCGGGGGTCGGCTGCACGTTCCGCGTGTACCTGCCGGCGGCACAAAGCTCGGGCGAACAGGCCCCTGTGAGCCGGCCCGCCGACACCGCGCAGCTTCGAGGCTCAGGCACCGTGCTGCTGGTCGAAGACGATGAAGGCGTCCGGCGGTTGGTGGAAGCCGTGTTGACCGAGGCCGGCTACGACGTGCTGGTCGCCAGCGACGGCACCACCGCCATCGACCTCGCGGCGCGCCATGCTGGCAGAATCGACCTGCTGCTGACCGACGTCGTGATGCCGGGGATGGGGGGCCGGGCAGTCGCCGATGGCCTCCGGCAGCAGCTCGGCCCCATGCGCGTGCTGTACATGAGCGGACACGCCGAGAACGCCGTCCTGATGCGCGGCGTGCTCGAGCCCGGCATCCAGTTCCTGCCCAAGCCGTTCACGCCGGCCACGCTGCTGCAGGAGGTGCGCGACGCACTCGCGCGTCCGGTGCTCCAGCCGTGCATCGTCGTGGCCGACGACGAAGCGCCACTGCGACACCTGCTCTCGCGCACGCTGACCCGCGCCGGCTACGAGGTGCTCGAGGCCGGTAACGGCCGGCAGGCGCTCGAGCTGTGCGGCAGGCATCGCGTCGACCTGCTCCTCACCGACCTCGTGATGCCCGAGCAGGAAGGTCTCGAGACGATACGCGAACTGCGCCGGTTCCGGCCGCACGTCCGCATCGTCGCGATGTCGGGCGCCTTCGACGGCAAGTTCCTGCAGGTGGCGCGCGCGTTCGGTGCCGATGCCGTCCTGCAGAAGCCGTTCGATGGACAGAGCCTGCTGGCGGTGGTCGCCGGCCTGATCGGCCGTCCCGAGCCGCACGCGGACTGACGCCCGCGAACCGCGACGGACGAGCGGCCGACGAGCCGCCGGCCTATTCGCCGAGCAGCTCGCCGGCAGCGGCGAGGTCTTCGACGCGGTCGGCGATCACCTTCAGCACCATCAGCAGGGGCACGGCCAGCAGCATCCCCCAGAAGCCCCACAGCCAGCCCCAGCAGAGGATTCCGATGAACATCGCCACGGGGTTCATGCTCGCCGTCCGGCTCATGAGTGTCGGCGTGATGAGGAAGCCCTCGATGGCGGTGATGAGCAGCGACGTTCCCCCCACCATCACCCCCATCGTCACGGTGTCGAAATGCAGGTAGGCGGCAATCGCCGCCGAGCCCGCGACCATCGTCGGACCGAAGTACGGAATGGTGTTTGCCGCGCCAGCCATCACGCCCCACAGGGCGGCATTCGGCACACCGAGCGCGAGGAACGCCAGCCAGGTGGCGACGCCGACGAGCGAGCACACGAGCGCGAGCGTCCGCAGGTAGCGCGAGATGGTCATCCCGATCTCGTCGATGATCTGCACCGTGATCTTCTTGTCGGAGAGCGACGGCCCCGTCAGCTTCACCAGCTTGCGCTTGTACAGGTCGCCCGCGGCCAGCACGAAGTACACGAGGAACACGACGAGCAGTGCCTGACCGACGGCACCGGCAAATCCCAGCGATCCCGATACGAGGTACTGCCCGATGCGCATCGGCGGATCGACGATGCGTACGGGCGTCACGCCTCGCCGGGCGGGTTCCTGCGGTTCGGTCAGCTCGTCGGCCGCTTCCTGCAGCTGCGCCATCGTCCCGTCGCGCTGGGACGTCGTCTGGACGAGCAACTCGCGGATCTCGCGTGCGGCGCGAGGCAGTTCCTCGGCCACCACGGCGGCCTGTCCGGCGATGCGGTACCCGATCATCCCGAGAAGACCGACGACCAGCAGCACCAGCAGTGCCGCGCCGAGGGCGCGCGGGATACGGTGACGTTCGAGCCAGTCCACCCAGGGACTGAGAACGCTGCTCACGCCCAGGCCGATGAGAATCGGCACGAACAGACTGCGTCCGACGTACAGCACCCAGATCGCCGTCACCAGCGAGATGAACGTCAGGGCGAGCCCGCGCACCGACACGGGCATCCTGATTTGAAGGGGTTCGCTGGTCGGCTGCTCCATCTCGCGTTCTCCGCTCTGCGCCCGGTGCGCGTTCACACCTGCAGGATGACACCACTCACGGGCCGATCCGAACCGGCACGCAGCGCGCGGCAGTACAGCGCCACCTGCCGGCGGTAGACGTCGAGGCTCGCCTCGCCGGGCTCGTCGGTCTTGAAGTCCACGACCGTCCAGCCTGCCGGCTCCTCGAACGCCAGGTCGAGCGTGCCCTCGACGAGACGCCCGTCGTCGAGTCGCAGCATGAGGGGCCATTCGCGCCGGCAGGCCCCGCGGCCCGCCGCCTCCCTGGCGCGGGAGAGCAGCGGGTGTGCCAGCGCGGCGACGACGGCGTCGGTCACGGCTCCGATCGCGTCGTCGTCATCGGGTGCGATGACGGCATCTTCGGCGGGCGGCGCGAGACGGGCCTGCAGCTGGGCGAGCGCGCGTACGGCGTCGCGGCCGGCGTCGAGCGGCACGACCGAGAGCACCTCGTGCACGAGCGCACCGAACGCGCGTCCGCGCGGACGAGGCCCCCGCGAGGCGATCGACACCACGTCGATCGAGGCGCCGGCCGGCGCCTCGCCCGGCACGGAGGCGACGCCGTCGCCCGCAGCGACTTCAGCGGCGGTCCTCGCGGCGGCCGCCGTCGTCACGCGCACGACGTCGTACCGGGGCCGCATGCCGGTCGCACGAGCCTCGCGTCGGGCGTCGCGCCAGGAGGCCTCGTCCTCGAGGCCCTCGCGCACGCGTTCATCCGTGGGCAGCCGCTCGACCATCGCGAGCTGCCGCTTGCCGAACACGAGCGTCGCGTCGAGGTGCAGCTGTTGCGGGTCCCACCAGACGACGTCGTAGCTCGCGTCGCCCTCGCCCATCGTGAAGGCGCCCGGCCGGACGGTGGTCGGCCCCGGCAGCTCGAAGTCGGGACGCTCGAGCACCGTGTCTCCCGAGAAGGCCGGACTCGCGGGCGCGGGACGCGGGTGCCGGCGCGCGTCGAGCGGCGGATACAGGATTGGATTGAGGACGTCCACCCACCGCTCGCCGTGCTTCTCGCCCGGGTAGGGATCGTCGCCCACTGCCGGCACCACGAGCAGGTCGCGGGCGCGTGTCGCGGCGACATACGCAAGCCGGTGCGCCTCGGCGCGCTCGCGGGCCATCTCGAGCGGCACCTGCTCGAGCAGCTCGTGCGGCGTGCAGCCGGCCAGGCGCTGCGCGCAGAGGCCGCGCGACGGATCGAGATACCGGCTGGCCGTCCGTCCCGTCAGGCCGCACGTGATGTCCACCAGCACGACGACAGGGAACTCGAGGCCCTTGGCCTTGTGCACGGTCATCAGCCGTACGCCGTCGCTGCCCTCCTCGAGCAGCGGCGCTTCCGACGCGTCGGTCAGGCGCTCGTCGTCGAGCTGCTCCACGAAGCCGCGGAACGACAGGCCGCCCGCCGCCTCGTACTGGCGCGCGAGCTCCATGATGTGCAGCGCATTGGCCAGCGCCTGGTCGCCGCCCGGTCGCAGCGCGAGCGCCGCGTGCGCCCGCGTGGCGCTGAGCACGGCGTGCACCGTCTCGTCGGCCGGCACGCGGTTGCGGCGCCGGTGCAGGCGGCGGATGAGCCCCAGCGCCTCGACGACGTCTTCGAAGCTGCCGCCGACGACGCCGTCGCCCGTCTGAACTGCCTGCTCGGCCGCCTCTGCCTCGGGCGTGGCGAGATCGAGCGGCCGCCACGGATCGAGCCGGCGGCCAGGCGCCACCGCCCTGTAGGCGAGGAGCACGTGGTCGGGGATCGCGAACAGCAGGCTGCGCAGCGCCGCGTAGACCGACAGCTCGTCGTCCGGACGCTCGATGGCCGCCAGCGTGACGCGCAGGGCCTCGACCTCTTCCCGTTGACGGAAGGTCCGTCCGCCCACGAGCAGGTGCGGCACGCCACGGGCCTCGAGCGCGTCGAGATAGGGACGCGTGACGTCCTCGCCCCAGGAGACGAAGCGGCGGAACAGGAGCGCGACGTGGCGCGCCTGCACCGGCACACGTCGTTCGGTGCCGTCGGGCCCCGGTTCGGCGACCGTCCAGCCGCTCTCCTGGACGAGCCACGCGACGAACGCGCCGACGGCATCGGGCTGGCTCTCCTCGATGGCCTGCGAGCTGACGTACCGCTTGCCGTACGGACGCGGCACGGGCAGCGCGACGAGAGTGGGCTGCTCCACCGGATCCTCGCGCACCGGCTCCAGCGCGACGTACGAGGCCTGCTCTTCGGCGGTCTGCCCCTGCATCACGGGCGCGAAGGCCGCGTTGACCGCGTGCTGCAGCGACGGCACGAGCCGGAAGCACGTCCGCAGGTGGCACGCGCGTGCCCGGGGCTGCGAGAGGACTTGCTCGCGCACCGCCCAGTACGTGCCGACGTCTGCCCGGCGGAACCTGTAGATCGCCTGTTTCGGGTCGCCGACGATGAAGAGCTTGCCGGGGACGAGCCTTGCCTCGCGCCACACTGTGACGTCCGGATCGTCGGCAGCGAGCAGCAGGAGGATCTCGGCCTGGATGGGGTCGGTATCCTGGAACTCGTCCACGAAGATCCGTGCGAAGCGCCGCTGGAAGTCGGCGCGCACCGACCTGTCGCGGACGAGCAGGTCGCGCGTGCGCAGCAGCAGGTCCACGAAGTCCAGTGCGCCCCGCTCCTGCTTGAGCTGCTCGTATCCGGCGAGACACGGCTGCAGCTCCTGCTGCAGGCAGGCCGCGATGTCTGCTTCGGCGGCTTCCGCAAACGCCGTCAGCGCGTCGCAGAAGACCCCGTGCGCGTCCCTGACGGCGGCACGATCGACGCCGGCGCCGTACATGCGGCTGCTGCCCGTCCGCGGCTGCCGTATCGACCGCTCGCGCGCCAGCTCGAGCAACGCGGCTTCGAGGGCGTCATCGTCGCGCTCGAACGCGGGGATGGTCGGCGTGGTGCCCGACGGGGGCGTCAGCACCGACGGGTCGGCGAGGTGATGGCGCGCGAAGCGGCGGATCGCTTCGGTGTCGACGTACAGGTTGTCTCTGGGTGACGCCGGCGCGGCGCTGAGCTCCGCGAACGTCCGGATCGCCTCGAGGCAGGCGGTGATGCCCGCCGCCCTGTCGAACGGCTCGCGACGCCAGGGCGCGGGGAAATCCCGCCATTCGGCCAGCGTGTCGGCGGCTCGGCGCAACTGGTCGATCACGCCGCCGTCGTCCGTTACGCGGCTCCTGCGCCTGAGGACGCGCCGCAGGCCCTCACCAGGAGCCTCGAGTGCCTTCCGCAGCCACGTGTCGAACGCCTGATCGCGCAGCAGCATGGCCGCCGGTTCCATCAGCACCTCGAACCGGGGATCGACGCCGGCCTCGAGCGGCCGCTCCCGCAGCAGGTCAGCGCAGAAGCCGTGAATGGTGCTGATGTGCGCCTCTTCGAGGTGAGCCAGCGCGTCGGCGAGCCGCGCGGCCTGTTCGGGCGCTTCGTGCAGGGCCGTCCGATACGCGCGCTCGAGATCCTCGCGCAGGCGCAGCTTGAGCTCCCCTGCGGCCTTCTCCGTGAACGTGACGGCCGCCACCTCGTCGATGCGCGCGCGTCCGGCGGCCAGCGTCGCGACGATGCGGCCGATGAGCGCGGTCGTCTTGCCGGTGCCGGCGGCCGCCTCGACGATGAGCGTTTCATCGAGCGACGTGCGGATGCGTTCGCGATCCTCCTGATCGGGCAGCGGACGAACAGGCGGCCACGCCAGGGTCATTTCAGCCCCCTGACGAGCAGCAGGTCGCCGAGCTCCGCTCGCGGCTTGCGGCTGGTCCGTGTCTGCGCGCCCGGGCCGCAGACCGGCGCGAAGTCGCACCATTTGCAGGCGTCCTTGCGTGGCGCCGCGGGCAGGAAGCCCGTTTCGACGGCACGATCCACGGCCGTGAGTACGGTCGCGGCCAGGGCGCGCGCGCTCTTGTCGTGCGTGGCCTCGACAGGCACCATCCGCTCCGAGAAGCCGCCGTCCGCCGTGCAGAACCACAGGCGCGCTTCGGTCACCCGCCCGCCCAGCGCGCGCTCGAGTGCCATCGCGTAGAGCACGGGCTGCAGCGTCTCGCCGTGGTTCACGAGGACCTCGGGGGGCAGGCGGTTGCGTCCCGTCTTGTAGTCGGTGATGCGCCAGGTGTCGTCGGGACCGCGTTCGATGAGGTCAATGATCCCGTGGAGGCGCCATCCGCCCTCGAGCGTCACGTCGGCCGCGAGACTCTCCTTGTCGCGGCCGTCGCCCCTGCCGAAGCCGAACCCGAACTCGACGAAGCGCGGCGTCCAGTCGCGATGGTCGTCGGGGAGGCGCCGGACCCACTCGCGGACGTCACGGCGGATCGCCTGGACCTCGTCGAGCCAGATCCGTTCCACCGGCGGCATCAGCCGATCGCGATGACTGGCCGTCACCGCCTGGACGATGCCGTCGGCTTCGCGCATGGCGTCGGCGACCTGCCCGGCCGTCATGGGCAGCCAGCCGCGCGCCTCGAAGCGCCGCATCGACGCGGCCAGGATCTCGTGGACGATCGACCCTCGGGTCAGCGGGTCGAGCGAGGTGACGGCGGTGGCCTCCTCGCGCGGCGCCAGGCGCACGATCGTGGACAGGTAGAACTGGTACGGGCAGACGGCATAGCGTTGCAGCGCCGACACCGAGTACGCGCGGGCGTGCAGGCGGTGAGGCGCCAGCGCGAGGCGCAGCCGCGGCGTGGAGTGCCGCTCGGCGACGAGGCCGTCGCTGCCCGTCCAGCGACGGCGCGTGCGCTCGTGCTGCATCAGCAGCGAACGGCGCAGCGCGGGATGTCCCTCGAAGAGGTATCGCGCCCGGCCGCGCACGTCGTCC
Organism: Acidobacteriota bacterium; assembly: GCA_044508265.1. Classification (GTDB taxonomy): domain Bacteria; phylum Acidobacteriota; class Vicinamibacteria; order Vicinamibacterales; family Vicinamibacteraceae; genus JAEZDP01. The sequence goes on from JBIQIB010000025.1 coordinate 28,002, forward strand.
AGATCCCCGCGGAGGTGGCGCTGCAGCACGGAGAGGTCGTGTTCGGTACGGTCGATGGCGCGTGCGGCGTCGGCATGTGCCGGCCAGGCGAGACGAGCCCCGGAGGCCCGCTGTGCCTCGCGGAGAACGTCCTCGTAGCCGATCAGCCGGCCGCCACAGGCGCGCTGGATGTCGAGCGCGTAGAACGAAGGGACGCGCGGGCGTGACTGCGCGGCGTCGAACGACGCAAACGACGTCACGAGGCGCGACGAGGCCGCGCCCACGGCGAGCCGGAGGCGCAGCCGTTCCTGCGCGACGCGGTCCGCGTCGAGCGGCAGGCGCGGAGACAGGCGGCGCCTGTCGGCATCGAGCAGCAGCGGATCCTGCCGGCTGCGCTGCGGGAAGACACGCTCCGAGAGGCCGACGACGCAGACCAGGGAAAAGCTGCGTCCCCTGACGTCCTCGGGCGTGCCGACGAACACGCAGCCGTAGCGGAGATCCGGCGCCGGCACCGCCGCGTGGGTGAGCCTGTCGCGCAGGACGTCGAACACCTCGCGCAAGCCCACGCCGTCGACGGCGGCCATGGGCTGCAGTTCGTCGAGCATCGCGGCGATGCCGTCGGTGCGGGTCAGCGCCATGGCGGCAAGCGAGCGGAGGCGCTCGAGCCACATGCCCCACGACGCGGGCCCGTCGGTCCACGTCGCGAGCGTGTCGACGATGGGCAGGGCGAAGGCCGACAGCTCGTCCACGAGGGCCATCTGGCGGCGGAGCCCGTCCAGCCGCGGCGACTCCGGCTCGTCGAGCGTCAGGGCGTCGGCACGCAGCCGGAGGTCCTCGCGGTAGCCCGCCAGCCGGCGGTGCCACCTGTCACGCCCCGCGATGACCGCCGCGTCGTTGACGATCCCCTCCCACCGCCAGGGCGAAAGTGGGGTCAGGTCTCCGGAACGGGGCTTTGACGGGGTCAGGTCTCGGGTCTCGCGCGAGGCAGAATCTGCGACGTCCTCCTGAGACGCGACGTCCACAGGCACCTGTCCGAGGGACAGGTACTCCGCAAAGCGGCGCGCAGACAGCTGCTCGAGCGCACAGGCGACGAGCGCCAGCAGCGCACGACCCGCCGGGTCCGGCCGACGCGTCCCGCGCGCGAACCATGCCGGCACCTCCGCGCGGCGGAGGGCGGTTTCGAGGTGGCTCGCATAGAGCTGCGGCGCCCGCACGACGACCGCCATCTCGTCGAACGGCATGCCCCCGGCGGCGGCGTCCGCCAGGCACCTCGCGATCTCGACGCACTCGCGGCCCTCACCAGGCGCCGACAGCAGGACGACCGAGCCGTCGGCCCGAGCCGCCGCCTCGTCCTCCGCCGCAGGCTCGAACAGCCGTGCCTGCGCGCGTCGAACCTGCGTTCGCTGTGCCGCCGCCCCGTACGCCGGCAGTTCCTCCACGCGGACACCGAGGTCGGTCGCCAGCGCCTGGACGCCCATGTCGCCGACCGGCCCCACGACGAGCGCCCGTGCGGCGCGACGGACGACAGCCGCGACGAACGTCCGCTCGAGGTACGTCGCGCACGGCGGATCGACAATCAGGACGGACACGTCGTCGAGTGTCGGCAGGAGGCGTGCGCCGCCCTCGAGCGCGGCGATGGCCAGGTGCAGGACGTGCGCGTGGTCGGCCTGTCCGAGCGCCGTCAGCGTCTGCTCCAGCGCGTCGGCATACGGGGCGAGCTGCGCGGCGCGTCCGCCGGCCGCACGCAGAGCGGCAGGCGTGAGGTCCGCCAGGCGGATCTCGGCCAGGGTCGACGCCATGGCGGCGAGGAAGCCCGGATGGCGACGCGCGTCCGCGAGCAGCGAATCTTCGTCGCGGGCGGGCATGCTCTCGAGCGCGCGTGCGACGACGGCCTCGAAGCCGAGGCCGCTCAGCGGCGTCGCGTCCATGCCGGCGAGCGGAAGCAGCGCCAGCCGCGTGGCCAGCGTCGTCAACCCGAGTCGATGGCGCCCGACGGCGGCGGCGAACCCATCGCACGCGCGTCGGACGACCTCGTCGGCCTGGGCGCGCGTCGGCGCGAGCACCAGCCAGTCGTGGACGGCGGATCCGCTCAGCACGTCCGACGCCGTCGCGAGACGATCGGCCGCCGAGACGCTGACGACGAACCGGACGCCCGGGGCTGGCGCCGCCATCGGCGGGTCATCCCAGGGGAGTGTCGGCGTTTCCATGCAGTCCTTGAGGGATTCTATGCGGGTCGGGGTCAGGTCTCCGATTCGCCCCGGATTGGGGTCAGGTCTCCGATTCG
>JBIQIB010000025.1:30364-39383 GCA_044508265.1 Acidobacteriota bacterium
GGGGTCAGGTCTCCGATTCGCCCCGGATTGGGGTCAGGTCTCCGATTCGGCGCCGGATGGGGTCAGGTCTCGCCACGACGACAGTGCAATACTTGCGCAGTCGTCCCCCGAGTCGACGCGACCAGCCGGCTACCCCATGGACGCTCACATCGTGCAACCTCTGACCGACAGCCCGTTCGCCGCCCTGACGTTCATCGCGGCGCCCGCCCTCCTGACCAACGCCGCCAGCGTGCTCCTGCTCGGCACGAGCAACAGGCTCGCGCGCGCCGTCGACCGCGTGCGCATCGTCGCCGAGCGCCTCGACCACCACGCGAGCCCCGGCAGCGTGACCGACCGCGAGGTCGGCGATCTGGAGCGCGCGGAACGCCGCGTCCGCGTGATCGTCTCGGCACTGACGGCGTTCTACCTCGCCGTCGCTGCGTTCGCGTTCAGCACGATGGTGGCGCTGCTCGGCGCGAGCTTCCTGTCGCCCGGCGAGACGGCGCTGCTGCCCGTCGTCGTGCGGACGACGATCGCCTCGGCGGTGGTGGGGGTCGCCTCGATCGTCTTCGGCTCGCTGTCGCTGGTGTTCGAAAGCCGGCTGACGTTCGCGCTGCTCCACGCCGAAGCGGACGTGATACGCCGACGCTACATCCGGCGCTGATCAACGCGGCCCGCGACAGGCGGACACGACGCGGCAGGGGGACGCCGCGGTGGAACGCGGCGGCGAACATGACGGACGGACGGACCGGCGGGACGCCGCGCCGGGCACGCCGCCACGATTCCGTCCCACGCGCGAGGCCTGCGCTACCGCAGCCAGCGCACCTCGCGACGCTGTCCGTCGCCCGCGCGATTGCCGCCGACGGCGTGCAGCGTGAGGCTCACGCCCTCCGCCTGCCAGGTCGAGTCGATCCAGCCGACCGGCTCGCTGTCGGCGAAGTTGTAGCCCACCGCCGGCAGGTTGATGAGCTGCAGCCCATCCCGCTCCTCGACGTGATAGCGGTGCGAGTGCCCGTACAGGATCGCCTTCACCTGCGGGAACGGACGAAGCACCGCGAACAGCCGCTCGCTGTCCACGAGCGCCATGTCCTGGTCGTCGAGCGTGTGGTGGACGACGATGGTCGTCGGCAGCGGCGGCTGGCCCTCGAGGTAGCCGCGCAGCCAGGCACGCTGCTGGTTGCCCAGCTGCCCCGGCGTGACGTTCGGCGCGAGCAGCGAGTCGAGCAGGATGAACCGCAGGCCTTCGCGCTCGATCACCAGCACGTGCTTGTTGGGCACCAGCGGGCTCGCATCCGGCGCGGCCGGAAACGCCTCGCCGAAGTTGCGCCGATCGTCGTGGTTGCCGAGCACGAGGCCGACGGGTATCCGATCGCTTACCGGTTTCAGCAGGTCGCGCAGCGCCGCGTAGTCCTCCGGCTTGCCGACGAGGCGTGCGAGGTCGCCGGCGACGATGGCGCCTTCCACGTCCGCGGCGGCCACCTGCGCGGTGACCTGCCGGAGGTTGTCCACCGGACGGAAGCCGCGATACGCCTCTGTCGCGTCGGCGGGCACGTGGGTGTCGGAGAGCAGCGCGAGACGCAGCAACTGGCCCTGACTCCGTGCACCGCCGGCCAGTGTGCCGGGTGCGACGGCGGCCTCGCCGGCTCCGTCCGCGAGCGCGGTACGGGCAAGGCCTGCCGCGCCGACGAGCGCGGCGCCCGTGCGTGTGAGGAACGTGCGGCGCGACGGCCGCGTGTCGAGCAGGTACGGCATGCGAGGAGGATAGATCGGATGGGCCGGCGCGTCAGCGGCTGGCCTTGCCGGCGTCGCGTCCCACGCGCGGGGCGAGGTCGGGGTTGTCGGTAATCCAGCCGTCCACGTGGTAGCTGTGGTAGTGACGGGCCATGTCGGCGGTGACCTCGGTCCGCGACAGCGTGGGCGTCACGCGGAACGTCCAGGGGGTGACGAGCAGGCCCGCGCGCTGCGCCTCGCGCAGTTCGGAGGAGTGCGTGGAGAACACGGCCTTCTCCGGTCCGAGCCCCGTCGCGAACGTCCGCACGCGCGCAAGTCCGTCCGGCGACAGCCACTTGGCCGCGTCGCGGCCGGAGAACAGCAGATGGATGGGCAGGCCGGTGTCGAACGTGGCGAACGTCTCGAGGCTCTCCACCGTGAACGACTGGACGAGGATGGGCGACCCCGGCACGGCGCCCGGCGTCGCGAGGCCGTGCGTGCGCAGTTCCTCCAGCAGTTCACGCTCGATGCCGGGGTAGCGCTCGGGTGCCTTGAGCTCGATGTAGAGGCCCGTCCGTCCGCGGATCGCGGCGACCGTCTCGGCGAACGTCGGGATGCGCGTGCCGGCGAACGCGTCGCCGAACCAGCGTCCCGCGTCGAGCTGCCGCACTTCCTCGAGCGTGAAGTCCTCGAGCCAGAAGCGCGGGCCGTCCGGCTGCGCGGGCTGGCGGGCGCGGTCGGGAAACACCTGCGCCACGTTCGTCGTCCGGTCGAGGGTCAGGTCGTGGAGGCACACGATGGCGCCGTCCTTCGTCCGCTGGATGTCGATCTCGACGAAGGTCGCCTGCTGCTCGATCGCCTTCTCGAATGCCGGGATGGTGTTCTCCGGCGCGTACGCCGACGCACCGCGATGTGCAATCACCCAGGGCGTGTCGGGCAGCGCTGCGACGGCGGCGCGGCCGTCGTTCGGCGACGGCTGGGCGTGCGCGGCACCGCGCTCGGCCGCGAGGATCACGGGGACCGCCACGCAGGCGACGGCGAAGGTCAGCGCGGCAGGACGGAACGTGCCGCGGGGCGGCGAGGTCAGGCGGAACATGGAATCTCCCTCTGAGGCGCAGATTCTGCCACGTTTGCGTCGCGAGACCTGACCCCGTAAGCGTTCAAATCGAGACCTGACCCCGTAAGTCGTCAATCATCCGGCGGCGCAGGGCGGCGTCGGGCAGCGGGCCGATGCCGGCACGCGCGTTCTCGCGCATGTGCGCCGGTCGGCCGGTGCCGGGAATCACACAGGTGACGGCAGGGTGCGACAGGACGAACTTCAGCAGCACCTGCGCCCACGACTCGCATTCGATCTCCGCTGCCCATCCGGGCAGCGGACGATCGCGCACCTTCCGCAGCAGCCCGCCGCCGCCGAACGGCAGGTTGACGAGCACCGCCATGCCGCGCTCCTGCGCGAGCGGCAGCAGCTCGTCCTCGGCATGCCTGTCGTCGATCGAGTAGTTCAACTGCACGACGTCGAACGGCTCGGCCCGCATGACGCGCGCCAGCTCGTCGTGGGCGCTGCGGCGATAGTGCGTGATGCCGACGTGCTGCAGCCGCCCGGCCGCCTTCCACTCGCGCAGCGCCGGCAGGTGCGTCCGCCAGTCGAGCAGGTTGTGAATCTGCATCAGCTCGATGCGGTCGTCGCGCAGCAGCCGCATCGATTCCTCCATCTGCGCGATGCCGGCCTCGCGGCCCGACGTCCACACCTTCGTCGCCACGAAGGCCGTGTCGTGCCGGCCGAGCGCCGTCAGCAGGTCGCCCGTCACCTCCTCGGACGACCCGTACATCGGCGAGCTGTCGATCACGCTGCCGCCGGCGGCAAACAGCTCCTCCAGCACGCGCGTGAGCCGCGCGCGCGAGCCGGCATCGTCTCCGACGTCGAAGCCCCGCCAGGTGCCGACTCCCACCACGGGAATCGCCACGCCTGTCGACGGGATGCGGCGGGTCATCATGCGCGGTCCTCCGGCCTGCGTGGCCGCGGCGGGCGCCGGCCGTACGCCGAGTGCCGCTCCGGCAGCGGCCGTGAACGCCGTGCGAAGGAACGCGGCGCGCGTGAGCATCAGTCTCCCGAGGGCACCTTCGACAGGTCGAACGAGTCGGGCGGCTCGAATCCGCCGGGGACGTCCACGTCTGCCCCGCCGTCCGGCACCGGCCGTCCGAGCGCCCACAGGATGGCGTTGACGACCAGCCTGCGCATCGACGGCTCGCCGAAGTCGTGCGGGTGTCCGAGCGTGGTGAAGAACACGCGCGCGCTACCGTGCTGTCTGGTCCAGGCCACCGGCTGCGTCAGCGGATAGGTCTGCTGCTGCTCGGGGGTCTTGTTCGAGTTCACGCTCTCGCCGTGCAGCAGCACCTCCTGCACGTCGTGCAGGGGCGTCACGTGATAGAGCCACGACCTGGCGCGGAACGGCGTCACGCCCTTCAGGATGTCGTGCGCACGCGCCGCAGGCTCGATGGTCACGTCGGTGCGCGACTGGCTGCCGTGATGCGTGATCCACTTCTGCCCGAAGACGTCGCGTCCGAACCCGTCGTTGAGCTCCTCGCGTGGGTGGCCCTTCGGATAGAGGAACGCGTGAGTGGCGGTCCGCAGCCCGACGAGCGGCTTGCCCGACGCTGCGAAGTCGAGAATCGGCTGCAGCTGCTCTTCCGGCAGCGCGCGGAAGCGCGTGAACATCACCATGAGGTCCGCCGACTTCAGCGCGTCGAGGCCCTCGATGTTGTCCTTGGTCTGCGGGATCGGCCGCGCATAGGCCACCGACGTCCGGATGCCCGCCCGCTCGAGGATCCCCGCGATCATGGGCATCGTCACCTCGGACCGGTACTCGTCGTCGCCGGTGACGAACACCACGTGCGGCGCATCGGAGGCTGCGTTCGACGACGCGGCGGGCGCCTGCGTGTCTGGCAACGGCGAGGCCGCCGATTCGGGCCGCGCCGTGGCGACGACGACAGCTCCTGCCATCGCCACGGTCCCCGCAAGAAGGGCCGAGAGCGTGAGACGACGCATCATCGCGACTCCGTGACGGGCGCCGGTCGCACGACGTTCATGGTGCCGTTCATCGTGCGCCAGTGTCCGGGGAACGTACAGACGAAGGGATATGAGCCGGGCTTCGCGGGAGCGGTGATGCGCAGCCTGGCCGTCTCGTCGGGCGCGATGAGTTTCGTCGCGGCGAGCACGAGCGGCGAGTCGGGCACGAACTGCTTCGCGAACCCGTCGGGCGTTGCCGCCATCGCCTCGGCCTCGAGCGCCACCGTCTCCATTGCGCCTTCCGCCGTCACGAGCAGGTTGTGCGGCATCTCGTCGGCGTTGACCAGCACGATCTCGACGTCCTCGCCGGCCACGACCGTGAACTGCGACAGGTCGAAGCGCATCTGCGCCGCGACGGCGGTGATCGTCACGATGCGGACGGTCAACGCGTCGAGGTCGGCCATCAGCCTGTCGCGGTCGCGAGGCGCCGCGGCGTTGGCCAGCGTCCTGCCGAACGCGACCGCATCGCGGAACGCCACGCTGGTTCGAGCCTCGGCCGGGAGGCTGGCCGCATGGGCCACGACGTGCGCGGCGACAGGGGCCACCGCGGCGTCCGGCCACGCCTGCAGCGGCACGCCACGCAGCGCGGCAATGGCGTCGGGCGCGTCGCCACGTCGTTCGTCGAGCCGCCTGGCAATCAGCGCGACGGCGTCGCGCTCGTGCCCTGGGACCTGCGTCAGCGCCAGCATCGCGGCGCTGTGCAGCGCGCCCTCGTCAGCGGCGCCGGGCTCCAGCGTGTGCGTGTCGATGCGCGTGGTCAGCCCGTCGCGTGCGTACACCGCCGCGCGCCCGGCGTCGAGCACGGCCACGTGCAGCGTGCCCTGGCTGCCGGGACGCGATTCTCCGGGCAGACGCAGGACGATCGCGTCGATGCGGCTCTCGGCGCCCAGGTCGATCTCCCACCAGGGATCGGCTTCCTGGCTGGTGAAGGCGACGCCCGCCGGCACGTTCGACCCGTCCTGCACGCTCGAGAGGCGCCCGTCGACGGCGTTCTGCGGATGCCCGCCCACCGCGCCGCTCGACACCAGGCTCGACTGCGAGGTCCTGGCCTGCGGCGCCACGTTGACGCCGTCGCGCAGGATCTCGACCTCGGCAAGCAGGACGGTCCTGTCGCGGCCGGGCGCGGTGACGCGCACGTACCGACCCGTCACGCCGCCCTCTGCGTCGGTCGCGTTCGCAGATGACGTCTTGACCGCGCTGCCGGAGGCGCCGGTGTCTTCGAGCGTCGCCACGAGCAGCGGATACATCGCCTCCCGGTGCGAGGTCTCCGTCATGAGCGGCACCGCGCGGATGAGGTCGATGCGGCCGTGCGCCCGCATGCCGGCCTGGCGCCACGCCTCATCGACGCCGCCATCCGCGCGCACCAGCGCGGCCCAGGCACCCTCGCGCGTGACCCCGTTGCCTGCCGTGCGGGCCAACTCCAGGAGCGTGGTGCGCGAGGCCCGCAGCTCGGCGCGATTGCCATCGGCCAGCAGCCGCACCAGGTCTCCGCTCGACGCGGAGCTGCCCGGCTTCCCGTCGATTCGCTGCAGCGCCGCGATGATTTCAGCTGGCGCCGTGCGACCCGAGATGCCTGCGAGTGCGCGTGCGGCGCGTGCGCGATCAGCCGCCGCGACACCAGGACGCTCCAGCAGTTCCTGCAGGACCGGGCGACTCTCGGGCAACGCCGTCAGCTCCGTGGGCTCCAGGCGCGCCAGCAGGTAATGCAGTCCGTCCGGGTTGCCGGCCGCCAGCTCTCGACCGGCCGCCAGCGCGGGCTTCCATGCCGGCGCCAGCGTCGTGATCGTCGAGTCGAGTGCGTACTGGATGTAGTAGTCGGTGGGATGCCGCAGCGCGTCGAGCGCCACCGACGCGGCCTCGGCCGTCGGCACGAAGCTCAGCGCCCGGACCGCCTCCAGCCGCACACGCGGCGCCGGGTCGTTCACGCGCGCGGCGAGCAGGTCCATCGCCGAATCCACGCGGTCGAACCAGTGCTGCAGCACGCGCACGGCTGCCGCGCGGGCGCGGAACTCGCGCGCCTCGAGCAGCCGCGTCAGCAGCGGCGTGTCCACCACGTCGTGATGCTGGAACACCCACAGCGCCTCGAGCAGGTGGTGCTCGTAGTCGGGGCCGGCCGAATCGAGGCCTGCCATCCAGGCGCGGAGCCCCTGCACGACGGCGTCGGTCGGCTGGTCGCGGAGCGCGAGGCGAGCCCAGTAGCGCGTGCGGTCTTCGTACGCCTCGAGGTACTCGATCTGCTTCGCGATCGGCTGGCCGTCGATGTGCGGCCTGGTCAGCAGCGGACGACCTTTCGCCGTCACCCGCCACACGCGGCCGTGCGTCTTGTCGCGCCGCGGGTCGCGCAGCGAGAACTGCATGTGCCCGATCAGCGGGTTGAACCAGTCGACGAAGTAGAGGGCGCCATCAGGACCGAACTGCAGGGCCACCGGCCTGAAGTTGACGTCCGAGGACTGCAGCAGCGGCTCGACCTCGATGCCCACGAACCCGGATCCGTCCTCCTCGACGCGGTACTGCTTGATGCCGTGGAAGCCGATCACGTTGGTGATGAGGAAGTTCCCCTGCGCAGACTCGGGAAAGTGGCGGCTGCTCACCAGTTCGACGCCCGCCGTGGGACGCACCTTCGTCAGCGTCCACTCCTTCATCGACCGCTGCTTGCGCGGGTAGTCCACGTGCCCGGAGAACGCGGTGCCGAAGTAGTTGCTGCCACCCGACGCATCCGAGATGAAGTTCTGACCCCAGCCGTCGACGACGTGGCCCCAGGGATTGGCGAAGGGATACGAGACGAAGACGCTCAGCTTCTCGGTGCGCGGCTCGTACCGGAACACCGCGGCTTCTTCCACGCGGACCGGGCCGTAGGGCGTCTCGACCTGCGTGTGCAGGAACGTGCCTTCCTGGAAGTACAGGCCGCCGCCAGGACCCCAGGTGAACGCACTGAGGGCGTGATGGCTGTCCTCGGTGCCGAAGCCGTGCAGGATCGTCCGGCGCTCGTCTGCCTTACCGTCGCCGTCGGTATCGCGCAGGAACACGAGATTCGGCTGCTGCGAGACGTACGCACCGCCGTCGCCGAGCTCGAATCCCATCGGCACGTACAGCTTGTCGGCAAACACCGTCAGCGAGTCGGCGCGCCCGTCGCCGTCGCGGTCCTCGAGAATCACGAGCTTGTCGTCGGGCTCCTCGCCGGGGAAGTAGTGCGGGTACGTCGGCGAGGTCAGCACCCAGAGGCGGCCCTTGTAGTCGAAGGTCATCGCCAGGGGGTTGGCGAGCTCGGGGAACTGCTCCTCCGACGCGAACAGGCTCACTTCGTACCCTTCGGCGGCCGTGATGCGCTCCAGCGCACGGTCCGCGTCCTGGGTCGTCAGGTCGAGCTGTCCACCACGATTGGGTTCCTGCGGGGGCTCCTGCGCGGCGACGTGTGGCACCGACGCCAGCATCGCGATCAGGACGCCCGCAGCCGTCCATGTGCCTGCCGCTGATCGCGTCATCGAGCCCTCCGCGCATCGGCCGACTGGGCCAGCGCCGCTGGCGCCGACGGGTACTGCAGCCCGCGCAGCTTCCGTGCCTCGGCCCAGATCGCCCGCTCCCGTTCCGCCACCATCTCCTCGAGCTTTCGCATCTCGCCCGGGAAGTTCGTGGAGCCGAACGGCTCGACGCGGCGGCCCACGATGTACTCGGCGTTCACGGGCCTCCACCGGTAGAAGAACTGCTGGTTCTTGTCGCGAATGCGCTCACGCAGCGCCTCCAGCCGCTCGAGGTCTGCGCCGCTGGCCACGCGCAGCTCCGACGATGGGGGGCCGAACGCGTCGAGCAGGACATTCGCCACGACGCGGTCGCCGGCCTCGTTCACGTGGATGCCGTTGATGGTGAGCGGCCGGCCCGCCGCGGCCATCGCCTTGCGCGTCGGACCGAACAGGTCCACGAAGGCGACGTTGCGCCGGGCCGCCACGCGCCGCATCGCGTCGGTGTAGCGCTCGAGCAGCCGGTTCCGTTCGTCCACGTCCACGTGCGCCAGCCGCTCCAGCCGTTCGTGCGCAAGGGGCGAGACGAGCACGAGGCGCGGTGCGTCCGTCCCGTTGTACCGCGCCGCCTGGTGCTTCGCGAGATACGCGTCGAGGTCACGCGCGAACGTGTCGAGGCCTGCCTCGCCCTCGAACGACTCGTTCATCCCGAAGAACGCGACGACGACGTCGGCCTGCTGGCGCGTGAGATGTGTCTCCGCGTCGCCGAAGTTGAGCGGCCGCGGCTGCAGCGTGATCGTGTCGGCGC
>JBIQIB010000001.1:0-32915 GCA_044508265.1 Acidobacteriota bacterium
TGGGCGCGCCGCCGCACCAACACGGCGACCGGCACCGGGGCCGTCTCGCTGGCCACCACCGCCGGCGTGGCGCCACAGGCGCCTGAGGCGCCCTGGTCGTTCGGGCTCATCGCTGTCGGCGCCGCGGCCATCGCGGTGGGCGGCGTTGCGGCGTGGCTGCTGTTGTCGCAACTGGGCGTCGGGGAGCCCACGGGTTCCTCGCGTCCCGTCGTCGCGACGGCGGCGACGCCCGCCGAGACACGCCTGGCGCTCGGCGGCTCGCTCGACGCCGACCCCGACCTGACGCGGTCGGTGGTGGAGCAGCTGGCGCAGGACCTGAGCACGTCGCCGCGGTTCCGGGTGATTGCGCCCGTGGCCGTCGAGCACCTGGTGGCGCCCCGCCCGGTGCCCGCCATCATGCAGGCCGTCGATGCCGACGTGTACCTCGACGTCGCCGCCCGGCGGCGCAACGGTCAGGTGACGGCCACCGTGCGCATCATCCGCCACGGCGCCGAGGCGATCGAGGTCAGCGAAGCGGCGTCGTCCCCGCGCAGCCTGCGTCCCTTCACCAGCGCGCTGGCGCAGCGCGTCGTGACGGAGCTGTCGTCGGCGAACGAGCCGCTGCAGCCGACATTGCGGACGCAGCTGCCGCTCGAGAACGACACCGCGATGCGCGCCTACATCGAGGGGCAGAACGGCCTGAGCCGCGGCGGGCGCCAGGACGTCGAAGCCGCCGCTGACGCGTTCCGGCGTGCGACGGAAGCCGAGCCCGATTTCGTCCTCGCGTACGCGAAATGGGCCGAGGCGCTGCTGTCGCTCTACCGCCACAACGCGCTGTCGGCCGACGAGGCGCTTCCGCTCGCCCAGGACGTCATCGCGCAGGCCCTCAGCCGCGACGACCGCAGCGCCGAGGCCTACGCGGCGCTCGCGGACCTGTACGCAGAGCGCCACAACTGGAGCCAGGCGGAGCGGCACTTCCAGCGGTCACTGGCACTCAACCCCAGTGGGGAGTACGCGCGCATCCGTTACGCGATGCTGCTCTCGGGCCGCGGGCGGGTGGACGAGGCCGTCGAGCAGAGCCGGCAGGCGTCGGCGCTGAACCCGCGGTCGTCGGTGCTGAGCGGCTACGCCGGGGCCACGTTGCACTACGCGCACCGGTTCGAGGAAGCGGCCGCGCTGTACGAGCGCGTGCTGCGCCTCGACTCGCAGTACTCGGCGGCGTACATCGGCCTGTGCAAGGCCTACACGGAGTTGCGCCGCACGGCCGACGCGCTCGAGTCGTGCCGGCTGGTCGAGAAGCAGCAGGCGGCGGAAGACCCGTTCGTGCTGTCGCAGTACGTCAAGATCCACGCCGACGCCGGCTCGCTGCGCGAGGCGCGGCGGCACCTCGACACGTTGCTCCGGCTGTACGAGGCGCGCCCGACGGGCGACGGCGCGTTCTGGGTGGCGCTGGCCTACGTCAGCCTCGGCCAGCACGACGAGGCGCTCACCTGGCTGGATGCCGCCATCGAAGGACGCTCGTCACGCCTGGCCTACGCGCGCGTGGACTCGCGGCTCGATCCGCTGCGCGGCGACCCGCGGTTCACCTCGCGGATGGCCCGCATCGAAGAAGTCACCTCACGGTAGGGACGGCCCTCCGGGCCGTCCTCCCCTCCGGGCCGTCCTTTCCTCCGGGCCGTCCTCCCCTCCGGGCCGTCCGCTCACGCCTCTGCCTTCCACGCCAGCGCAAGCAACTCCACGCGGATGTCGCTCTTCTTCGGGACGATGGTCACCGTCTCGAAGGTCGCCGGCTCGGCGAAGGTCGCGGCCAGCGCTTCCAGCTCCTCGTCCATCGCGGCCTCGAGGTCGCGCAGCTTCTGGACCTCCGCCTCGTGGTCGGCCTTCGCGCGGACGACATCCTGGCGGGCGCGGATGGTGCGATTGGCGCTGCGTGCGGCGGTCCCCAGACGGCCCACGTTGGTCGCGCTCGCGAGCTTGCGCCCGAAGAACGCCCCGACGAGCCCGGTGACCGTCGTGACGACCGTCTGGAGCCCCGTCTGCTGCACGTCAGCCTCTTCGCGAGCGATTGCCTGCTCCTTGCGCCTGACGCGCTCCTGCTGCCGTGCGAGGCGGGTGGCGTGCTTGGTGCGCAGCGCGGCCACCGCCTCGTCCCGCTGTTCGTGCAGCCGTTCCCGTACCCGGACGCGGAACTCTCCCTCGGTCTCGCGAGGACGCTGGACCAGCTTCGTCCCGGCGTGCACCTGCAGCGTGAGCGCCTGTGACGTGCGCAACCACTCGGCAAAGCCCCGGCTCCAGGTGCCGTACTGCTTCGCGTTCGACGCCGCGCCGGGCAGGGGGGCGAAGCGCGCGCCTGCCCGTGGAGCCGCTTCGAGGTCGGCGGGGGCCACGCCGGTCTCCTCCCCGTCGTCCCACGGCAGCGGTCCCGGATGATCGGGAATCGCGACGAGCCGCTGGACGGTGCGCCGCTCGTCCACGTCGCGACGGGCATCCTGGAGGTGTACCGATGCGGCGCCATAGATGACGGGGTGATAGGTGACCGGCCCATCACGGCCGTGATCTGGAAGGAAATGCTGACTGATGCCGTGGGGCAGGATGGGTGGCGCCGTCGCGAACCCGCCGGCCGGTACGCCGTGAAGCGGAGGGGGCGCGGCGGTTGCCGATGGCGGCGGGGCGTCGGCGACACGACTGGGCGGCACCTGGCTGGCGGTTGCGCCTGACGCCGCGTCGTCCATCAGCACACGGATCTGCGACCTGGTGAGCGGGCCGCGCAGGTACGACAGCACCCAGCGCGTCTCGAACGTGACCGGCGCATCCTCGTGGACGTTGTGCATCAGGAACACGCGGTTGCCCAGGCCGGAGAGCGTGGCGTCGAGCGCAGCGCGGTCCATGCCGCCGCCGGCCGACGTGCCGGTCAGCCCGTCGAGCAGCCGCTGCTTGTCACGTTCGGTCTGCAGCCGTCCGATGAACCACGTGCCGATGTTGCCGAGCGCCTTGTAGTCGAGATCGACGGGGTTCTGCGTGGCCAGCACGAGGCCGACGCCGAACGCGCGTGCCTGCTTCAGCAGGAGCAGCAGCGGCGCCTTGGACGGCGGCATCGCGACGGGCGGCAGGTAGCCGGCGACTTCGTCCATGTAGACCAGCGCGCGCAGGGTCGTCGTGCCCGACTGCGTGCGCATCCAGCCCACGACCTCGTTGAGCAGCAGCGAGACGAAGAACATCCGTTCCGCGTCGTTGAGGTGCGCGATCGACATGATGGCCGCGCGGGGCCTCCCGTCGGGCGTGCGCAGCAGCCGGCCGACGTCGAGGCGCTCGCCCTGCATCCACACGTCGAAGCCGGGCGCCGCGAGCAGGTTGTTGAGCGTCGTCGCGAGCGCGAAGCGCTCCTTCGCCGGATAGAAGGCCTCGATGTCGAGCGCGCCGACGCGCGACAGCGGCGGCGACTGAATCGCCTGGATCAGGCCGCCGAGGTCGAGCGCGCGGCCGTTGCGCCATGCGTCCTCGAGCAGCGACGCGACCAGGATGTGCTCGCGCGACTGCAGCGGGTCACCGGTGATCCCGACGAGTCCCAGCAGGCTCGCGGTCGCCGTTACCAGCCGCTCGCGCAGCACCTCGGTGTCGTCGAGGACCTCGGCGGGCGGCACGTCGAACGACGCCAGGACGTTCACGGGCACGCCGGCGGTCGAGCCGGGCGTGTAGATGGCAACGTCGCCCGCGCGCCGCAGCGCCTCGATACGCGAGCCGTCCTGGCCCCACTGCGCCAGACCCTTGCGCCACTTGTCGGCCTCACGCGCGGCGTAGGCGTCGGCGTCGAGTCCGGCCCGGCGGGCGTCGTCCTCGTTCACCCACGGGCGGAACTCCTCCGGCGACAGCCCCGGAAAGGTCAGCATCAGGTTCGTCAGGTCGCCCTTCGGGTCGATGACGAGGGCGGGAATGCCGTCGATGAGCGCCTCTTCGATCAACCCGACGCACAGGCCCGTCTTGCCCGACCCGGTCATTCCGATGCAGGCGGCGTGCGTCACCAGGTCGCGCGAGTCGTAGAGCAGCGGTGCCTCCGCGGTGGTGCGCGTGGCGAGGTCGTGCGGCCGTCCCAGGTAGAAGGCGCCCAGCTTCTCGAAGTCGGACATGGTCGGCGATCATAATGGGTCAGCCCGTCGCTTGCCTGAACGGTCGAGTCCACGTAAGGTGGAAGCTTGAGCGATTCAGGCCCCGCGCCCGCCGTCCGACAGCGCCGCGTCCGCTGGTGGCACGTGGCCGCCGGCTTCGTCGTCGTGCTCGCGGGGGCCAGCGTCGTGGCGTGGTTCGTGTTGCGTCCGCGGCTCAACGACTGGGCCCGCGATCAGGCCGTCACGTTCCTGTCCGACACGTTCGACAGCGAGGTCGAGCTCGGATCCCTCGACGTGCAGTTCGGCACCATGTTCCGCGTGCGTGGGCGCGATCTCGTGCTGCGCCACCAGGGCCGTCGCGACGTGCCGCCCCTCATCGTCGTCGAGGCGTTCGACGTCTGGACGCCGCTGCCGCGCCTCCTGGGCACCCCGCGGGTGATCGACACCGTCGAGATCGAGGGGCTGCAGTTCAACATCCCGCCCCGCTACAGCGACGACGAGGCGCGCTTCCCCAACCAGACCCCGCCGGCCGAGAAACCGGACGATGATCCGCCCGCGCCCACGTCGTCGCCGAAGCCCGAGGTGACCCCGGCACCGTCACGCGCGCGGAAGCCGGCGGGTGTCGTGATCAGCCGCCTGTCCTCCCGTGACGCGCGGCTGACGATCGTCCCGAAGGAAGACTGGAAGCCGCCGAAGGTCTGGGCGATTCGCACCCTCTCGATGACCGACGTCGCGCCGGACCGGCCGATGCCGTTCACGGCCGAACTCGAGAACCCGCTGCCGAAAGGCATTGTCGTCGCGAGCGGCAGCTTCGGTCCGTGGGCGAGCGGCGAGCCCGGCACGACGCCGCTCGAAGGCACCTACACGCTGGAGCAGGCGGACCTCGGCGTCTTCAAGGGCATCGGTGGCATCGTCGACGCGGAAGGCACGTTCGAGGGCGTGCTCTCGCGCATCGTCGCGCGGGGGACGTCCACGACGCCCGATTTCCATCTCGACATGGCGGACCAGCCGATCCCGCTGACGACCTCGTACACGTCGGTCATCGACGGCACCAACGGCAACACGTGGCTCGACCCCGTGCACGCGACGCTCGGCGAGACGAAGATCCGCGCGAGCGGCGGCATCGTGAAGGTCACCCGCGACGCGGAGGGCCGGACGATCGACCTCGACGTCGCCATCGAGGACGGCCGCCTGGAAGACGTCCTGCGGCTGGTGGTCGAAGCCGAGGAGCCGCTCATGACGGGCGGCCTCGTCACCAACGCGAAGCTGCTCATCCCGCCCGGCGACGTGCCTGTCTCGCGCAAGATTCAGCTCGACGGCGACTTCCGGCTCGAGGGCGCGCAGTTCACGAGCGACACGGTCCAGGGCAAGGTGGACGAGTTGAGCCGGCGTGCGCAGGGACGGCCCGAGGCGCGCAACGTCGAGGACGTGCTCTCCGATTTCAGCGGCCGCTTCCGCATGCGCGACGGCGCCATCCGCTTCCCGTCGCTGCGCTTCACCACGCAGGGCGCGCGCGTGCAGATGGCGGGGGCGTACTACGTGGACGGACGGCTCGACTTTGCCGGCAACATCCGCATGTCGGCCGGGGTCTCGCGGATGGTCACCGGCAAGAAGCGGCACTTCCTGCGGATGTTCGACCCCCTGTTCAGGCGCGACGGCGCGACGGAGTTCCCCATCCACGTGCGGGGCTCGGTGCAGGAACCCGAGTTCGGCGTCAACGTGAAGAAGACGCTGCGCCAGGCACTGCTGCCAGGGGATTGACGCGGCCCGAGGGGGCGACGTGTGGAAGGCATGGGGTGGGTGAGGGGATTCGAACCCCCAACATCCGGAGCCACAGTCCGGCGCTCTGCCCTTGAGCTACACCCACCACAAAGAAGGGCCCGGCGCACGCGCCGGGAACGCGAAAGTATAGCACGGCGGTCGCTCCGCATGGCCACCGCCGCCCGCCATCCGTGCGGACGGGAACCGCGCATTCACGCGAACGGCTCGAACGGCCGAATAACTGACGGACAGGTGTCGCGTGCCGTGACGGCACGTCCTCGCCCGAACCATGTCAGTGCCAGTCCGGACCCTTCGCCGCAGCGTGCGCGCCATCGCGCTGATCCTGATGCTGGGCCTCTGTGCCCTGCCGGCGGGGGCGGCCGGCGCCGGTGCGGCTCCAGCCCCGAGTTCATGGTGGACCGCCGGCCCGCTGCTGGCGGCGATCATCACCGTCGCCGTCGCCATCCGCTGGCATCGGCGCGTGCTGCGCACGCTCGCCCTCAAGGCGCAGTCGGAAGCCATCAACGCCCGCCGGCGTGAGGAGGCGGAGCAGGCGCTCCGCACCACGGAACGTCAGCTCCGGCAACTCGTGCAGTCGGTCAAGGCGATCGTGTGGCGCATGGACGCCGCCAGCGGACGCTTCACGTTCGTCAGCCAGGAGGCCGAGGAGCTGCTCGGCTATCCGGTGTCACGCTGGCTCGACGAGCCGAACTTCCTCGAGAGCATTCAGCACCCCGACGACCGCGAGTGGGTGTCGCGCTACGGCCGGCGCGCCGCCGCCGAGCATCGCGACCACTCGATGGACTACCGCGTGTTCGCCCAGGACGGGCGCGTGGTCTGGCTGCGCGACATCGTCACCGTGATCACCGACGAGGGCTCGGCGGAGCTCGTGGGCGTGATGACCGACATCTCCGAGTACAAGGCCGCCGAGGACGCGCTCGAAGCGGCGCACGCGCAGGCGCTGGCCGCCACGCGCGCCAAGTCGGAGTTCCTCGCGTCGATGAGCCACGAGATCCGGACGCCGATGAACGCCGTCATCGGGCTCACAGGCATCCTGCTCGACACGCCGCTCGAACCCGACCAGCGGCAGCTGGTCGAGACCGTCCGTGCCTCGGGCGACGCGCTGCTGGCGATCATCAACGACATCCTGGACTTCTCGAAGGTCGAGTCGGGCAAGCTGCAGCTCGAGACGATCGGCTTCGACATCGGCACCGTCGTCGAGGACGTCGTCAGCCTGATGGCCGAACGCGCGGCGGCCAAGTCGCTCGAGCTGACGTGCTTCATCGACTCGGCCGTGCCCGCAGACCTGCTCGGCGACCCGGGCCGCATCCGCCAGGTGCTGCTCAACCTGGTGGGCAACGCCATCAAGTTCACCGAGCGCGGGGAGGTGGCCGTGCGCGTGTCGCTGCAGCACGACGCACCAGGGCAGGCCGTGGTGCGGTGCGAGGTGCAGGACACGGGCGTCGGCGTGCCCAGGGAAGTGCAGACGCGGCTCTTCGAGGCGTTCACCCAGGCCGATGCGAGCACCACGCGCCGCTTCGGCGGCACCGGCCTCGGCCTGGCGATCTCGCGCCGCATGGTGGAGCTGATGGGCGGCAACATCGGCCTCGAGAGCCGGGTGGGCGTCGGGTCGACGTTCTGGTTCGCCGTGCCGCTCGGCCGCGCGTCGCAGCCGCCGCAGGAGGCGACGGAGCCCGGCGTGCTGCGTGGCCGCCGCGCCCTCGTCGTCGATCAGAAACCCAGCACGCAACTGATCCTCTCGCACCTCCTCGGCAGCGTGGGCATCGACGTCCGCGTCGTCGCGACGGGAGCCGAGGGTTTGTCGGCGCTGGCTGAGCCCGGCGGCAGCCCGTTCGACGTCGTGCTCGTCGATCACGCGCTCCCGGACGGCGACAGCGGCACGCTGGCGCTCGCGCTGCGCGAGCGTGCCGGTGCGGCGCTGCCCATCGTGCTGCTGACGCCGCGGATGGTGGACCTGCCGGACGGCGCGGACGCCCGCATTGCCCGCGTCATGAAGCCCGTACGCCGGCACGACCTGCTCGAGACCGTGGCGCGGCTGCTGTCGAGCGAGCCGTCCGCGGGCGAGGCTGCGCCGGAGGCGCCGCAGCCTGCCGCGGCGCGCCCCGCGGATCGACCACTCCACGTGCTCGTCGCCGAGGACAACGCCGTCAACCAGAAGGTGGCGCGACTCATGCTCGAACGCGCGGGCTGCCGCGTGGACGTCGTGGACGATGGGGAAGGCGCCGTGACGGCCGTCGAACGGACGGCCTACGACCTGGTGCTGATGGATTGCCAGATGCCCCACACCGACGGCTTCGAGGCCACGCGCCGCATTCGCGCGCTGCCTGGGCCTTCCGCGCGCACCGTCATCGTGGCCTTGACGGCCAACGCGCTCGCGGGCGACCGCGAACGCTGTCTTTCGGCGGGGATGGACGACTACCTGTCGAAGCCGGTGCGCCGTGACGCGCTCGACGGGATCCTCGAACGCTGGGCCGGGATCACGAAGGACCAGCCTGCGGCGTGAGCTGACGCGCCTCGATACGGGCCCAGCTGTCGCGCAGCGTCACCGTCCTGTTGAACACCGGCCGCTCGGGTGTGCTGTCGGGGTCCACGGCGAAGTAGCCGAGCCGCTCGAACTGATAGCGCGTGCCCGGGGCCGCCCCGACGATCGACGGCTCGAGGCGGGCATCGGCCACGACCTCCAGCGACTCCGGGTTGATGTCGTCGGTGAAGTCCGGCGCCGCGCCAGGATCCTCGGTGCGGAACAGCCGATCGTACAGCCGCACCTCGCTCTCGACCGCGTGCGCCGCCGACACCCAGTGCAGCGTCCCCTTCACGCGCCGCCCCTCGGAGGCGCCGCTGCCGCTGCGCGTGTCCGGATCGTAGGTGCACCGCACCTCGACGACCTGGCCCGTCTCGTCCTTCACTACCGACTCGCACTTGACGATGTAGGCGTAGCGCAGCCTGACCTCGTTGCCCGGGTACAGGCGGAAGAACTTCTTCGGCGGGACCTCGCGGAAGTCGTCCTGCTCGATGTAGAGCACGCGCGAGAACGGCACCTGCCGCGTGCCCGCGGAGGCGTCCTCGGGGTTGTTGACCGCCTCCATCATCTCGACCCGATCCTCGGGGTAGTTCTCGATCACCAGCCGCAGCGGCCGCAGCACTGCCATCACGCGCGGCGCGACGCGATTGAGGTGATCGCGCACCGAGTGCTCGAGCAGCGCGACGTCGATGCGGCTCTCGCTCTTGGCGACGCCGATGCGCGTGCAAAAGTCACGGATGGATTCCGGCGTGTAGCCGCGCCTGCGCATGCCCGAAATCGTCGGCATCCGCGGGTCGTCCCACCCGTTGACCAGCCCGCGCTCGACGAGCTCCAGCAGCCGGCGCTTGCTCATCACCGTGTAGGTGAGGTTCAGCCGCGCGAACTCGTACTGCTGCGGGTGGCCGGGCAGGTCGTCGAACTGGGCGATGCACCAGTTGTAGAGCGGCCGGTGATCCTCGAACTCCAGCGTGCACAGCGAGTGCGTGATGCCTTCGAAGGCATCCGACAGCGCGTGCGTGAAGTCGTACATCGGGTAGATGCACCAGCGAGCGCCCGTCCGGTGGTGGTGCGCATGCCGGATCCGGTACAGCGTCGGGTCGCGCATGTTCATGTTCGGCGACGCCATGTCGATCTTCGCGCGCAGCACGTGGGCGCCGTCGGGGAACTCGCCGTTGCGCATCCGCTCGAAGAGATCGAGGTTCTCCTCGACCGTGCGGTCGCGGTACGGGCTGTTGCGGCCCTTCTCGGTGAGCGTGCCGCGATACTCGCGGATCTCGTCGGCGCTGAGGCTGTCGACGTAGGCCAGACCCCGCCTGATGAGCGACACGGCGCAGTCGTACAGGCGCTCGAAGTAGTCGGACGCGTAGAACTCGCGCTCCCCCCAGTCGAAGCCCAGCCAGTGCACGTCATGCCGGATGGCGTCGACGTACTCCACGTCCTCCTTCGTCGGGTTGGTGTCGTCGAAGCGCAGGTTGCACAGGCCGCCGAACTCCTCGGCGACGCCGAAGTTCAGGCAGATCGACTTGGCGTGCCCGATGTGCAGGTAGCCGTTGGGCTCCGGCGGGAAGCGCGTGTGCACGCGGCCGCCGTGGTGGCCGGCGGCCACGTCGTCGGTGACGATCTGACGGATGAAATCGAGCGGCGCGTTCACGGCGGCGTCGCTCGGGATGGTCGGCTCGGACATCGTCTGAACTTGATCTACGGTCTGCGACAGCGGGCGCTCCTGCCCGCAAACACTCAGTGTAAGCGGGATTCGCCGGAGGCGCGACCTCCGGCCAGGTCCCGCGCGTGCCGCGGGTGGCGCCCTACGCGTGCGGATCGCCGCCGGACAGCGCCTGGCGGGCGGCGCCAAGCGCGCCGGCGCGCGACCCGACGGTCGCCGGCAGCACGGGCACGCCGGCGCCATCCGGCCGCCATTCATCCCTCGCCAGGTAGTTGGCCAGGCGATCGAAGAGCACGGCGCCAGCCTGGGCGATGCCGCCCCCGACGATGACCGCCTCGGGATCGAAGACGTTGATGATCGAGGCGACAGCGCGCGACAACGTGCGCACGGAGCGATCCCACGCCTCCTCGGCCCACGGCTGCGCCTCGTGGACCGCGGCGACCAGGGCGGCGGTCGACGCCGCCCGGCCGCCGGTGCGCCGGGCCACCGTCTGCTCGCCGATGGCGTCCTCGAGCGTGCCGGGGGTGCCGACGATGCCGCGCGACGGATCGTCGCTGACGGAGATGTGTCCGAGGTGGCCCGCACGGCCGCGTGCGCCCCGCAGGAGCCGGCCGTCGGCGAGCACCGCGCCGCCCACGCCGGTCCCGAGCGTCAGCAGGACGACGTGCCGGAAGCCCCGTCCGGCGCCGGTCCAGCACTCGCCGAGCAGTGCCGCCTGTGCGTCGTTCAGCACGGGCACCGGCGCGTCCCACGCGAGCGCCTCCTGCCAGTCGAGATCCTCGATGTCGAGCTTGCCGGGGCAGTACTGCGTGCGGCGGCCATCCGCGTCGGGGATCCCGGGGGTGGCCACGCCGAGCGCCACGTCCGCCCCTTCGCGCAGGTCGTCGATCACGTCGCGGATGGCGGAGACCAGGCGGGCGCGGTCGTCGTCGGCGTCGATGGCACGCGCACGCAGCACCTGCCCCGCCTCGTCGGCGAGCACCGCCTTCACTGCCGTGCCGCCCACGTCCACGCCGATGGCCCGCCGCGTCATTGGTACAGGTGCGCCAGGCTGCGCCTGTACGCCTCGTAGAAGCGTTCGAGCTGGGCTTCGGCCGTCGTGTTGCCGACGAACTGATGGCTGGGCAGCAGCACGGGCGGCGCACCTCGCGCGACGAGCTTCTCGGCGACGCCGCATCGCAGCATGTTGATGATCATCGCGCCGGTCACCGTGGATGTGGGCCCCGTCCGCCATTCGAGGCCTTCGACCTCGACGATGCAGTCGCCGGGCGGGCACTGGTTGTCGATCACGATGTCTGCCACGTCGATCAGCCTCGCGCCGGACGAATGCCCGGGCGGCGCGGTGCGGCTGTGCTCGGCCGACACGATCGCGATGACCGGAAGCCCTCGCGCCTTGGCGCCCTGCGCCATCTCGACGACGACAGGGCGCAGGCCGCTCGTCGAGATCACGATGAACGCGTCATGGGGGCCGAAGGTGAAGCTTTCGAGGATTCGTTCGGCGTAGCCCTCGTACTTCTCCAGGTGCAGCGGCGCCCGGAGGCCGTTGGCGCCCACGATGGCCGAATGGTTGCTGAGCGCGTGCTCGACGAGCGCCACGAAGCCCGGGAAGCAGCCCTGCCTCGGCGTCATCTCCTCGCACATCATCCGCGAGTGGCCGTTGCCGAACAGGAAGACGAGACCGCCGTTGCCGATCCGATCCGCGCAGAGTTCGGCGGCGCGGTCGATGACCTCGGCCTGCGTGTCGCGCAGGCGCTGGAGCAGGGCAAGCGTGCGATCGAAGTAGGTGAGCTGCGCGGTCATGCGTCTCCGGATGCGTCGCGCACCGACCAGCCGCCGTCGACGGCAATCACCTGGCCGGTGACGAAGGAAGCGCCGGCCGAGAGCAGGAACACCACTGCGGCGTCCAGATCTCCCGGCTGGCCGATGCGTCCGCCGCCGAGGGCCTGGCGCCGGCGGACGAGGGACATGATGTGCGGATCGCCTGCGGCGCGCCCGCTCATGGGCGTGTCGACCAGGCCTGGCGCGAGGGCGTTGATGCGGATGTCGTCGCGCGCGTACGTCGCGGCGCTCGCCCGGACGAGCCCTTCGAGGCCGGCCTTGGCCGCCGCGTAGGCATGGGTGGAGAAATGCTCCGGCGAGGGCGACGTCGCCAGCACCGACGACACCACCACGATGGAGCCGCCGTGGCCGTCCGCCTTGAATGCGCGCACGGCCGCACGCAGCGACCATGCGGCGCTCGTGAGGTTCAGCGAGAGCGTGGACGTCCAGCCTTCGTCGCTCATCGCGTCGAGCGGACCGTCGCCCCACCGCCTGCCGCTGCCGCCCGCCACGTGGTACACGCCGTCCACGCGGCCCCAGGTCTCGCGCGCCGCCGCCATCGCGTCGCCTGCGACATGGGCCTCGCGCGCGTCGCCCTCGCGCGCGACCAGACCGGCATCGCCGAGCGCGGCAAGCGACGCCACGCCGGCGGCGTCCGGACCGACGGCCACCACACGCGCGCCCGCCGCGCGGCACGCCAGCACCGCGGAGCGACCGAGGCCGCTGGTGCCGCCGACGACAACGATCACCAGGCCGTCGAGAGAGGGAGCCACGCGCACACGGTAGCTCGGCGATCGGCAGGATGTCACGGGGCACGGCCGCGAGAGTGGAGTTTCTCGTCGCAGTGCGCGAGAATTTCCGCGACAGCAGACAGGCAGCGCGCGGAGTGCGCGAACAGGCCGCGGCTTCGGCCGGCCTCGGCCCAGGCACGAAGCGTGCAATCGTGTGCGGCGTCTACCGCCCATGCCGTGTACGCCCGGGCGTCTGGTCCCGGCGCGCGGCGTGGCGCGTTCGCAGCCCCGCCCGGAGGACGTGATGACCACCATGAAGACCATCGTCGTCGCCGTCGACTTCAGCGACATCGTCGAGGACGTGATTCGCACGGCGTGTGCCGTGGCCGATCCCGAGGAGAGCCGTATCCACGTGATCACGGTCGTACCCGATCCGGTGCGCCAGGCGTGGAGCACCGAGGTGCCCGGCCTCGACTTCGAGGCGATTCACACGCGGTGGGTGCAGGAAGCCGAAACGCGCCTCGCGGCACTCGTGCCGAAGGTGACGCTGCATCCCGCGCAGGTGTCGCGTGCGGTGCTGACCGGCGTGCCCGACCGCGAGATCGTCCGCTACGCGCGCGATCACGGCGCCGACCTGCTCGTCGTCGGCACCCATGGCTACGGCCCGTTCAAGCGGCTCATTCTCGGCAGCGTCGTCGATCGCGTACTGCGCCAGGCGCCGTGCGCCATCCTGGCGGTGCCACCGGCCGCCCATGACGCCCACGAGCAGGACGCGGCGGCTGCCCAGGCCTCGAACGCCGACGGCAGATAATGGCGTCCATGCACAGCCCACAGGGAGAGGCATTCACGCGTGGCGCGTGGCGTCACGCCGCTGCCGCGCTCGGCACCGCGTCGGCGCTGCTGGCAGCCGCGGCGTGCGGCGTGCCGTCGACTCCGGCAGACGCGCAGGGCGATGCGCGCTCATCCGACGCAGAGAAGGCGTCGAGCGCACACGACAGCGCGCGGTTCTCGCCGCTCACCGAGATCGGGCCGGACAACGTCGGGTCACTCGCGGTGGCCTGGACGTTCCACTCGGGCGACTTCGCCGGCGGGCAGGGGCCGTCACCCACCCGGCAGGTAGCGGGCGTGCAGGTGCGTCCTGTCGTGCTCGGCGGGCTGCTGATCGTGACCACGCCCTCGAGTCAGGTGATCGCCCTCGACGGCGAGACGGGCGAGGAGCGGTGGCGGTACGACCCGCAGGCGGACGCGCCGGGCCGCTGTTACGCGCCGCACCGCGGCGTGGCGGTCTGGCCCGCGCCGGCCGACGCGTCTGCCGACGCGCCGCTCACGGACTTCACCGTCTTCTCCGGCACGTGCGACGGTCGGCTGCTGGCGATCGACGCGGCGACGGGCCAGCTCCGGCCCGGGTTCGGCGACGGCGGGGCCCTCCTCCTGCGAACGGGCGTCGATGCCCGGGACGGCGAGGCGTATCTCATGACGTCGCCGCCGGCCATCTTCAGCGACCTGGTGATTACCGGGGCGCTGGTGCCCGAAGAGGTGCCGACCGGGCCTGCCGGCGACGTTCGGGCCTTCGACGTGCGGACGGGCGAGGAGCGGTGGCGCTTCCACACGGTGCCGCGTCCTGGTGAGCACGGTCACGATACCTGGCCATCCGACGGCTGGCAGCGGCGCTCGGGCGTGAACGTGTGGTCGTTCATGAGCGTGGACGCGGAGCGCGGCCTCGTCTTCCTGCCGATCGGCTCACCGTCGTTCGACTTCTACGGCGGCGACCGCGCCGGGCAGAACCTGTACGGCAGCTCGCTCGTCGCGATCGACGCGGCAACGGGGCGCCGCGTGTGGCATCAGCAACTGGTCCATCACGACCTGTGGGACTTCGATCCGCCCGCGCAGCCGATTCTGGCGGACGTCACGCGCGACGGGGCGCTCGTGCCGATCGTGGTGCAGCTGACGAAGATGGGCCTCGTGTTCGTATTCCACCGCGAGACGGGCGAGCCGATCTTCGGCATCGACGAGCGTCCCGTACCGGCGAGCACGCTGAAGGGGGAGCAGGCCTGGCCGACGCAGCCCTTCCCGCGCAAG
This sequence comes from Acidobacteriota bacterium, assembly GCA_044508265.1. Classification (GTDB taxonomy): domain Bacteria; phylum Acidobacteriota; class Vicinamibacteria; order Vicinamibacterales; family Vicinamibacteraceae; genus JAEZDP01. Next base: position 14,677 of record JBIQIB010000001.1, read on the forward strand.
CCCGCGCCGCTGTCGCGTCACCAGGCGCTGACACGCCAGGAGCTCACCACCGTGCCGGCGTCGGTGGAGGAGTGCACGGCGCTCTTCGACATGGCCCGCAGCGTGGGCATCTTCACGCCGCCTGCCGAAGAGGTCACGATCTCCTTCCCGGGCACCATGGGCGGCGCCACGTGGTCTGGCGGCGCCGTGGATCCCACGACCGGCTTCCTCGTCGTCAACACCAACGAGGTGGGCGCGATCGCCAGCATGGCGCCGTCGGCGCCCGACAGCGTGCTGCCGTACAGGCGGACGGGGCCGCGCGGCGCCTACGGGCGGTTCTGGGACAGGAACGAGCTGCCCTGTCAGCAGCCGCCGTGGGGCCTGCTGCACGCCGTCGATCTGGCGAGCGGCGACATCATCTGGCAGGTGCCGCTCGGCGAGCACCCGGGGCTCGCCGGCACCGGCATCACCGGCACGGGCACGCCGAACCTCGGCGGCGCGATGGTCACGGCGAGCGGGCTCGTGTTCATCGGCAGCAGCAACGACGCCCGCTTCAGGGCGTTCGACATCGCCACGGGCCGCGAGCTCTGGCAGGCGGAACTGCCGGCCAGCGGTCACGCGCCGCCGGTGTCGTATCGCGGCGCGCGCTCCGGACGGCAGTTCGTGCTCATCGCGGCGGGCGGTGGCGGACGGTTCTCGAAGCGCATCTCTGACGCGTTTGTCGCCTTCCGCCTGCCCTGACGCCGTGCGGCCTACCGCGACGCCGCCGGCACCGCCACGTCCAGCGGCTGGAGTTCCACGCGCCGCACGTACATCTCGGCGCCCTCCGACTGGATCAGGATCCGTCCCTGCTTCAGCGTGGGCGCCGTCCCCACGTTGACGACGCGCCCGTTGACGATGTTGGTGATGCGATCGTCCTCGACGATCACCTCGAGGCGCGTCCACTGGTCGGGCAGGCTCTCGACGTCCTGGACGCCGCGGAAGCCGAGCTCGTCCTTCCAGTCGGGGTCGCGGCCGTACCAGTTCACCCGATCGCCCGTCTGCCGGTGCGGGCGGCCGGCCGGCGAGTAGTTCGGCTGCCCGTTGCGTGCGGTTTCCACGGTGAACGACATGCTCGGCACCGTCAGGGTGCCGTCGGCGTCGTAGCCGCCGACCATCAGGAAGTCGCCGGTGCCGCCCTCGATGATCTGCGCCTCGATGGAGCGCATCCACGGGCCGTTGAAGTCCTTGCGCGTGTTGCCGTCGGGGCCCTCGCAGTGCAGCAGGATGCCGCCGTCGCGGGCGCGCGTCAGCCGCGGGGGCCACGTCGTCAGGCCCCAGCGGAACTCCACGATCAGCCGGTAGGTGCGGTAGACCTGCCGCGTGACGATGCCGCCGTACTTCTCGCCGCTGATGCGGATGGCGGGCGCGCCGTCGATCTGCGGCACCACGCTGAAGACCCGCGACGGGTCCTCGTAGTGATCATTCACGAGCCATGTGTAGAACGGGTCGAGATCCTTGCCGTTGAACAACTGGACGGTCTCGGTTGGCGAGACGGCCTGTTGCTCGGCGGCGGTGAAGACGGGCTGCGCCGCGAGCATCGCGGGACAGGCAAGTGAGAGGGCGAGCAGCGGAAGCAGTCGGGAGAGACGAATGGGGAGGCGACGAAACATGGCAGCAAGGATAGAAACAAACGGGGAAAAGCGGAACAGATTCGAGTCCTCTCAAGACGGCGTTGCAGGCATCCAATCGGGGTGATACAAGCTCATCCGTTGTTTCACGAGACGGGGGCTGCTGCCTGTCGCTCCGACGGGCCGCGCGTCCGCACATGCACGGAAGGGAGCTGCATGATGAGTGTGCAGTGGCCGGCCAGGCTCGTTGTCCTGGCCACTGTGGCTGTTCTCACGATGTCGGGGCCTGCGCAGGCGGCGCCGGTGGTTCCGACGTTCGACACGTTTGGCACGCTGATGGAGGCGACGTTCGGGGGGAGCGGAATCCCCAACGACGCGGTGGCGATAGGCAGGTCCGCCGATGGCAACGTCACCGTCGGCCTCACCGCGCACCAGCGCTACGACAACGTCGCGGTGACCAACGACGGCGCGGGCACGTTCTATGCCGCGGCCGGCGAGGATGCCAGCAGCGGCGGGCAGGCGATCCCGGGCTATGCGACCTGGAACTTCGCCTTCTTCCTGCACGACCTGGATCTTTCGGCAGGCAACACGTTCAATCTCTTCTGGGACTTCGATCCGGCGTTCGACAACGACCTGTCGACCCACGCCGGGTTCGTGGGCGTGTCGCTGCCGACGGGACTCCCGCCAGCCAACCCGCACCAGGACTCGCAGAACCTGGGCATGCCGCTCCTGAGCGTCTTCTTCAATCACGCGCCGACGCCCAACCCGCCGTCGTTCGACCCGAGCACGCCGGGCTGGTACACGTTCAGGATCGAGGCGCTCGATGCGCAGGGCCAGCTGCTGACGGACGCGGCGATCCGCGTGCAGGTGGGCAATCCGGTGCCCGAACCGGCGAGCTTCGCGCTGGTGGGCCTCGGTTTGCTCGGCGTGGGCGTCATCCGGCGGCGTCGCGGCTGAACGAACGGATGGCGGCAGGCTGCAGTGGAGCCTGCGGCTTACGTATCGCGAAGGGGGGACGGCCCCGAGGGCCGTCCCTACCAGTTGGCCCGGTGGGCCGTCCCTACCGGGCTGGCATAGGATTGTCGGCATGCGCAGCCATGCCATCGCGATGCTCGGGACCGGGCTGATCGCCGACTTCTACACGATGACGCTGCACGGGCAACGTGCACGCGACCGCGTCGTGACCGCCTACTCGCGTTCGAGCGAGCGCGGGGCGGCGTTCGCGACGCGCTGGGACATCCCGGCACACACCACCGACATGCGCGCCGCCGTCGAGCATCCCGATGCCGACGTCGTCGTTGTCGCGCTGCCCAACGACCTGCACGAAGAAGCCGTCAACCTCGCGGCGCACGCCGGCAAGGCGGTGCTCTGCACCAAGCCGCTCGGACGCACCGCCGACGAGGCACGCCGGATGCTCGAGACCGTCGAGCGTGCCGGCGTCTTCGCCGGCTACCTCGAAGACCTGTGCTACACGCCGAAGACGCGCAAGGCGCTGGCGTCGGTGCGCGCGGGCGCCATCGGCGACGTGACCTGGGTGCGCTCGCGCGAGGCGCACGGCGGCCCGCACTCGGCCTGGTTCTGGGACGGCGCGCGGACCGGCGGCGGCGCGATCGTCGACCTGGGATGCCACTGCATCGAGATCGTCCGCAACTTCGTCGGCAAGGGAAACCGGCCGACGGAGGTGCTCTGCCAGACCGACACCTTCGTCCACCCGATCAGCGACGAGGACAACGCGATCATCCTGCTGCGGTTCGCCTCGGGCGCCGTCGGGCAGATCGAGGTCAGCTGGACGTTCCGCGGCGGCATGGACCTGCGCGACGAGGTCTCGGGCACGCACGGGACGATCTGGCTGAATCACTTCCTGCGGACCGGGATGGAGATGTTCACCGCGGCAGGGGCCGGCGGCTACGTCGCCGAGAAAGCCGAGACGAGCCACGGCTGGCTGTTCCCGGTGGGCGACGAAGCCGTCGCGCTGGGATACGTGGACATGTTCACCGACATGTTCGACGCCATCGACAACGGCACCGCGCCCGCGGAAACCTTCTTCGACGGCTACGTCGTCAACGCGATCATCGACGCGGCATACCGCTCCGCGCAGCAGCGGCGCTGGGAGCCCGTCGCGCTCGACGGGTGGCGCGCGCCCGACCCGTCGCCGATCGTGCCGCGGCCCGAACGGCTCGACGGGCTGCTGGTCATCAAGGAGGAGCTGCTGCCGGACGGGCGCCGGCGCCTCATCCTGCGCGACCCCGAGTCCGGCGCCTTCAGCGAGCGCGTGACCGAAGCCTGACGCGTGCGGTAGAGTGCGCCCACACGACCATACGGGGCGCGCGCCGGCGCGCCGGCAGGAGGATTGATGAGCAAGGGCACCATTGGGATTCTGACGGGGGGCGGTGACGTTCCCGGGTTGAACCCCGCGATTCGCGCCATCACCATCCGGGCGCTGCGCGAGGGCTATCGTGTACTCGGCCTGCGCCGCGGCTGGGCGGGCATCGTCGACCTCATCCCCGACCGTGCTGCCGACAACCGCCACAACGTCATCGAGCTCACCGAAGACATCGTCAACAGGGCCGGCCGCACGGGCGGCACGTTCCTGCACACCTCGCGCACCCGTCCGAGCCGGCTGCCGCGCGCCGTGGTCCCCGACCACCTGCGCGACCGCTACACCGACGAGATCAACGACGCGACGCCGTCGGTCCTCTCGAACCTCGAGTTCCTGGGCCTCGACACGCTCGTCGCGATCGGCGGCGACGACACGCTGAGCTACGCCCACCGGCTGCACACCGAGGGCGTCAACGTCGTCGCCATCCCGAAGACGATGGACAACGACGTGCCGGGCACGGACTACTGCATCGGCTTCAGCACCTGCGTGACACGCACGATCGAGCTCACCCACGCACTGCGGACGTCGGCCGGCTCGCACGAACGGTTCCTCGTCATCGAGGTGTTCGGCCGGTACGCGGGGTTCTCGGCGCTGCTGCCGACGATGGCCGGCGCGGCCGACCGCTGTGTGATTCCGGAGCACCCGTTCGACATCGACCAGCTCACCGAGCTCATGGTCTACGACCGCAACAGGCACCCCTCACGCTACTCGGTCGTGCTCGTCTCGGAAGGCGCGACGATGCTCGGCAGCGACATGCAGTTCGAGGGCGAGGAGGCTGACCAGTACGGGCATCGGAAGCTCGGTGGCATCGGCGACCGCGTGTCCGAGGAGCTGAAGAAGCGCTCCGCCGGCCTGAACCGCGGCACGCGCATCAACGTGGTCAACCAGCGGCTGGGATATCTGGTGCGCAGCGGCAATCCCGACGCGCTCGACTCGATCGTGCCGATGGCGTTCGGCAACCTGGCGCTCGACCTGATCCTCGCCAAGCGCTTCGGCCGGCTCGTCAGCGTGCGCAACGGCGCGTACGACAACGTGCCGATCGACGTGGTGGTCGGGAGGAAGAAGGAGGTGGACACGCATCGCCACTACAACAGCGAGCGGCTGCGGCCCATCTACCACACCTTCCATCGCCAGCCGGTCTTCATCATGACCAGCGACGTCTAGGGTAGGGACGGCTCTCCGAGCCGTCCTCCCTCCTCCATTCCTCCATTCCTCCGTTCCTCGTCCTCCGTTCCTCTTTCCTCCCTTCCTCCAGTCCTCGACAGCCCTCAGCTCCCCAGCGCCGTACGGACGAACCGCTCGATGTCGTCTGCCGCCGCGGCCCCCGCCGTCCGCTGCACCTCGCGACCGCCCGCGAAGACCGCCAGCGTGGGAATCGACCTGATGCTCGACCGGGCAGCGACGTCCGGCACTCCGTCGGTGTCCACCTTGGCGACGATCAGCTCGCCGGCCATCCGGCGGGCGACTTCCGCCACGTGCGGCGCGACGACATGGCAGGGGCCGCACCATTCCGCCCAGAAGTCCACGAGCACGGGGATGGACGTCTGCCGCGTCAGCGCGTCGAACGCCTCGGCCGACGCAACCTCGACGGGGACGCCGGGCAATTGCACGTCGTGCTGGCATTTGCCGCAGCGCGTCCGGCGTCCGAGCGTGTCGTAGCGCAGGCGGGTGCGCTGCCCGCACGACGGACAGCTCACCACCACGCCCACGGCATCGGCTGAGGCCATCACACCTCCTTCGTCGCGTTGGTCACCGGGAACATGGGCAGGGGCTCGTCCGCCTGCAGCGCCTGGGCGAGCCGCGTCACGCCCACGACGACGACGGCTCCGGCAAGGGCCAGCAGCGCCGCGGCGGCCACACCGAGCGTGACGTTGCCGCCTTCCGCCAGGTGCGTCCTCGCCAGCAGCAGGAGGGCGCCGATGGTCGTGACCACCATGAACGCCGCAGGCACCAGCGCGAAGGCATACCGCCGCGCGCGCTGCACGAGCCAGACCGTGACGGTAATCAGCGCCAGCGCGCCGAGCAGCTGGTTGCCCGCGCCGAACACGGGCCACATCTGGCGGATGGTGCCGCTCAGCGCGAAGCCCACCATGAGCGCCACGGCCAGGCCCGTGTTGACGACAGGCCGCTGCAGCCAGGCCGGTGCCTGACCGTCGAAGACGAACTGCCAGAACTCTTCGAGCAGGTAGCGGCACAGACGTACCGCGCTGTCGAGCGTCGTGACCACGAAGCCCTCGACCATCAGGATGCAGAGCACCACGGCGACCGCGATCGGGACGAAGGAAAAGGCGCCGTTGACGAGGCGGCCGGCGCCGAGCGCAAAGCCGAGGATCGGGTTCGAGGGCGCGTTGTCCGGGTAGACCACCGCCAGGTACTCCGTGTGCGGCAGGGTCGCGGCCACGGCCGCGAGCACGAGCACCGCCAGGAAGCTCTCGACGATCATCGCGCCGTACCCGATGCTCCGGCAGTCGCGCTCGCGGGGGAGCTGCTTGGCGGTGGTGCCGCTGGCGACGAGGCTGTGGAAGCCGCTGATGGCGCCGCACGCGACGGTGATGAACAGCAGCGGCCAGATCGGTCCGCGCAGGGCGGCTTCGCCTGCCGCGATGGCCACGGCCGGCGCCTGCAGGCTCGTGCCGCCAACGCCGGCCACCACGACCGCCGCGAAGAGCAGCAGCATCCCGCCGTACAGGATCTGGACGTTCGTGAAGTCGCGCGGCTGCAGCAGGAACCAGACGGGCACCGAGCACGCGGCGAAGACGTACCCCGTCATCACCCAGCGCCACACGTCCCCCGACATGGTGACCGGCATGACGAAGCCGATCGCCACGCTGACCACGCAGACCGTCGCCGCAACGACATAGGCCGCGAGCGTCGAAAGCCTTCCGCGTCGAATGAGCAGGCCGAGCAGCGGCGCGAAGGCGGTGATGACGAACACCGACGTCGTGGCGATGCCTCCGATGCGCGCCTTGACGACGCCGTCCTCGACGACGGTCCCAAGCAGGCCCTCGTCCACCGCGACGCCCAGCGTCTCGAGCGGATACGTCGAGGTCAGCGCGACGACGGAGAGGTTGAGGAAGATCGCGTTGATGATCGAGAGCACGAAGATCAGCACGAGGAGGTTGAGGAGGTAGCCGGTCGGCCCGAGCACGCGGCGCGCCACGTCGGCAATCGACCGCCCGCCTTCGCGCAGGCTCGTGAACAGCACGCTCATGTCGTGCGCGGCGCCGAAGAAGATGCCGCCCAGCACGACCCACAACCAGACCGGCTGCCAGCCGAACGCCAGCGCCAGCGTGGGCCCGACGATGGGCCCGGCGCCGGCGATCGTCGCGAAGTGGTGCCCGAAGACGACGTGCGTGGGGCTCTTGACGAAGTCGCGGCCGTCCGCGAAGCGCTCGCTCGGCGGCACGTGGCGATCGTCTTCCATGAAGACGCGGGCGATGTAGCGTGGGTAGAGCCGCATGGCTACCCCTAGCACGAGGGCGGCCGCGGTCACGGGCACGAGGATGTTCACGCGAGGCTCCGATGCGTTGCGGGCACGATGCCGCTATCCTACCCGTACAATCGGGATCGAGACATGCCACAAGTGCTGCTGGTCGTCATCGACGCCCTCACGGCGCGCGTCGTCGGGCCCGCGATGGCCGACGGCCGGCTGCCGACGCTCCAGGCGCTCGCCGAGCGCGGCCAGGCACGGTTCGATTGTCGCTCCATTTTCCCGTCGATCACGCCCGCGGCCACGTCATCGATCATCACGGGCCGCTACCCCTGCGAACACGGCATCGCGGGAGCCTCCTGGCTCGACGAGTCGACCGGCGAGGTCGCCTACTACGGCGACGACTTCTGGACCATCCTCCGGGAAGGCACCGGGCACTTCTTCCAGGACTTCCTGCTGCACCTCAACGGCGAGCGGCTGACGGCGCCGACGCTGTTCGAGATGGTCGAGCGCACCGGCCGCAGCGCTGCGTGCCTCAACTACCTCGTGTACCGCGGCGACACCACGCACCGGATCCACGTGCCGCTGCCGCTCGCGCTGCTGCCCGGCGTGCCGTTCACCGAGACGGTCGCCGGCCCGTCCACGTTGTGTCTCGGCGACTTCGTGGGCACCGGGCCCGGGCGCGACGACCTGCACTCGGTCGGCGGCATGTTCCACCGGTTCGGACTCGACGATCCTGGCACGGCCGGCTATCTGCAGAAGCTGGCCGCGGGCGGGCCGCTGCCGGACGTGACGGTGGCCTACTTCGCCGAGAACGACTATCGCAGCCACAAGGTCGGTCCCCAGGCGGCGCTGCCCGTCGTCGAGCGCGTGGACGCCTATCTCCGTGACTTCTTCGACGCGCGCGGCGGGATGGACGTCGTGCTGCGCGACCTGCGCGTCGCGATCACGGGCGATCACTCGCACACGGAGATCGACGCTGACGCCGCACACGCGACGCTCGACCTCACCGGCGTCCTCGCCTCGTGGGCGCTCGGCAACCCGGGGGCCGGCTGGCGCGACGATGAACAGATCATGATCTGCCCGAACATGCGCGCCGCGCAGATCTACATGCGTCACGGTCCTGGCGAGGTGGAGCGCGTCATCGCGGACCTGCTGTCAGAGCCCAGGGTGGACCAGGTGCTGTGGCGCAGCGACGACGGCGAGGGCGGGACGACGCGATTCCACGTGGCCACCGCCGACAGGGGCCGGCTGTCGTTTGCCGCGGCCGGCAGCCGCGACGGCACGCCTGACGAATACGGCGGTCTGTGGTCCTGGACCGGCGACCTGCGCGCCCTGGACGCGCACGTCGGCGCCGACGGACGGCTGACGAGCGAGCGCTATCCCAACCCCTTCGAGCGTATTGCCGGCGGCCTTCGCCACCCCCATGCCGGCCATGTGTGGGTGACGGCCATTCCGGGCGTCGAGCTGGAGGCGCCGGGCGGCGGCGTCCACGTGGGCGGCGCCTCGCACGGCGCGCTCCACGCGGACGACTCGATCGTTCCGCTGATCGTGGCGGGAGGCGGGGCGGTGCCGGACTGGCCGGCGCCGCCCCGGACGGTGGACGTGGCCGCTGTGTGCCTCGGTGCGCTCGGCATCGAGCCGTGGCGCGCCGCCGGCGAGAGTCACGCCGCGGCCTGGCGGTGAGGATCAGGCCGTCGCGGCCGAGAGCCTCGCGCGTGTGGCCTCGAGCTGTTCGCGCAGTTCGCGAATCGCTTCGAGCTCCCGGCCGGGCCGGCCATGCTCGATCCCGCAGTACCCGCGGTAGCCGGCGTCCACGACGATCCGCATCATCTTGTCGAGGTCGATGGGGCTGCTCTTGCCGTGCGCGTCCCAGACCGTCGGCTTCACGCTGACGCCCCTGGCGAGCGGCATCATCTCGCGGACGCCCTGGTACGAGTCGTAGCTCTCGATCGGGGCGTTCGGGTTGTTGCGGTCGGCGCGGCTGATGCGGAAGTTGCCGAAGTCGGGCAGGGTGCCCGCGCGCTTGTGATCCGCCATGCGGATGGTGCGCATCAGCCAGGCCGCGTTGCTGCTCAGCCCGCCGTGGTTCTCGATGATGACGTCGATGTCGTGGCCATCGGCGAACCGGCACAGCCTGTTCATGCCGTCGGCGACGTAGCGGGCCTGCTCGTCCGGCGTGCCCTCGCTGTAGGCGTTCACGCGGATGGCGTGGCAGCCGAGCGCCCTGGCCGCCTCGACCCACTTGTAGTGGTTCTCGACGGCGGTCGAGCGCTGCGCGGTATCCGGGTCGCCGAGCCGTCCCTCGTTGTCGCACATGATGAGCACCTGCGTCACGCCTTCGTTCTGCGCGCGCGTGTTCATCTCGCGGAGGTAGGCCTTGTCGGTCGCCTTGTCCATGAAGAACTGGTTGACGTATTCGATGGCGTCGATGCCCGTGCTCTTCGCGATCGTCGCGAAGTCGAGATGCTGCATCGTGCCCTTGCGGAGCGGGCCGTTGATCGACCACTGCGCGAGCGAGATCTTGTAGAGCGGCTCCGCCTGCGCGGCGTGAGGCAGCGCGCGGCCGAGCCACGCGGCGCCGGCACCGACGGCGACGGCACCGGTGGTCCTGAGAAACGTCCGACGGGAGGAAGGGGTCTGCATGGAAGTGAGGCCTCGCACGTGATGCCGGGTCATGCCGGCGGGATCCGGAACGTCTCGCGGACGTAGGCGATGTTGGCCCGGGTGTCCGCGATGAGGTCCTTGTTGGGCGAGCCGGTCTCGAGCACGTACCAGCCGCGGTAACCGATGTCGTAGTACTCCTGCGCCAGCCGCGGCCAGTCGAGGACGTCCTGCTCGCGCATCAGCTTCTGGCCGTTCTTCACGTGGATCTGGTGGATGCGGCCCTTGAGCTTCGCCGGCTCGCCATACGGGTCGTGCAGGCGCGACTTGATGTTGCGCGCGTCGTAGTACACCTGGACGAAGTCGGAGCCGATCGCGTCGAGCAGCCGCAGGTTGTCCTCGGCCGAGATCCAGTCCTCGAGCGCCACGACCACGCCGGCCTGCTCGGCGTGCCGCGCCACCTCGCGCATCATCGCGACGAAGGTGTCGACCTCCTGCGGGTTGGCCATGTCGATGTGGCTGTTCCCGAGGATCGGCAGCAGGATGTTCGTGGTGCCGAGGGCGCTGGCCACTTCGACCGCCTCCACCAGCAGGATGCCGGCAGCGGGGTTGGTGTGCAGCGGCAGGCGGAACTTGCCCGGCGACCCGATGGCGAGCGAGCAGATCTGGATGCCTTCGTCGAGCGCCGCCTGCTTGAACGCGGCCTGCACCTTGCGATCGCGCAGGTGCAGGCTGCCGTCCTCGGGGAACTGCAGGCTCACCTGGATGCCGTCGAGGCCAATCTGACGCGCAAGGGCGACCTTGGTGATGTCGCCGCGCTGCCCGAGGTTCCAGTCGGTCATGCCGATGCGCAACGGGATCGCAGCAGGCTGGCTGCCGGTCTGCGTCGGTGCGGCGGCAGGCGGGGGCTGTGGCGACGGCTCACGGGTCGAGGCGACGACAGGCGCGGCGGCCAGCGCGGCGGCGGCGCCCGTCACGAAGGCACGGCGGCTGACACTGGTGCCCGGAGGAGAAGCGGACGGTTGACGATCGGGGAGGAGTGGCATGGCGCACTTATACTCCACGCCGTTCGCGCCCGCCACCCCGGGACCGCGCCGCGCCGGCAGTTGCGGCTCGCCCGCCGCACCGGTAGCATCCCACCCGTGGCGGCCGTCTTCCCCGGACTGCGCACCCCGCGCCCCGCTCTCGTCCACGCCATCGCCGTGCTCGGAGGCGTCGGCATCTTCGCCGTCGACGCGCTGTTTCCGACGGGCAGCGCCGTCGGCATGCTGTACGTCGCGGTGATCCTGCTCGGCTTGTGGACACCGTGGGCGCCGTTCCCGTGGGTGGCGGCAGGCGCCGCCTCGCTCCTCGCCGTCGCGGACGTGCTGCTCGACGCGTCACCCGCCGTGCCGCTCGTGGGCATCGGCAACCGTGTGCTGATGGTGATGGTCTTCGGCCTCACTGCGCTGCTGGTGGAGCGATCGGCGCGCTTCCAGCGCGAGGGCCTGGCCCACTTGACCGCCCTTGCCGACTTCAAGCGCGCGCTCGATGCCGCGGCGATCGTCGCCACGACCGACGTCCGGGGGCGCATCACCTACGTCAATGACACGTTCTGCCGGATCTCCGGCTACTCGCGGGACGAGCTGCTCGGGCAGGACCACCGCATCATCAACTCCGGCCACCATCCGTCGACGTTCATCAGGAACCTGTGGCAGACGATCGCACGCGGCGAGGTCTGGCACGGCGAGATCCGCAACCGCGCGAAGCAGGGTCACTACTACTGGGTCGACACGACGATCGTCCCGTTCCTCGACGTGCGCGGCAAGCCGTACCAGTACATCGCGATCCGCTCCGACATCACCGCACGCAAGGCTGCGGAGGAGCAGCTCGCGCGGCAGGCCGCGCTGGCACGCGTGGGACACATGGCTGCCGTCCTCGCGCACGAGATACGCAACCCGCTCGCCGGCATCAAGGGCGCCATCGAGGTCATCGCCTCGCGGCGCGCCGCCGACGATCCCGAGCGCCCCATCATGCGCGACATCGTCAGCCGCATCGAGTCGCTCGGCGAACTGCTGAACGACGTCATGGTGTTTGCGCGGCCGCGTCCGCCGGCCTTCGCGACGGTGCCCCTGCGCGGGCTCGTGCTCGACGCGATGACGCTGCTGCGGCGCGATCCGATCACGGCAAATGTGACGCTGGAGGTCTGCGCCGACGAGGAGGTGGCCGCCGCCGTCGACGCCGACCTGATCCGCGCCACGCTGGTCAACCTGCTGCTGAACGCGGCGCAGGCGATGCAGGGGAAGGGCCGCGTCGACGTCACCATCACCAGGCGCGACGCGACGGCGGTGATCGACCTGCGCGATACGGGGCCGGGAATCCCGGTGGAACTGCGCGAGCAGATCTTCGAGCCGTTCTTCACGACGAAGGCGCGCGGCGGAGGGCTCGGGCTGTCGGTCGCTCAGCGCACGGCGGAACTGCACCGCGGCTCGCTCACGCTGAGGTGCCCGCCGGAAGGGGGCACCGTGATGACGCTGACGCTGCCGCTCAGGCAGCCGGGCGTGGAGCCGCCCGTCAGCGCCGCGTAGCGCGCACCGCCATCTCGGCGCGCAGGCTGTCGATCATCGAGCCCGCGTCACGCGACAGCACCCGCCGGACGAGGAACGGCGGCACGCTGAACGACGGATCGGCCACCAGCCGGTACAGGACCATCGTGCCGGCCGCGCACGGCGTCAGCCGCCACTGGCCCTCGTAGCGCCTGAAGCTTTTTCCGAGCCGGTCGCGGAAGTCGAGGCCGTCGGGCGATTCCTCGACCACGAGCTGCAGGTGCACGCGCTTGGAGAACAGCAGCGCGTGCGAGACGGCTTCCTGTTCGACGACGCGCGTCCGCCCGTTCCGCTCGACGACGACGCTCCGCTCGATGTCTGGGACGAACCGCGGAATCCCCTCGAAGTCGCTGAGCACCTCGAGGACGACCTCTGGCGCCTGCGGCACGACGAACTGCGCGGTGACGGTATACGCGTCGCCATCACGGTCGATGGCGACGTCCGGAGGCTCTCCTGTCGCGGCCGCCGCGATGGCCGCCGGCACGGTCAGGAGCAGGACGAGTGCCAGGCACAGGCGGTGAGCGCCGGGGCGCTCACCGTTGCGCGGGACGAGGTGTGGGCGCAGCACGTCCCCTCCCGGTCAGAAGGCGACGACGCCCTCGAGCATCATCCCGTTGAACTTGCCGCCGTGGCGGATGTCGGTCACGGGGAAGTCGAAGTACTTCTGCGTGACGTACTCGGCCTTGACGAGCAGGCCCGGCATCACGAACCAGCCCGCGCCGAGCTGCACGCGGTTGATCCGGACGTCGTCGCTCGTCCCGGGCAGCCGGCCCTCGACGACGTTGTAGCGCGCGCCGACGAACATCGTCTCGTCGGGCATGAAGCGATAGACGACGTCACCCGCGTACTGATGCCACGTGCGGTCGCTGGCCTCGGTCGCGCTGCGGCCGGAGGCACGCTCGATGGTGCCGAAGAACTCGACGCCGCCCTTCTTCACGAACGGGTTCACCATGAAGGCCGTCACGGAGTTGCGCAGCCCGGGATTCACGAGGCCCGAGGTGAACTGCGCCGACTCGGTGGCCGCGGTGTTCTCGAGCACGTAGTAGTAGCGCGAGCCCGCCCTGTCGCCGCTGTAGAGCGTGTTGTTCAGCGACTTGTCCGCGGTGTACATCGAGCCCGTGAGGCGCACGCGCAGGTCGTCGGACAGCTGCCGGTCGAAGCCGAGCTTGCCGATGTAGGTCAGGCCGCGCTGGTCGGGTGACAGCACCGTGCCGCGGATCTCGCCGCCGGTGACCGAGCCCATCGCCAGGAACCCGTTGCGGCGCACGTACAGCTCGGCGCCGATCTCGGTCGTGAAGGCCTCCATGATGTAGTTGCCGATGAACGGGTTGTAGAGCGCGTTGCCGTTGTCGGTGCGCCGGAAGTGCGCGTCGCCGTAGTTGATCTCGAAGTGCCCGACCTTCAGCGTCACGTACTGCATCAGCGTGTTCAGCGGCTTGATGTCCACTGGCGACGCGTCGACCAGCAGGAAGCCGTCCTTCACCCACGTCTCGTTGTGGTGGCGCGACGAGAGGTAGGTGCTGAGCTGCACCCGGACGCCCCTGGCAAGCTGTGCGTGCAGGTACAGGTTCGCGTTCGCGGTGTTGAACCCGGTGCCGATGTCGGCCAGCTTGTTGACGTCGACGCCGTCCACCACGCGTGGGGCCGCCGAGTTGCTGTGCGACAGCGCCTGCAGCTGCGAGGTGAAGGCCGCGCCGAAGTCGAGATGGAACCCCTTGAAGTCCACGCCCGGCGCTTTCGGCGTCTCGAAGACGTTGATGCCGCGGCGGTCCTGCGGCCGGAAGTGCTGCATGGTGATCGTCCGGCCGTTCTCGATGCTGGCGGCGAACGGCGGCTGTCCGGCCCCGTCACCGCCGGCTTCCGCCGGCTCCGCCTTCGGCTCCCCGGCAGCCTCCGGCAGTTCGGGCAGGGCGGGGATCGCAGGAGGGTCTGACGGCGCGGGCGGGTTCGACGGCGTGCCCGACGCCTGCTGCGCCAGCGCCGGCGCGCCGGCAATCAGCACCGCGACGAATGCGTGGGTGATGGCTCTGATGATCATGGTCGTGTCCTCGAGGGAGCGAACGGGATGAAGACGGTCGGCGCGGCTCGATCAGGTGAGCGGCGACGCGAGCACGGTCTGGAACGAGACGGTGACCTTCGGGCTGCTGCGCACCGTGCCGAGCAGGGCCTTCGGCGGGTCGATGCCGAAGTCGGTCATGAGGAGTTCGGTGGTGCCCTTGACGACGAGCGAGTCGCCCGAACGCCCGAGCATCAGGGAGAGCTCCACGTCACGCTCGACGCCGGAGACCTTCAGCGCGCCGAGCGCCGTGAACGCGCCTGGCGTGGACGTCGCCGTGAGGGCCTTCAGGCGGAACGTGATGTCGGGGTGCCGCTGCACGTTCAGCGCCTTGTGCATGTTCTTGTCGAGCCCGCTCCGGGGCGAGGTGAGGCTGGCCGCCGGAATGGTCACGTCGAACGCCTGGAGCGCGCCGGGCTTGACGACGGCGTCCCAGAACGACCCGCCGCCGATGCCGGACGCCACCTGCGCGCGCGTGACGCGGACGTCGGTCGTCGACGCCGTCCAGTCGTGCACGTTCGACGTGCCGTCGATGGTGACCGTCGCCTTCGAGAAGGTCAGCGGCGTGTCCTGCGCGATGGCGGCGCCCGTGAGCAGGCAGGCTGCGGAGAGGGTGGTGGCCGTGAGGATGCGGAGCGTCATGATGTCTCTTCCTGGATGGTGCAGTGACCGCTTCGGTCACTGCCGTCTGGTGCGAGGGCAACTCCCGTGCCGTGGTCGCTTTCTCCGGCCTGCGCCCGATATCGCGCGAAGCTGCCCTGCATCGCGCCCGGCGCGCGGGCTTTCACGGGTCGGCCGCGAATTTTTCCTCGTGGGCGTCCATGGCGCGATCGCCCGACCTGCTGGCGGCGATCAGGAGCATCTCGATCGCAGCCATCTCGAACGGCTTGTCGACGACGCCATACACGCCGAGCGCAAGGGCCGACTCGGTGAGTTCCGGGCTGTTGCACGCGGTCATCAGGACGACGGGACTTCGGGGCACGCGTTCACGGAGGGTCCGCAGCAGACCGAGGTCGTTCGAGTCGGGCAGGCGGTAGTCGAGCAGGATGGCATCCGGCGACGGGTCGGCCCCGCCGACGGCGCGCAGCGCCGCCTCGGCGTCGCCGACGGCGATCACCGCGTGGCCCGACGCCGCCAGCGATTCCGAGATCGCCCACCGGAGCAGCGCCTCGTCCTCGACGACGAGCACACGCAGGCGCGGAGGGCGGGCAGGGACGGGCGTGGAAGGGGACGGCAGGGTCACGACGTCTGTCGTCAGGGCAAGTCGCGTACCACGGCAGCGTGACCCGCAGTCGCGCGAGGACGCCCGGATTTCGCGCCTTCCTGTCTTCGCAGTCGGCTGGCGGCGAGGAATAGTCCGGACGCGACGGGCCAATTTCCCCGGCGCGAGACGGTCACGCGGCGCTAGGCGCGCAGCCGTGCGCGCAGCCGTGCCGCGTCGGCAGGGGCGTGCGCGTCGATGTCGTTGTTGAAGTAGGCGTAGACCCGGCGTCCGGCATCGGCCTGGTCGCGCAGGAACGTGGCCCAGTCGTCCAGCACGCGATCGGGGTAGCGGCCGGAGTACTTGCCGGTGCCGCCATGGAAGCGCACGTACACGGCGTCGCTGGTGACCGCGCGCGCCGCTTCGCCCGTCGGACCGCCGGGCATGTCGTGCAGGCACAGCCCCACGCCGTGGGCGCGCAGCAGGTCCAGCACCTCGCTCGTCACGCCCGTCTCGTGCCGGAACTCGACGACGTGCGTGAGCGGGCCGACCCGCGGCCCGTCCTCGCCTGGCGTGTACCGTGGCAGCATCGCGAGGAATGCCGCCAGGCGATCGACGTCCGGCATCCACCGGCCGGGTAACTGGTACAGGATGGGGCCGAGCCTGTCGCCGAGGTGCTGCGCGTGATCGAGCAGCCGGTGGATCGGCTCGGCGGGATCACGCAGGCGCTTCATGTGCGTGAGGTACCGGCTGGCCTTGACGGCGAACACGAACCCGTCGGGTGCGCGGCCCGCCCACGCCGCGAAGGTCTCCGGCGGCGGCAGGCGGTAGAAGCTGCTGTTCAGTTCGACGGTATCGAAGGCCTCCGCGTAGTGTTCGAGCCACCGGCGGCGCGGCACCACCAGCGGATGGAATCGCGCGCGCCAATGAGGGTAGTCCCAGCCCGAACAGCCGACGCGGATCGACCGAGCCATGCCACGGACCACGCCACTTTCGTGCCAGTGAGGCCGGGGGGCGGCCGCCGTATACTTCCGGGGAGCCGATGCCTGCCTCCACCATCCTCATCGTCGACGACGAACACCTCATTCGCTGGACCCTGCAGGAACGCCTGAGAGCGGACGGCCATGAGGTGATCGAGGCCGCCACCGGCACCGAAGGGCTCGACCGCGTCCGCCAGGGCGTGGTGGATCTCGTCCTCCTCGACTACCGCCTGCCCGATGTGGACGGCGTCACCGTGCTGCGGCAAATCAAGGAACTCGACGCCGACGTGCCGGTCGTGCTGCTGACTGCTTACGCGACGATCGACACGGCCGTCGAGGCGATGAAGATCGGCGCGTACCACTTCGCCAACAAGCCGTTCAACCTCGACGAGGTGTCGGCGCTCGTCTCGCGGGCGCTCGAGACGACGCGGCTGCGGCGTGAGGTGCGGCAGTTGCGCACGGCCCAGGCCCAGCCGTATGCCTTCGAACGGATCGTCGGTGACTCGGAGGTGATGACCTCGCTCAAGACGCTGCTGGCCAGGGTCGCGAGCAGCCCGGCCAGCACGGTGCTGCTCACCGGCGAGAGCGGCACCGGGAAGGACCTCGTCGCCAAGGTCCTGCACTACAACAGCGACCGCGCCAGCCGGCCGTTCATGAACATCACGTGCTCGGCCATCCCCGAGACCTTGCTGGAGAGCGAGCTGTTCGGGCACGAACGCGGCGCGTTCACCGATGCCCGCCAGCAGAAGCGGGGCCTGTTCGAACAGGCCGACGGCGGCACCGTGTTCCTCGACGAGATCGGCGAGATGGTGCCCGCACTCCAGGCCAAGCTTCTGCGCGTCCTCGAAGAGAAGGCGTTCAAGCGGGTGGGCGGCAGCCAGGACGTCCGCGTGGACGTCCGTGTCATCGCCGCCACGAACAGGGTGCTGGCAGACCAGGTGAAGGCGGGCCACTTCCGCGAGGACCTGTTCTACCGGCTCAACGTCCTGCCCATCGAACTGCCCCCGCTCCGGACACACCTCGAGGACGTGCCGGCGCTCGCGGCCTTCTACGTGGACCTG
Organism: Acidobacteriota bacterium; assembly: GCA_044508265.1. Taxonomy (GTDB): domain Bacteria; phylum Acidobacteriota; class Vicinamibacteria; order Vicinamibacterales; family Vicinamibacteraceae; genus JAEZDP01. Next base: position 32,563 of record JBIQIB010000001.1, read on the forward strand.
TTCAACCGCGAGTTCCGCAAGAGCGTGGCGGGCGTCTCACCCGGAGCGCTGCGCATGCTGCAGCAGTACGGATGGCCCGGGAACATCCGCGAGGTGCGCAACGCCGTCGAGCGCGCGATGCTGCTGGCCGACGGGGAGTGGCTCGAGCCTGCCGACTTCCCGCTGATTGGCGCCGGCAGCGCCGAAGGCGCCGCGCACGGCATCACGCTGCCGCCCGAGGGCGTCGTTCTCGAAGAGCTCGAGCGGAGCCTCGTCATCCAGGCCCTCGAGCGCTGCGGCGGCAACCAGACGCGCGCAGCGGCCCTGCTCGGGCTCAACCGCGATCAGATCCGCTACAGGGTGGAGAAGTTCGG
>JBIQIB010000001.1:33015-34919 GCA_044508265.1 Acidobacteriota bacterium
GCTGCACGGGACATCCGTCCCCTCAAAGGGAGTCACAGATGATCAACAAGGATGAAGCCGCCGGCAAGGGCGAGCAACTGAAGGGCAAGGTCAAGGACAAGGTCGGCGAATGGACCAACGACCCGGAGCTCGAGGCCGAAGGCGAGGCCGATCAGGTCGAGGGCAAGGTCAGGGAGACCTACGGCACGGCGAAGCGCAAGGTGGACGAGGCCGTCGACGACGTCAAGTCGCGCTTGAATCGCTGATGCCGCACTCGCGCATCTTGTTCAGGAGCGTCTTGTAGCTGACGTTCAGGAACGCCGCCGCCTTGCGGCGGTTCCACCGGAACCGGGCGAGCGCGTCCTGAATGGCCGCTCGCTCGGCTTCCATCGCCGCGGCGCGCGCCACCGCCGCCAGCTGGATGCCTTCTTCGTCGGCCCTGGCCAGCGCAGCGGCGGCCATTGCCGTGGGACCGCCGTTCGACGCGCCCGCCGTCGCAGGTGACGCCGCGTCGCCAGCCACGTACGCCTGGCCGGAAGCGGCACTGCTCGCCTCGGGTGCATACGCCCCGGTCAGCGCCGGTGACGTCGGCGAGGGCGTGGAATCACCGGCAGCCGGCGCCGGAGTCGACGCGGCGGCCGCTCGAAGATGGGCCAGCTCCGCCATGATGAGCGCCTCATCCTGCAGCACGACAAACCGCTTCATCATGTTCTCGAGCTGTCGGACGTTGCCAGGCCAGCTGAACTCCACGAGCGCCTGCAGCAGGCGCTGGCTCGGCCGAACCGGCCGGCGGCGGTAGACGCCCGCGTACTTCGCGATGAAGAACTCGACGAGCGCCGGAATTTCGTCCGTCCGCTCGCGCAGCGGCGGGATCCGGATCTCGATGACCTGGAGACGGTAGTAGAGGTCTTCGCGAAACGTCCCGTCCCGGAGCATCTGCTCGAGGTCGCGGTTCGTGGCCGCCAGCACGCGCACGTCCACCTCGATGGGCCTGTTGCTGCCCACGCGCGTGAACGTCTTGTCCTGCAGCACGTGCAGCAGCTTCGCCTGCAGCGCGGCCGGCATCTCGCCGACCTCGTCGAGCAGGATCGTGCCCAGGTGTGCGAACTCGAACTTGCCGATCCGCGTCGTGCCCGCGCCCGTGAACGCGCCGCGCTCGTGGCCGAAGAGCTCGCTCTCGAGCAGGTCTGCCGGCAGCGCCGCGCAGTTCACCTTCACGAACGGCTTGCCGCGCCGGGCCGAGCGCCGGTGGAGCTCGCGCGCGATGACTTCCTTGCCCACGCCGCTCTCGCCACGCAGCAGCACGCCGACGTCGCTGTCGGCCACGCGCTCGACGAGCGTGGTCACGGCCTGCATCGCGGCGCTCGCGCCCCAGGCCGGCTGGGTGCCCTGCGGATCCTCTGCGACCTGCGCGCTCAGGCGGGCGAGCTCCTCGTTCAGGCTCTCGCGCTCGAGCGCATGGCGGATGGCCGCTTCCAGCGTGGCCTCGCCGATGCCTTCGGGATCGCCTGGCTTGAGCACGTAGTCGGCCGCCCCGAGCCGCACGGCCTCGACGATGGTGGCCGGCGTCTGCCGGCCCGACAGCATGATCACCTGGGTGGACGCGTGCAGCTGGCGGATGGCCCGCAGGGTCTCGAGCCCGTCGATGTCGGGCATGAGGACGTCGAGCAGCACGATGTTCGGCAGCAGGCCACCGCGGAGCGCTTCGAGCAGGGCGGCACCACTCGGGAAGATGTCCACCTCGTACCCGCGGCTCTTCAGCAGCAGGGCGAGGTACTCGGTGAAAGCGGCATCGTCGTCAACGACGGCGAGTCGAGCGGTCATGAAGTCGCGGTCTCCAGCGGCAGCGTGAGCAGCGTCGTGGCCTCCCCGGCGCCATGCCGGCGGACCACCAGTGTAGAGCCATCGAGGCTGACCCTGCAGTG
>JBIQIB010000001.1:35019-39608 GCA_044508265.1 Acidobacteriota bacterium
AGGGGCGTCCGCACGTCGTGCAGCAGGCGATTGAGAACCCGATCGTCGTCGGTCGACGGAGATGACATGTCCGGCACGTATACCGAAGCGCCGGTGACACGGCATGGTCAGCGGCAGGGTCCCACTATAGCAATGTCGACAAGCTCTACCGTGCTCATCGTCGATGACTATCCGGACGCGCTGGACGTCTGGACGCTCTACCTGCGGGGTGAAGGCTTTCGCGTCGTCACGGCCGCCGACGGCCGTCAGGCGCTCGAGCGCGCGCACGGGTATCTGCCGGACGTGGTCGTTCTCGATCTGGAGCTGCCCGACGTCTCCGGCTGCGACGTGGCTCGCGCACTCCGTGCGGCGCCCGACACCCGTCACATCCCCTTGATCGCGGCGACCGGTTCGGCGCAGGCGCGGCAGCTCGCCGAAGCACGCGGCGCGGGCTTCGACATCGTCCTGTCCAAGCCGTGCGACCCCGATGACCTCGTGCTGGAGATTCGCCGCCTGATGGCCGCCGTCTCCCCTCCGTCGTGAGTGCCGAGGGCGGCGCGCTGTGGCGGCGGGACGTGGCACGCGCCGTGACATGACGACTGGGCAATTGCCGACTCATTCTGAGCAGTCAGGGCTCACGCCGCAGTCGTTACGGCTGCCATCGTCGAGCAGGCAGCGGCGCGGCGCAGGTCATGTGGCGCCGCCGAGTGTGGCACGCGAACTGCTATCAACAAAGGTCGCCATTGGACCGTTGGCCGGGCATTCGCGCCCGGTCGTTCACATAGAAAGGGACATCCCGCATGACGCCTTCAGCACCAGAGCTCGCTCATACTCAGGACCCTTCGGCACAGCCGGCCCGGGGTGAGTCGTGGTTGACGGAGGTGCTCGGTCACATCCGCGAGGAGTACGACGACATGCCCGGGCTGTGTCTCACATTGCCTCAGGCACAGCGCCTGTGGGGCCTCGACGCCGGCACGTGCCAGCGGGCGATTGCCACGCTCGTGGATGCCGGCTTCCTGAGACCCTCGCCGTTCGGCTACGTGCGCGCCTGACGCACTGCCGCCAGGGAAGAGGCGCAGCGGGCGCCCTCGAGCTGATTCCGCTCCGGTGGACGACGCTCAGGGCGCCCGTTCTGCGTCTGGGCTGGTGCCGCCGCAGGCCAGACTGGGAACTTCGCGGGGCGGCCGCGGGCGAGGTCGACCACAGACGATCAATCGGTAGAGCCGCATCGTCAAGAAATCAAACGAGTTAGACCGTAGCCGCTCCATGGCATGGCTGATGCAATGGACGTATGGCGAGACATCGACCCCGGTGCGGGCCGCTCGCGGCACACGCGCCGGGCCGATCCACATACATTCAGGAGGCAATCAATGTCGGTACGGATGCTTGGTCATGTGGTGCTGATGGGGTCGCTCGCCGGTGTCGTGGCGTGCGACAGGGAACCGGACAACCGCGCGGAAGTCGAGATGCGGGAACAGACCGACGACGCGGCACGCACGGCGGATCGCACCGGTGATCGCATCGGCGGCGCCATGGAGGATGCGGCGGATGCGACAGCCAACGCGGCCGAGGCCGCTCGTGAGACCGCCGACATCAAATCGGCCTTCGCCGCCGACGATCTCGTCGCGGCGCATGAGATCGACGTCGACACCGACGCCGCCGCCAAGGTCGTGACGCTCACCGGCCGCGTCGACACGGAGGCGCAGAAGGAGCGCGCCGAGACGATCGCCCGCCAGGAGACCGAGGGCTATCGGATTGACAACAAGCTGGTCGTCGGCCGCGACAGCTAAACGGATTGGAGCGGTCTTCCCCCGACCGTCTCCGCGCCCCTGCGTCTCCCCGGCGCAGGGGCGCACCTTTCATGAACTGAAGACCGGAGGCTTTCCATGACTTTCCCGATCCGAAAAACCTCGCGTCGCAGAACGATGCAGGTGCTGGCTGTACCCGGCCTCGGCCTGTGCCTGGCCCTGGCCGGCGCCGCGTGCGGCAATACCGTGCAGGGCGTCAAACAGGACACGGCCAGTGTCGCCGAAAAGGTCGCCGGCGCCGCCGACACGGCAGGTGTCAAGTCGGCCCTGATCGCCGACGAGCGCGTGGACACGTCGAACATCAACGTGGACACCAACACCGACACCAACACCGTCGTCCTCAAGGGCTCGGTGCCGACGGCCGCGCAGAAGCAGCTGGCCGAGCAGATCGCCCGCGACAAGGCGAAAGGGTATCGCGTCGTCAACCAGCTGGTCGTGACACCCGCGTCGTGACGACGCGGCACCCGCGACGAGCCGTTCCGGAGATGGCAGACGTGCCTCGACACATCGTGTCCTGTCCACCGCAGGGTGCGTCTCTCCCCGGTTTCGCACCAGGAGGTCGTATGGCGAAGTGGTCGTCGAAGGACGAGCGGCAGTACGAGCACATCAAGGAAGGCCTGCAGGATCGCGGCACGCGCACGTCGCGCGCGAAGGAGATCGCCGCGCGAACCGTGAACAAGCAAAGGCGTGAGGAGGGGCGCACGCCGAGCAGCCGCAGCCAGGGCACGGGCAATCCGCGCACCAGCCTTGACGCGCGCTCGAAGGACGAGCTGTACAACATCGCGAAGTCGATGAACGTCGCAGGACGGAGCTCGATGAGCAAGGACGCGCTCGTCCACGCCATTCGTGAGCGCCGATGAGCCTTGCGTCACCCCCGGCCGGCGTGCGCGCCGGCCGGGGATGTGGCGGAGGACTTGCAAGATACGGCGCGCATGACCACCAGACGACCTCACGACATTCCTCCCCGTCCGGACGAGACAGAGACCGTGCTTCCGGCGTCCGTCCCATTCCGTCCCGACACGTTCCAGGATCAGGGCGAACTCGTCGCCACGCGCGAGCACGCGAAGATTCGCGCCTGGGCGGAGCAGCACCGTGCGGAGCCCGCGACAGGAGCGGCCACCGACACCGGTGGCGCCACCTTCGACGTGCAGGACGGCGGGGCCACCATCCGCCTGAACTTTCCGGCGGCCGCACCCTTCAGGCCCATCACCTGGGACGAATGGTTCGCGCTCTTCGACCGTGACGACCTGGTCTTCGTGTACGAGCCTCCGCACGCGCGGGGAGGGGCATTCCGCACCCGCGGAGACAGCTACTACCGCCTCGTCCGCGCGAGCGACTGGTACCCCTCACGGTAGCGGCACTGCTGACCACGTCGCTCCGGTTTGGGTAGTCGCGTGCCCACCGCCAATGACGTGGTACCACGTCGCGAACGAGGCAGTCGCCCGCCCGTGACAGAAAGGCTGCATCCGAAGCAAAGCTGAACGGCAACGCTCTTGCTTCGACACACGCGTTCCCAGTCAGCAGTGCGTTGCGGACCAGGTCCGCGCGAAAGGGGGCCGTATGTCGAACGTATCGAGTGCGAGGCGCGACGTGTGGCAATGGAGCCGCTGCCACATTCCATGGGCGTTGATGGCCGTGTTCCTGACGGCATCGTCGGCAGCAGCCGCACCCATCACCTTCAGGACTGCGCTCACGCCCGAGGTGACAGGAGCGACAGGCAGTGGCGAAGTGACCGTCGTCTATGACGACACGGCGCGAACGCTGTTCATCGACGCGTCGTTCTCCGGCCTCAGCGGCACGACCACCGTGGCACACATTCACTGCTGTACCCCGACGCCGTTCGCCGACACCGTTGGAGTCGCCGTGACCCCGGGGACGCTCCCGGGCTTTCCGGAAGGGGTACAGCAAGCGGTCTACTCGATCGAACTGAACCTCGCCAGTGCGGCCACCTACACACCCGGGTTCCTCAGCAACTTCGGAGGAGACACGACTGACGGCGCCGAAGCAGCGCTGATTGCCGGCATGTTTGCCGGCACCGCGTACTTCAACGTGCATTCCAGCAACTTCCCGGCCGGCGAGATCCGGGGGTTCCTGCAGCCGGTTCCCGAACCGGCGTCACTGCTGCTGCTCGGCATCGCGGGGGCTGTGGCCTGGACCACGCGGCGCACGAGCGTCCGTCGTGGCCGGCGTCCGTCGTGCGGCTGAAGGCGGAGGATTCGTTGACGACCGGCACCGGGGCGCTCGCGTAGGCGCCCCGGTTCAGCGCCGGGCGGACGCGGCGATCGTCTGGAGCGTCGTGAACTCGGAGGGAGAGAGCGCCCGCCGGGTGAAGCGCGACGAGTGGATGGCGCCCTTGAAGTAGTCCACGAGGTTGATGCGCACGCCGACGGACGTGCGTCCCGCGCCCTGCGGAGACAGCGCGACTTCCTCGGCGCCATCGAGCACCCCGTTGACGTAGTTGCGCAGCACCCGCCCGTCGTACACCACCGCGACGTGGTACCACTCGCCGAGCGCGTGCAGGCTCTGCCTGTTCATCAGCGTCGCCTCGCCGGTCGTGCTGAAGTTGTAGCTGTCGAGAAACCACCGGTCGTCAACGACCCGGATCTCGAACAGCATCCGGTTCTCGGAACCCGTCTCCTGCAAGTGGAACCACCGCTGCGCGCGGCTGCCGCCATCCGGGCGAAAGACCGCTTCCCAGGTGAAGGTCCGCGCGCCGGCCAGCGGGTGCACGTCCACGAACAGCGCCGCCTCCTGGCCGTCGAACTCGACGACGGGCCCGAGCGGGCTCTGCACGACGCGAGG
>JBIQIB010000001.1:39708-49946 GCA_044508265.1 Acidobacteriota bacterium
AGCATCGGCAGGTCGTTCGCCCCGTCGCCCACGGCCACGACCTGCTGCATGTCCAGGCCTTCGGTCCGGGCAATCTGCGTGAGCAGTTCCGCCTTGCGCGCGCCGTCCACGATGGGCTCGCGCACCTCGCCCGTGACGACACCGTCACGGATGTCGAGTTCGTTGGCGTGCAGGTAGTCGATGCCGAGCCGCTGCTGCAGGACGCGTCCCACGAACGTGAACCCGCCGGAGAGGATGGCGGTCCGATAGCCGAGCCGGCGCAGGGTGCTGACGAGGCGCTCCGCGCCGTCCATCAGCGGCACCGCGTCGATGACCTCCTGCAGCGCCGTCTCGGGCATGCCGCGCAGCAGCGCCACCCGCTGCCTGAAGCTCGTCCTGAAGTCCATCTCGCCGCGCATGGCGGCTTCGGTGATGGCGGCCACCTGCGCGCCGACGCCAGCGTGCCTGGCGAGTTCGTCGATGACCTCGGCGCGAATCAGCGTCGAATCCATGTCGAACGCGATGAGCCGGCGGTGACGGCGGTACGCGGTGTCGTGCTGAAACGCGACGTCTATCCCGTGACGCATCGCCAGCGCGAGCAGGTCGCCGCGGAACGCCGTTTCGTCGGCCAGCGTCCCGGAGGCTGCCAGTTCGACGCACACCCGCGGCACTTCCAGGGGCGGACCGAGCGGCACGCGTCCGGACAGGCGGTCGATGCTGTCGATGTTCAGCCCGGCGCGGGCGACCGCACCGCTCACGTCCGTCAGGTGCGCTGCCGTCAGCGTCGAGCCCAGCATCGTCACGAGATACCGGCCCTTGCCCTGGGCGGCCACCCACGCCTGGTAGTCCTCTTCCGCGGCGGCGGTGAAGCGCACCTGCACGCCCAGCTCGTGGGCCTTGAGCAGCAGTTCGGTCAGGAGCGGCGACGCCTTCATGGCGTCGGAGAGCTCGACGAGCAGCCCGAGCGCGAGCGAGCCGTGGATCACGGCCTGCCCGATGTCGAGGATGCGCGCCCCGGACTCGGCGAGGATGCCGGTCAGGGCGTGGGTCACACCGGCGCGGTCGGGGCCGGTGACGTCAATCTGGAGCACACGGGCGGTCGGGAGGGCGGACATGCAGCTCATTAGCGTACTGCGAGCGGCCGGGCCCCGTCACGGCGGCGTTGTCGATCGCGCGCGGTCCCATCCGACCATACGGTGGAAAGGGGACACCATGACCGTCACATCGAGCAGCAGCGCGAAGATCTTCACCCACCTCTGGTACGCGGAACATGCCGAAGAGGCCGCACGCTTCTACACCTCGATCTTCCCCGACTCGCGGGTGGACCACGTGTGGTCGTTGCCGGCCGAGACGCCGAGCGGCCCGGCCGGCTCGGTTGTCGTCGTGGACTTCACGCTGTTCGGCCAGCGGTTCCAGGCGATGACGGCTGGACCGCACCACGAGTTCAACGACGCCATCTCCATCGTCGTGGCGTGCGACGACCAGGCCGAGATCGACCGCTACTGGGAGGCACTGCTCTCGGACGGCGGCCGCGAGCAGGCCTGCGGATGGCTCACCGACAGGTACGGCGTGCGCTGGCAGATCGTGCCCGCGGCGCTGGACGAGATGATGCGCAGCGGCGACGTCGCGCGGGTCAAGCGGGTGACGAAGGCGATGCTGGGTATGGTAAAGCTCGACATCGCGCAGCTCGAACAGGCATACCAGTCATGAACGACGGGTGCCGCGCGGCCGCGCTCACCTGTCCCGATGACGCCTGACCACCGCCGCCAGCTTGCCTATCTGCTGATCCTGACGACGCCCGCGTTGTGGAGCGTCAACTACCTGGTGGCCAGGACGGCGCCCGGCGTCATCGCGCCGCACATGCTCGCGCTGTGCCGGTGGGCGCTGGCCGGCGCGCTCCTCGCCGCGCTGGCGTGGTCGGAGATCCGGGCCAGTCGTGGCGCGGTCGCGCACGAGTGGTGGCAACTGGCCGTGCTTGGCGCGCTCGGCATGTGGATCTGCGGCGCGTTCGTGTACATCGGCGGCCGCACGACCAGCGCCACGAACATCAGCCTGATCTATGCGCTGTCGCCGGTGCTGATCGCACTCTTCTCGTCGGCGGTGCTCGGCGAGCGGCTGGCGCTGGTGCAGGCGGGCGGGATCGGTCTGAGCCTCGCCGGCTTCGTCCACATCGCGCTGGCCGGCCGATGGCACGACCTTGGCGCGGTGCGGCTGACGCCGGGCGACTGGTGGATCCTCATCGCCGCCGTCGCGTGGGCCGCCTACACGCTGCTGCTCAGGCGCTGGCCGTCGGCGTTCGGCCCGACGGCGCGGCTCGCGCTGATCGCGGGCGGCGGTGTGCTGGTGCTGCTGCCATTCACGATCGTCGAGGCCCTGCTGGAACCGCCGGTCTTCTCGTGGCAGGCGGCGGGCTTCGTCGTGGCCACGGCGCTGTCGCCGGCATTCGGCGCGTACCTCTCGTACTCGTTCATGCTCGGGGAGCTGGGCGCCGCGCGCACCGGCGTGGTGATGTATCTCGGCCCCGTCTATGCGGCCGCGCTCGCGTGGGTCGTCCTCGGCGAGCCGGTGCGTTCGTTCCACTGGGTCGGCGCCGCACTCATCCTGCCCGGCATCTACCTGGTCACGAGATCGCCGGCCGACCGGCCGCATCACCGGCGCTGACGGCGCGTCACGAGCTTGCTCAGCTCACGGAGCCACAGCACCGAGCTGGCGACCACGGCGCAGAACAGCCAGTCGGCGCCGGTGAGCGCCACGGTGCCGAACGACCGCTGCAGCCACGGCACGTAGATGACGGCGACCTGCAGGACGAGCGACACGCCTATCGCGCCCCAGAGCCAGCGGTTCACGAAGAGATGCGCGAAGGCGCTGTGCTCATCCGAGCGCGCGTTCGGCACGTTGAACACCTGGAACAGCATCAGCGTGGTGAACGCCATCGTCTGGCCGTACCTGAGTTCGCCGGCGCCGTCGACCAGCCCGCCGGGCAGCGACGCGTCGAGCACGAACAGCGTGCCGGCAGCCATGACCGCGCCGACGAGAACGATGCCGCGCCACATCCGCGGGGTCAGCACGCCCTCGTCGGTCGGCCGCGGCGGCTGGTGCATCAGGCCGTCGTCTGCAGGGTCGACACCGAGCGCCAGCGCAGGCAGGCCGTCGGTCACCAGGTTGATCCAGAGGATCTGCGTCGCCAGCAACGGCAGCACCACGGCCTCGCCGCTGATGTCGAGCCCGATCTGCCGCGCGAACAGCACACCGAAGAACATCGTGAGCACTTCGCCGAAGTTCGACGACAGCAGGTACCGGAGGAACTTCCGGATGTTGTCGAAGATGGCGCGCCCTTCCTCGACGGCAGCCACGATCGTCGCGAAGTTGTCGTCGGCGAGCACCAGGTCGGCCGCCTCCTTCGAGACGTCGGTTCCGGTGATGCCCATGGCGATGCCGACATCGGCACGCTTCAGCGCCGGCGCGTCGTTGACGCCGTCACCCGTCATCGCGACGATGGCGCCGGTGTCGCGCAGGGCCTCGACGATGCGCAGCTTGTGCGAGGGGTTGACGCGGGCATAGACCGACACGTCCGCGACGACCGACGGCAGCTCGCCGTCGCCAACGCCGTCGAGCTCGGCGCCGGTGATGGTGCGTCCATCGGGCGAGATGTCGAGCTCGCGCGCGATCACCGCCGCCGTCGTCGGATGGTCGCCCGTGATCATCAGCGGCCGGATGCCGGCGGCCTTCGCGCGTGCGACGGCATCGCGCGCTTCGGCGCGGGGCGGATCGATCATGCCGATGAGCCCGGCGAAGACCAGGTCTGCTTCGATAGCGTCGTCAGGTCCGTTCGCACCTGTCGGCAGGTCGCCGGCAGCCAGCGGACGGCCCGCGACCCCCAGCGTGCGCAGGGCCTCGCCGGCCAGGCGCTCGTTGAGCTCGAGGATCTCGGCGCGCCGTTCGGGCGTGAGCTCGCGCGAGCCGTCGCCCACGAGCTCCCGCGTGCACCTGGTGAGCAGCACGTCGGGTGCGCCCTTGGTGAACACCATGCCGCCGCCGTCGGCGGCGTTGCGATGGAGCGTGGTCATCAGCTTCCGCTCCGAGGAGAACGGCACCTCCCCGACGCGGGGCAGACGTTCGTCCAGGGGCGCCGGACTGATGCCCGCCTTGCGGGCGGCGACGAGCAGGGCGCCCTCGGTCGGGTCGCCCTGCACCGTCCATGTGCCGTCGCGTTCGAGGAGCGCCGCGTTGTTTGCCCGGTCCGACGCGGTCAGCGCCCGCTCGAGCTCGATCGCGAGCGGGCCGTCCACCGGACCACCGTCGTCACGACGCACCGCGCCCTGCGGCGCATAGCCTGCGCCATCGAACGTGACGCGGCCACTGGCCGTCACGACCACGCGCACGGTCATCTCGTTCTTCGTCAGCGTGCCGGTCTTGTCCGACGCGATGACTGTCGCCGAGCCAAGCGACTCGACAGCCGCCAGATGCCGCACGATCGCGCGGCGGCGCGCCATGCGCTGGACGCCGATCGCGAGCACCGCGGTCACGACGGCCGGAAGGCCCTCCGGCACCGCGGCCACCGCCAGCGCGACGCCGAGGATCAGCACGTCGAACAGCCCCGCGGCGCTGCGGACGTCCTCGACGACGATGATCGTCGCGATCATCACCGCCGCGATCACCAGGACGACGAGGCCGAGTACCTTGCCGATGCGGTCGAGCTCCAGCTGCAGCGGCGTCTGCTGCTCGGGGGTGTCCTCGAGCAGTCCGGCGATCCGCCCCATCTCCGTCTGCATCCCGGTGGCCGTGACGACGGCGGTGCCGTGGCCGTAGGTGACGGCCGTGCCGCTGAAGATCGTGTTGTGCCTGTCGCCGAGCGGCACGTCGCCGGGGATGGTCTGCGTGTCCTTCGCCACGGGCAGGCTCTCGCCCGTCAGCGCCGCCTCGCTCGTCTGCAGCGCGACCGACTCGATCAGCCGTGCATCGGCGGGGATCGTGTCGCCTTCGTCCACGAGCACGACGTCGCCCGGGACGATCTCCGTGGCGGGGATGCTGCGTCGCGCCCCGCCGCGGATGACCGTGGCTTCGTCGGCGGCCATCGCGCGCAGCGCGGCCACGGCGGCTTCGGCACGCGCTTCCTGCACGTAGCCCATCGTCGCGTTGAGCAGGACGACGACGAAGATCGCGATGGCCTCGTAGGGCAGGGCGGCGTCGCCCTCGATGGCCCACAGCGCTGCGGAGATCGCGGTGGCGATCAGCAGCAGGATGACGAGGACGTCCTGGAACTGCGCGAGGAAGCGACGCCACGCCGGATCAGGCGGCCTGCTCGACAGCTGGTTGGCGCCGTATCGCTCCAGCCTGGCGCGTGCCTCGTCGTCGGTCAGGCCGGCGTGGGCGTCCGTGCCGAGCGTCGCAAGGAGGTCGTCGAGTTCCCGGCGGTAGGCGTCGTCGATGTCGGGGACATCAGTCGCGGCAGCAGGCACGATGGCGGGTGGGGGAGAGCGGCGCGTCCTGGTCAGGGACGCGCCGCTGCGTCAACGGTTGCGGAGTGCCTCGAGGATCTGCCGGAGGGCCTCGTCTGCGGCGGCGCGGTACTCGGCGAGCTTGTTCCTGTCGGCTGCCGCGAGCGCGTCGCGCAGGCGCGCCGCGTCGAAGTCGTGCGTATAGCAGGGCGTGCCCGTCTGGTGCCGCCACGACTCGTCCAGGCTGCCGGCGTCCACGGGATCGAAGCCGAGCTCGTCAACGAGGCGCATCACCTTCGCCCGCGCCTCGGGCGGATCGCCCGATACCGGAAGGGCGACGCGATCGGGGGCGCCCTTCGGCCTGGCCTTGTCGATCAGGTTCGTCGAGTAGATGTTGTTGAACGCCTTGACCACGGGGCGTCCGAGGTGCTCCGACACCCACACACTCTCGACCTTCCCCTGCTCGAGCTCCGGGATGCTGCCGTCACGCGACGGGTAGTAGTTCCCGGTGTCGACGACGGCGACGTCGGCAGGCACGCCGGCAAACAGGTCCGCGGGCAGATCGGGGATCGCCCCCTGCGGGATCGTGACGACGACGATCTCGCCGCTGCGTGCGGCCTCCGAGGCCGTCACGGGGCGGACGCCAAGCTCCGACGCGAGTTCCTGCAGCGTCTCCGGCCCGCGCGAGTTCGCGATGGCCACATCGTGTCCGAGGGCAGCGAGCCGCCTGGCGAGCGCGCTGCCGATCATCCCTGCGCCGATGATTCCTATTCGCATGACTCCGATCGTACTCCCGGGGGCGACCCGCTTGCCAGGGAGGCGGAGGAGGCGGAGGAGGCGGAGAGAGCGGAGAGGGTCACGCGGAGGCGCGGAGGGCGCGGAGGGTCTGCTAGCATGGCTGTGCTGCTTCAGAGCGCCCGTAGCTCAGTTGGATAGAGCATCAGCCTTCTAAGCTGAGGGTCGTAGGTTCGAGTCCTACCGGGCGTGCCAGCCTTGACATCGCCATCGGCCACTCATACGGTACGAACAGTCCTCTTCGGCCGAGATCGCCCATGACTGTCGCGGTTCCGGCGGCGCCCCTGCGTCGCCTCGTCCTCCTTGTCGTCAGCCTGTCGTGCATGGCCGGCGCGGCATCGGCGCAGGTCACCTTCACCCGGACGCCCGACCGCGTGAACGTCGACGTTGACGGCGAGCCCTTCACCGCGTTCGTCATTGGCGGCGAGCACCTCAATCGCGTGCACCTGCATCCGCTCCGGGCCGCCTCCGGCACCGTCGTGACGCGATCGGTGCCCGCGGGGCAGGTGCCTGGCGAGACGACCGATCACCCGCATCATGCCGGCCTGTTCTACGGGCATGGCGACGTCAACGGGCTGAACTTCTGGGCGATCCGGAACGAGCCGCCGGGCGCGACACCTGATGAGAAGCTGGGACGCATCGTCCTCCACGAGCTCGTGGAGATGCAGGAGGGGCCCCGGAGCGGCACCATCAAGGCCGTGCTGCACTGGGTGACGCCGGACGGCCGAACGCTCCTGACCGAACGGCGGCGCATGACGTTCCACGCGCATCCCGAACTGCGCATCGTGGACGTCGACATCGACCTCGAGGCACACGAGCGCGCCGTGTTCGGCGACACGAAGGAAGGCACCTTCGCGCTGCGCGTCGCGACAGTGCTCGAAGAGCCGGAAGCGCGGCGGAAGACGGGCGGGCCGCCTCGGACGGGTCGCCTGCGCAACGCGCAGGGCGGGGAGGGCGAGAAGGAGGTCTGGGGCCGGCAGTCCGAATGGGTCGACTACGCCGGTGTGATCGACGGCGAGCGCGTCGGCATCGTGATGATGGACCACCCGTCCAACCCGCGTCATCCGACCTACTGGCACTCGCGCGGCTACGGGCTGCATGCGATCAACCCGTTCGGCGTGCACGACTTCCTCAACGACGACTCGAAGGACGGCAGCCTCACGCTCGACGCGGGACAACGCGTGCGCTTCCGCTATCGCGTCGCGGTGCACCCCGGGTGGTCGGCGGCGCAGCTGACGGATCTGTTCCGCGAGTTCGCGGCGACGCCGGACGCCGGTGGCACGGGGCGCCGATGAACTTCCTCGCGCACTTCCTCGTGGCCGAGAACGACGAGGAACTGCGTCTCGGCAGTCTGCTGGGCGACGTCGTCAAGGGGCGCGTCGAGCGCTACGACCATCCCGGCACGACCGAGGGGATCCGGGCGGGCATCCGGCTGCACCGGGCGGTCGACTCGTTCTCCGATACGCACGACGCGGTCCGACGCAGCAGGCAGCGTCTCGTCCCGGCGTACGGGCATCTTGCCGGTGTGCTGGTGGACGTCTTCTACGACCACGTCCTGGCACGCACGTGGGCTGATCACCACGCGGCGCCGCTGCCCGCCTTCGCACGCGACGTCTATCGGACGCTGCGCGAGAACCTGCCGCGGCTGCCACGTGAGGCGCACTCGCTCGTGGGCGCGATGACGCGTGGCGACTGGCTTACGCGTTACGCCAGCCTTGCCGGGATTGACGGCACGCTGCGCGAGATGGCGCATCGCACGGCCGTGGCGCGCGGCATCGCCGGTGCGGCGGCCGACCTCGACAGGGACTACGACGCGTACGCGTCCGAGTTTGCCGCGTTCATGCCCGACCTGCGCACGCACGCGGCGGAGGTGGTGCGTGGCCTGCCCACGTGAGCGCGGTCCGCAGCGGAGCGGCTCTCCCACCTCGACGCCGCGCCGTGATCGCGGCGCGCGACGGGCGCCGTACGGCGCGCCGCTGGAGCCGACATGTCCATGATGACGTGGCGCCCGGGTGCTGAGCTCGCCGAGCACGTGGCGTTCTACTGGTACGCCGACCTGCCAGCCACGTCCGGCGGCCACGACATCGAGCGGGTGCTGCCGCACGGCGGCATGCAGCTCGTCGTGAGCCTGCGCGATGCGCCGATGCGCGTGTTCGACAGGGATGATCCGTCACGCTGCGTGGCGACACCGTCGCTGATCGTGACGGGCCCCTCGGACTGCTACAGCCTCATCAGCCGTGGCGACACGGCGGCGACGGTCGGCGTGGTGTTCCGCCCGGGCGGGGCAGTCGCCTTCACCGGCTGCCCGTCCTCCGAGCTGTTCGACCTCGACGTGGACGTCGGCGTGCTCTGGGGCCGCACGCTGAGCGACGAGCTGCGCAACAGGGTGATGGCCGCGGAGACGCCTCACGCGAAGGTTGCGGTGCTCGAGGACGTGCTGCGCCGGCGGCAGCGGCCGGAGCGTGCGGGGCATCCGGCGGTGGGCTACGCCGTGCAGGAGCTCAAGCGTCAGCCGGCGTCAGTGTCCGTGGGCGACGTCGTCGCCCGGATCGGGATCAGTCATCGGCGTTTCCTCGATCACTTCACCTCAGCCGTCGGCCTGACGCCGAAACGCTTCAGCCGGGTGCAGCGGTTCCAGGCCGTGTTGCGGGGCAAGGCCACGCACGAGGAGCGCACGTGGGCCGACCTGGCTGCCGACTGCGGGTACGCGGATCAGGCCCACCTCGTGCGTGACTTCCGCGCGTTTGCCGGCGTAGCTCCCGAAGATTACCTGAACCGCCGGACGGCGTTTGCCAACCACCTCGTCGAGACGCCGGACATTCGGTAGACCGCCGCTGGGGTGGCCGGCCCTGGCAGGTCTCCTTCAATTTCGTTCAAGACACGGCGCGCGGTGTCGGACATGCTGGTCTCAGGAGGTGACCGAATGTCCGTTTCACCGGTGCCCGAGGGCTACCCTCGGCTGAGTCCGTATCTCGTCGTCGACGAGCCAGAGGCGACGATCAGGTTCATGCGGGACGTCCTCGGTGGCGAGGATGTGCGCAGGAGCATGGACGCGAACGGGCGCGTGATGCACGCCGAGGTCCGTGTGGCCGACACGATCGTCATGGTGGGAGGCGCGACGCCGCAGTGGCCGGCGATTCCGGCCGCCCTGCACGTCTATGTGGACGACGTGGACGCCGCGTACGCGCGCGCGATGGCGACGGGCGCGACGTCGCTGACGCCGCCGACGCTGCAGCCGTACGGCGACAGGAGCGCATACGTCCGCGACGCCGCCGGCACGACGTGGTTCCTCTCGACGCACGTCGAGGACGTGTCCGACGAGGAGATCCGCCGCCGCATGGCGAGCGCGGGCCGCTGAGATCAGGGGCCGGTGGCGGCGGGATCGGTGTCCGTGTCGGCGGCGGCGATCGATGGTGCGGCTACCGGCCCTCGCTCGAGGGCGGCACGACGCCCTTGATGCGCATGTAGGTCACGACGTTGCCGTAGTGCTCCATGTTGTGGGCGTTGTTGAACGCGAGCACGGCGAGCTTCGGCTGCTCGCCCAGGAAGAACTTCACCTTCTCGGTACCGGCGGTGTCGGTCATCTTCGCGTAGACGGAATCGCAGTACGCGAACGAGGCGTCGAGCGCCTTGGCGAGGTCCGCCTTGGAGGTCGCCGTCTGCTCGACGTTGGAGGTCGACGGGCTCTTCTCGCCGGCGGCCGCGGCGCAGATCATGTAGTTGGCGTTGGCGATGTGGCCGAACAGCCGTCCGAGGGTGCGGACCTCGGGCGTGGGGGAGAACGCGTAGTCGGCCTCGTCCATCTTCGCGGCGGCCTTGACGATGTTTCCCTTGATCAGATCGTGCTGCGCCTTGAGGGCAGCGGTGAGCGGGTTGGCGTCCTGCGCGCTGGCGGTGGTCGCGAGACAGAGCATTCCGAGACAGGTGAGTGCAGCGGCTTTGAGTGTCATGGTCCCCTCCGGGTGCGAAGCATGCTAGCACCGATGGGGTCAGGTCTCCGGACGGCGGGCGGATGGGGTCAGGTCT
>JBIQIB010000001.1:50046-53159 GCA_044508265.1 Acidobacteriota bacterium
ATGCTAGCACCGATGGGGTCAGGTCTCCGGACGGCGGGCGGATGGGGTCAGGTCTCCAAATGAGGGTAGTTGGGGGTCAGGTCTCCTGTCTGGAGCGTTGCAGAAAATGGCATCCCCCGACGCTGATGCCGGCGCCGCAGGCGTGGCTGCAGGTTCGTTGGGCGGCCCAGGCGCTGCAGGACGGAAGAGTCCTGACGAGTGGAACGGTCAGACGCGCATGCAGGTGCCGGGAAGACCGTAGGACAAGTACGCGGGATCGCGCCACTGAGGCGAGGCCGACCGTCGCTCAGCCGACCGCGCGGGGCGCCGGCTTCCGACGCGGCGGGTCGCACCTTCTGCAACCCGCACGTGGCGAGACCTGACCCCCAACGACCGCGATCTGGAGACCTGACCCCCAGACAGCGCCGTCCGGAGACCTGACCCCAGGCTCAGGCGCGCGCGCCGGACGTTGCGGTCTGCGAGGGCGGATCACTCGCGGGGAACGAGTCGTCGATCGCCTCGTCGAGGGCAAGGTCGTCCGCCGAGCAACTCGTGCCGAGCCAGCTGCGCAGGCGGCCCAGGTCGTCGTGTCCGGCCAGCGCCCGCGCCACCACCACGCCCACCGCAACGCCGACCAGACCCACCCCGAGCCACGTCAACCGGGGCACGCGCGACCGTCGCACGTCCAGCCCCGGCCTCGAGCCCAGCCACGCATCCGAATGTGGCGCGTCGTCGGAGAGCCCCTCGTTGAAGGCGTCCACGGCATAGCGCTCCTGGGTGCCTCGCTGACGCTTCCACAATCTCGGGTCGAACATCACAACCTCCCTGCCGATATCGTCTCACACTGCCGCGGGCCCGCCGCCTCGCGGCCGCGCCGGATCACCTGTGCTGATACTCTCTTCGACACCCATGCAGCGTCGCGCGTTCCTTGCCGCTCTCGGTGCCGTTCCAGCACTGTATCTGACACGTCCGATCCGGGCATCCCAGATGGGCCGGCAGGCGGACATCCTGCTCCGCAACGGCCGCATCTGCGACGGCACCGACGGCCCCCTGTCTCCGGGCGGCATCGCGCTCCGCGGCAGCCGCATCGTCGCCGTCGGCGATCTCGACGGCTGGAGCGCCGCCCGCGAAATAGACGTGCAGGGGCAGGTCATCGCGCCGGGCTTCATCGACGTCCACTCGCACGCCGGGCAGGGCCTCACGCGAACAGGACTGCACACGGCCAGGCCGCTCCTTGCGCAGGGCATCACGACCATCCTCGTCAACCCGGACGGTGGCGGCCCCCTCGACCTGACGGCGCAGGCGGACGGCTACCGCAGCTCCGGCATCGGCGTCCACGTCGCGCAGCTCATCGGACACGCGACCGTCCGCAGGGCCGTCCTGTCGATGGACGACCGCGCCCCGTCCGCGGTCGAGCTCGACCGCATGCGCGCTCACGTGCGCACCGCACTCGACGCCGGCGCCATCGGGCTGTCGTCGGGCCTCTTCTACGCCCCCGGGTTCTTCGCGAAGACGGACGAACTGGTCGCCCTGATGGAGGTCGTCGCCGACGCCGGCGGCGCGCACACGAGCCACATCCGCGACGAGGGCACCTACAGCGTCGGCCTCGTCGCCGCTGTGGACGAGATCATCGCGATCGCCGAGGCGACAGGCTCGACGGGCGTCGTGAGCCACATGAAGGCGCTGGGGCCGGACGCCTGGGGACTGATCCCGACGTGCATCGACCGCATCGAGACGGCTCGTCGGAGAGGCGTCCGCGTGTTCGCGGATCAGTATCCGTACGAAGCGAGCTCGACGAGCCTCGCCGCCGCGCTGGTACCGCGCTCCGCGCAGGCCGGCGGGACGAACGCACTCGCCGCGCACATCGCCGACCCGGCAGCGCGCAAGGCGCTGCTGCCCGCGGTCGCCGAGAACATCCGTCGCCGTGGCGGACCCGCTTCGCTCGTCATCGCGCACTACCCGCCGGATCGCACGCTGGAGGGACGGTCGCTCGCCGACGTCGCCGCCGCGCGCGCGGTGCCGCCCGAGGAGGCCGCACTCGACCTGATCGCCGTCCGCGACGTCTCCATCGTCTCGTTCAACATGTCGATGGACGACATCGACGCGTTGATGACCCGACCGTGGACGATGACCTCGAGTGACGGCTCCATCGCGTTCCCGGGCGACGGCCGCCCGCACCCGCGCGGCAACGGCGCCTTCACGCGCAAGCTGACGACGTTCGTGCGCGAGCGGCAGCTGCTGCGCCTGCCCGAGGCGCTGCAGACGATGACGCGGCTGCCGGCGAATGTCTTCGGCTTGACGCAGCACGGCCGGCTCGAGCCCGGCGCGATCGCCGACGTCGTCGTCTTCGGGCTGGACAGGCTGGAGGATCGCGCCACCTACATGGATCCCCACCAGCTCGCGTCAGGGATGAGTTACGTGTTCGTCGACGGGACCGCCGCCATCGAGGACGGCCGCTTCACCGACGCCCTCGCCGGACGGGTGTTGCCGCGGCAGCCGGCGCACGCGGCGCATTCCGGCTGAACGCTGAACGGCGCCGCCGCTGCCGGGACCAGCGGCGGTGCCGACGACCCGGCCGCCTCAGGGAATGGCGGGCCCGCCCCGTTCGGGGATCGTCCACAGATAGACCGTCTTGCCGTCCACCTGCACGGTTTCTTCCGGCTTCCAGTCGCCCATGTCGAAGTCGTGCGACACGATGCGCGTGCCCGGACGCAGCTGCTCCATCAGGATCGGCCGCAGCTTCAGGTTCAGCCCCGGCAGCAGGTACAGCGTGACGACGGTCGCCTCGCGGATGTCCGAGGTGAACAGGTCCTGCTCGAGGAACATCACCCTGTCGGTGACGCCGGCATCCTTCGCGTTGGCGTTGGCCTCCTGGATACGCTTCGGATCGATGTCGATGCCGACCCCGCGCGCGCCCCGTTTGGCGGCGGCAATCACGATGCGGCCATCCCCGCAGCCGAGGTCGTAGACGATGTCGTCGGAGCCGACCTTGGCCACGTCGAGCATCGCCTCGACGACGGCCTCGCGGGTCGGCACGAAGATGACGTCGGGCCGGCGCTGTGGTTCGGTTTCGGGCAGCTGCGGCAGCGTGACCCTGGCGTCCGAGGCGGCTTCCGGATTCGCCATGCCGCAGG
>JBIQIB010000001.1:53259-72360 GCA_044508265.1 Acidobacteriota bacterium
TGCGGCAGCGTGACCCTGGCGTCCGAGGCGGCTTCCGGATTCGCCATGCCGCAGGCGAGCGACGAGACGAGGGCGATGGCAACGGTCAGAGCATGTCCACGACGACGCATGCGGCGCATCCTTTCGAGTGACGGAATTGGCGGCATCGTACATCGCCCGCGCCTGGAACGATCACCCGCACGGCCGGGGGCGTGCCGCGGCGGAGGTTGGAGCCGCCGGCGCGACGCTTGATGGCGGGCATGCAGTAGGCTAAGGCCATGCCGTCGACAGGACGTTCACGACTCCCTGCCATGGCCGTCGCCGGCGCGATGCTGCTGGTGCTGCTGCCGCAGGCCGGGTGGACGGCAGCGCCTGGCGCGGTCCAGCCGCCCGATGCCTGCGCCGACCTCGAGTCGTGCCGGACGGCGGCGCTCGAGGCCGAGGCCGCCGGTGACGGCGAGCGCTTCCATGATCTGGCCTGGCGGGTGATGCAGCTCGCGCCCAAAGACGATGCGGCCGCGATGTACGTGGTGGCGCGCGCGCAGGCGGCCAGCGGGCGTTCCTCGGACGCCCTCGTCATGCTGCGCCGACTGGCGGAGGCCGGCGTCGCCACCGACGCAGCCGACCTCGACGTGTTCGCGCGCGTCCGCCAGCGGGAGGGCTGGCCCGCCCTGGAGGCGCTTGCGCGGACGGCGACGCGACGTCTCGTCGCCACAGGCCTCGACGCGGCGGCGATCGAGCCGTCCACGGCGGCATCTGGCGGAGCGGCGGCAGGGACGGCAGCGAGGGCGGCGACGGATCCGGACGCGGGTGCCACGCGCGGCGACTCGGTGGGTTCGCCGACGTCCGGGGCCGCGGCAACGTCATCGGCTGCCGGTGTCGCGACCGTCGCACCTGCGGTGCCTCCACGTCCCGCGTACGGCAGCGCGCTGGTGGCCGACGTGGCCCTTCGACTCGAGACCGGGCTCGACGGCCTCGATGGCGGCGACGGCGCCACGGGTGGATTTGCCTACGACGCCGTGTCGGGCCGCTATCTCGTCGGCGATCGCGACGGCCGGAAGATCGTCGTCGTCGACGAGCCCTCACGCCGCGTGGCCGACCTCGTGCGCGGCGACTCCGCCGGGTTCCGCCAGCTCGTCGCGATGGAGATCGACACGCGGCGCGGCGATCTCTGGGTGCTCAGCAACGATCCCGCGGTCGCCGGCGAGACGCGCGCCACCGTCCACAAGGTGCAGCTCATTGCGGGACGGCCGCTCGCACGCATCGAGCCGCCTGCGGATGCCGGCAGCGTGCGCTTCACGGACCTGGCGGTAACCGCCTCTGGCGCGGTGCTCGTCGTCGATGCCGCCGGCCAGCGGCTCTTCCGGATCGACCCGCGGGCGACGACGCTCACGCCGGTGATGACGCTCGACGTCCCCTCGCCTGCGGCGGTCACCGTCGCCGGCAGCGACGAGGTGGCCTACGTGGCGCACGGCGACGGCGTCTCGCGGCTCGACATGGCACGCCGGCGCCTGGCGCCCGTGGTCAGCGCCGTCGCCGAGGGCACCTCCATCAGCGACGTGTGGTGGCACGACGGCGGCCTCGTCGTCATGTGCGTGGAGCCGACCGGCGCGCGCAGCCTGCAGCGCTGGCAACTCGATCGCCAGGGCGTGACGGTGCAGGAGATCCGCACGGTGGACATTTCGCTGCCGGAGACCCCGACGCCGGTGGCCGTCACGTTGTCCGGCTCGTCGCTGCTGGTGCTGACGGGGCAGGAAGGCCAGCCGGCGAGCGCCGGTTCGGGCGACGCTGCCGCCGAGGGTCCTGTCGTGCGCCGGGTGAGGCTCGGACCATGAGCACGTATCTCGAAGACCGTGTCGCTGCCGCACGGCGGGGGCTGATGCAGGTGCACAAGTCGCTCATCGACGTCGAGCGCATCAGGTACGAGCGGACGCACGGGCGGATCGACGGCAGCGGCCAGCTGCTGCAGCTGGTCATCAACGACCCCGCATTCGAGTGGGTGCGACCGCTCTCGGCGTTGATTGCGCGGATGGACGCGATGCTGGCCGATGCCGAGTCGCTCGCCGCCGCCGACGTGGAGGGACTGCTCGAAGAGGCCCGGCGCCTGCTGCGCCCCGACGCAGAGGGCGACGAGTTCGCACAGCTCTACGCCCGCGCGATCCAGGAGTCGCCGGACGTCGTGCTGGCGCACGGCGCAGCGCTCACGCTGCTCGAGGCAGTGCACTGAGGACGGACCCGGCCTCGCGGACGTCGGCCCTGCTCGTCACCTGGTGGAAGCCGCCGCCGGACGACGCGCTGCGGATGACGTCGTTCCTGTCGTGGCTGTCGGCGGGCGAGCGCACCCGCTACGCGCGGTTCCTCCTGGACGATCATCGCGCGACGTTCCTCGCCAGCCGCATCCTGCTCCGGCAGACGCTGGCCGAGGTCACCGGCCAGCATCCTGCCGCCGTCGGGTTCTCGACCGACAGCCACGGCGTCAAGCCGCACCTCGTCGCCCCGTCGAGCACCGGCACCTGGCACTTCAGCCTGACGCACACCGAGGGGCTCGTGGGTTGCGTCGTGACCCGCGTCGGCGACGTGGGCATCGACGCCGAGCCCCTCGCGCGCGCCGCGCGCGTCGAGGCGCTGGCACCGCGCGTGCTCTCGCCGTCCGAACTGGCGTGCTTCGAATCGCTTGCGGGGGACACCCGGCGCCGGCGGTTCTTCGAGTACTGGTGCGTGAAAGAGGCCTGGCTGAAGGCCGAAGGCACCGGCCTCCGGCAGCCGCCGGCGTCCGTTGACGTGAGCTTCGCCGCCGACGGTGTCGTCGTCCCGGGCGGACGCGAGGCACGCCTGCTGTCGATCGATCCGGCGTACGTCGTCGCGCTCGTGCACCCGCCGCTCGGCGGTGCGGCAGCCGACGCCGTCGTGGTCCGGTCGTTCGACTGGGACGACCTCGAGCCGTGACGCGTGCGGCCGTGATTCGCGCTGCCGACATGGCACGGGAGCGCCAGTCTCGTCCTGCTAGACTGTGCGCACCATGAACCATCGTCCGCCCCGTGTCACGGGTCGCCGGGCCGCCCTTGCGATGCTGCTGTTGCTGCTCGTGGCCGGGGGGCACGGTGCGGCGACGCAGGTGCCGGCGGCCCCCGCGGCAGAGGCGCCTGCCATCCGGCTCGTCCTGCTCGTTGCCGTCGACCAGTTCCGCTACGACTACCTGACGCGCTTTCGCCAGTCGTACCGCCACGGCCTCGATACGCTGCTCACGCGCGGCGCGGTGTACACCAACGCCCACCTCGAGCACGGTCACACCGTCACTGCCGTCGGGCACTCCACCATGCTGTCGGGGGCGCTGCCCGCCGTGAGCGGCATCATCGGCAATTCCTGGTACGACCGCGCCACGCGCGCCAGCGTGACCAGCGTGAACGACCCGTCGTCTCAGCTCGTCGGCGCGACGGGCGAGGCGTCGTCGCCGCACCGCCTGCTCGTGTCGACCATCGCTGACGAGGTCCGGATGGCGGCCAAGACCGCGACGCCGCCGAAGGCCATCGGCCTGTCGTTCAAGGACCGGTCGGCGATCCTGCCGCTCGGCCGCAGCGCGGACGGTGCGTACTGGTTCGACAACGCGTCGGGCGCCTTCGTGACGAGCACGTGGTACCGCGACGAGCTGCCGGACTGGGTCGCGGCCTTCAACGCGCGCCGGCTGCAGGACGGCTATGCCGGCCGCCGCTGGGACCTGCCCGTCGAGGGCGGCGGCATCGACATGCCGGCGCAACCCGGGCTGCGCCTGAACGAGGCGATCTACACGAGCCCGTTCGGCAACGAGATGCTTTTGGCGCTGGCCAAAGACGCGCTGATGCACGAGCAACTGGGGCAGCGCGACACGACCGATCTCTTCACCGTCAGCTTCTCGTCGAACGACGCCGTGGGCCATCGCTACGGCCCCGACTCGCCGCACGTGCGCGACATGAGCACCAGGACCGACGCGATCATCGGCGAACTGCTCGCCGAGGTCGATCGGCTGGTGGGGCTCGAGCGCACGCTGGTGGTCTTCACGACCGACCATGGCGTCGCGCCGCTGCCGGAGCGTGCGAGGGAGTGGCGCCTGCCCGGCGGGCGGTTCGCCGGCGCCACCGTCAACGACGCGATTCAGCAGGCGCTGCAGTCGCGCTTCGGGCGCGGCGCGTGGCTGCTGGCCGGCGGCAACTCGGTGTACCTCGACCACGGCCTGATCGCGGCGAAGAAGCTGGACGCCGCCGAGGTCCGTCGCGTTGCCGCGGCCGCCGCCGCCGCGGTGCCGCAGGTGGCCCGCGTCTACACGCGCGAGGAGCTGCTTGGCACCGCCGTGCCGGCCGACCGTGTGAGCCGCCGTGTGGCGCGTGGCTACCATGCCCAGCGCTCGGGCGACCTCGAGGTGGTGCTCGATCCCTACTGGATCCGCGGCTCGTCGGGGACGACGCACGGCTCGCCGTACACCTACGACTCGCACATCCCCCTGATCCTGATGGGGCCGGGCGTGAGGGCAGGGCAGTATGCGCAGCGGGCGGCGATGAACGACATCGCGCCGACGCTCGCGACGCTGCTCGGCACCGCGATGCCGTCGGGCGCGATGGGCCGTGTGCTCGTCGAGGCGCTCGCGCCGGAGGAAAGGACGGCTCGGAGAGCGAACGAAAGGACGGCTCGGAGAGCGAACGTAGGGACGGCTCGGAGAGCCGTCCCTACCTTACTGGCGGCTGACGCGCCACAGGCTGTGGTTGGCGTCCTCGACGATCAGCAGTGAGCCGTCCTGCAGGACGGTGACGTCCACGGGACGGCCCCACACCTCCGGCCGATCGGGACCGAGCATCCAGCCCACCACGAAGTCCTCGTAGGCGCCCGTCGGCTTGCCGTCCACGAAGGGCAGGAAGACGACCTTGTAGCCCGTGCGCGTCGTACGCCCCGACGACCCACGCAAGGCAGCGAACGCGCCGTGACGGTACCTGGCCGGGAACGCCGTGTGGTCGTAGAAGGTGAGTCCGAGGATCGACGAGTGCGGCGCGATCAGCACCTCGGGCGTCACGGCGGCCTTCACGATGTCCGGCCTGGCGCCGGCATGCCGCGGGTCTTCGTGGTTGCCCGTGTACGCGAACGGCCAGCCGTGCGTGGCGCCGTCGATGACCCTGGCCACGTAGTCGGGCGGGATCTCGTCGCCGAGGCCTTCCCGCTCCTGCACGCTCGTCCAGAACTCGCCGGTCGCCGGATGCACGGCAAGCCCCACAGGGTTGCGCACGCCCGTCATCACGACGTGCCTGTTGCTGCCGTCGGCGTCGAAGCGCAGCACCGCGGCGCGCAACGGGTCCGGCTCGACGTCCGCGTTCGTCGAGCTGCCGACGGTGACGTAGAGGTGCCGCCCATCCCTGCTGAAGGCGATGTTGCGCGTCCAGTGCCCGCCCTTGCTGCTCGGCAGCTCGGTGACGACCGTCGGTGGCCCCGACGCAGCCAGGTCGCCGGCCTTGTAGGGGAAGCGAAGTACGGCGTCCGTGTTGGCCACGTACACGGCGTCGCCATGGAAGGCGAGCCCGTAGGGCTGCTTGAGCCCCGTCGTGAAGACGTGCTGCTCCCCCTCGTCGATGCGCCCGTTGCCGTTGGCATCTCGCAGCACGACGACGCTGCTGGCGCCCGTGTCGACGACGAAGATGTCGCCGTTGGGGGCCTGGCGCGCGAGCCGCGGACGCGTGAGCCCGTCGGCGGCAAACGGCTGCACGACGAAGCCGTCGGGCGCGACGAGCCGGGCGTCGGCGGGCCTGGGCACCACCTTCGGCGGGTTCGTCGTCGCGGGCCCGGGCGCGGCAAGGTCGGCCGCCTTGACGTGATGGGTCTGCAGTGTCGGCGTCTGCGCGGCGAGCGGCACGATGCCGGCGGCGGCGACCCCGAGCAGGGAGATGATCGAGAGACGAGGATGACGCACGAGTGAGGCTCCTGACGGGCGAGGCCCGACGCGAGAGGGACGGTTCAGAACCGCGTCATTCTACGGCAAGCTCCTGTATGCTCAGCGGAACGACTCACAGCCCGTGCAGAAAGGACGTGATGCGATGCTTCGACACGCTCTGACGACGGTGACGGTCCTGGCGCTGGCCGCGGTGCCGGCGCTCGCGCAGTCGGTACCCGAGGTCAGCCTGCCTGCCAGCCCGCCAGGCACGGCCGCGATCGAGCTCGGCGGCAGCTGGACGACCACGTCCGATGGCGGACGGCGGTATGAAGGCGGCAAGTGGCTGACGGTGGAATACAGCCGGCCCATTCTGCGCGGGCGCTCCGGCATCTTCGGCTCGGGCGCCGAGTACGGGAAGACGGTCAAGGGAAGCGACGCGCTGTGGCGCGCCGGGGCGAACGCCACGACGCGGCTCACGACGCAGGCGGCGCTCGACGTGGGCGGCACGACCGTGCCGCCCGGCGTCTACAACGTCCTCGTGGACCTCGACAACGGCGCCTGGACGCTCGTTCTCACCAACCAGCCGACACAGGCGAAGTTCAATCCTGATGACAGGACCAACCTGTATGGCGCGACCAACTACGACGCGAAGTTCGACGTGGCGCGCATGCCGATGACCGTCACCGCCATCGAGCCGTCGATCGAGCAGTTCACGATCGGGTTCATCGACGCCGGCCCCGGCACCGTCACGCTGGCCATGTGGTGGGACACGACGATGGCCGTCGCGAGACTGGGCGTGCGGTAGCGCGCCCGCACGGGCGGTGTACAATTCGCGTCCGAAAGGGAACCCATACAGATGAAGACGCTCACGCTGGTGCTCGCGGCGCTGGTCACGTTCGTCGGGATGGCGCATGCCCAGTCGCCCTCGGCGGCCGAGGTCGAGGCCGCCGAACGGCGCCGTTTCGAACTGATGACGTCGCGCGACTACAAGGGACTCGCCGGGGTGCTTGCCGACGACCTCGTCTACACCCACTCGAGTGCCGCCGTCGACGACAAGGCCGCCTACCTCGAGAGCCTGACGTCCGGGCGCGTCACCTACAAGACGATCGCGCCGCGCGATCTGAAGGTGCGTGTCTACGGCGACACGGCCATCATCAACGGCGTCGCGGACATGACGGTCGATGCCAACGGCGAGGCGCTGGTCAACACGCTGCGCTTCACCGACGTGTGGGTGAAGCGCAGTGGCACCTGGCAGATGGTGGCGTGGCAGTCCACGCGGATTCCCTGAAGTCCTGCGCGCCCGCGGTGGGCGTTCTCACGCCAGCAGGCTCTCGATCGGACGACCGGTGCCATCGCGCGTGACGTAGAACGGGCGCTGCTCGATCTCGTAGGCGAGCGTCGGCGGGATGCCGAGGGTGTGGAAGATGGTGGCGTGCAGGTCTTCGATGCCCACGGGGGCGTCGATGGTGCCGCAGGGCCGCTCGTCCGCCGTGCGGCCGTGCAGGTGACCGCGCTTCATGCCGCCGCCGTAGAGCAGCACGCAGCCGGCATCGGTGAAGTGCCGATGCATCCCGTAGTGCTGCAGCTCGTTGATGCGGTCAGGCACGGTGACCTGGTCCTTCACCTTCCGTCCGGGCTTGCCCTCGACGAGCAGGTCGCGGCTGAACTCGCTCGCGATCACGACCAGCGTCCGATCCAGCAGACCGCGCTCCTCGAGATCCCGTACGAGCTGCGCGACGGGCGCGTCGATCTGCCGCTTCATCTGCGCGATGCGCGTGTGGCCGTTCTCGTGCGTGTCCCAGTTCAGGAACGGGATGTACTCGGTGGTGACCTCGATGAACCGGGCGCCGGCCTCGACGAGGCGGCGCGCGAGCAGGCACCCGAGGCCGAAGCGGCCCTGCATCTGCGCCTCGTATTGCGCCCCGAACCGGTCCTGCGCGGCGTCGAACCGCTGCCCCGGCGTGTATCCCGGGACGTACTTCCGGACGGAGTCCAGCGGTTCCTGCGACAGGTCGAACGCGGCAGCGGCGGGTGAACTCAGGAGCCGGTGGGCGTTCTCGTACGCCCGCAGCAGCGACTCGCGCTGGTAGGTGCTCCCGTGCTGGCCGATGGGGCTCGCCTCGAGCATCCGGCGGAAGAAGGCGTCGCGACGCTCGAAGCGTGCCGGCGACATCCCGCCCGGCGGTCGGACGCTCTCCGCGGCATCCTCGGGGAAGGGGATGTTGAACGGTCCGTACTCCGACCCCAGGAACCCCGCCGTCGTGAACGCCTTCAGCTCCTCGCCCTCGCCGACGTCGAAGCGCTGCCCGATGTTGATGAACGCCGGCATCGCGTCGGCGCGCGGCCCGAGTGTGCGGGCGACGATGGCGCCGATGTGCGGCGCGGCGACCGTCTGCGGCGGCGCGTATCCGGTATGCCAGTGGTACTGGTGGCGCGAGTGCAGGATGAATCCGAGGTCGCCGGCCCGGTACGTGCGGATCAGCGTGCCGCGGTCCATGACGCTCGCCATCTGCTCGAGGCCCGCCGAGAACTTGATGTGGTCCACGGACGTGTCGATGGACGGGAACGTGCTCAGCACCTGATCCGGCGACAGGCCCGGCTCGAACGGCGTGTACCGCTTCGGGTCGAACGTCTCGGTGTGCGCCATCCCGCCGGCCATCCACAGGACGATGACGGCATCGGCCGTCGGCGTGATGGGCGTGCTGCCGGGTGCAGGCGCCGGCTGCTGGCCACTGCCGATCGCGTGAACGGCGCGCGGATAGCCCGCAGCCAGCGCCGACAAGGTAGCCGCGCTGGCCGTGGCCAGGAAGTCGCGTCGGGTCGTCGAGGGAGGCATGATGCGCGGACTCCTCAGTGCACCAGGCGGAACTCGGGCAGCATCGTCACGGACCACAGCAGGTCTTCCACGGGCTCGACGCCGGGGGCGGCGCCGAGCAGTTCCAGTGCGAGCGCGCGCTCGTCATCCGTCGGCGGACGGCTCAGCGCCCTCGCGTAGAGGCGATCCACAATCGCCGACGGCGTCGCTCCGGGCTCGCTGCGCAGCGTCTCGGCGCCCCGGCGCAGCAACTGCGCCAGCGTCTCGCCGTTGGCGAGCTCCAGCGCCTGCAACGTCGTCGGCGTCTCGGTGCGGACGGTCACCACCTGCTCGCGGTTCGGACGTCCCAGCGCCGTCGTGAGCGGCGACGCCGTCGTGAGCGCCGCGCGCGTCCTGCCGGTGAGCGCCGCTTTTGCGAAGGTGCGATCGAGGGCCGACGCGGAGGCGCCTGGTGCAGACGCTGCGGGACCCGTGGCCGGCGCCGCCGCCTGCCAGTGATCGCCTGCGGCCGCCGTGGTCCACTCCCAGCGCGACGCATCGAGCGACAGCACCCGCAGCGCGCCCTCCGGACCTCCCTCGCGGACGTACAGCTGGGCGAGCATCCCGTGGCCGGCCTCGAGCTCCGGCTTCGCGTCGGCGTTCGGTGACGGGGCCACGCCCGACAGGCGCAGCGTGGACGTGCCCGCCTGGAGGGCCGTCCCGAGATCCACGAGCCTCGCCCCCCCCGGTCGAATCGTGCCCACACGCGTATCGTCCACGTCGAGGGTGAGCGTCTGGGGCGAGATGGCGACGAGGGTGGCGGCGACGGGATGGTCGAGCGTGACGGTGGTCCGCAGCGTGAGGCTCGGGTCGGCCGGTTGCGCCTCAGGGCGCGACGTCGCGCGGTCGCTGCGCCAGAACCACGATCGTGGAACGTGCCGCGCGTCGACGCCGCTCGCGAGGTCGGGGCCGAAGTCGCCGTCGGGCACGGCCGCCCAGACGCCCGTGATACGGCCGATCGCGTCCACGAACTGCTCTGCGGTCAGGCGGCGGATGGCCGGGCCCTTGAACGGCGGCAGGGACGCGGTCGGCCGCGCCGCTGCCGTCGGCGCGTCGAGATCCAGGCTGACGGCTTCGCGCTGGTACGCCTGGGAGCTGACGATCCGGACGAGCGTGTGTGTCAGGTCGTAGTCGTGTGCGACGAGGTCCTCGGCCAGCCAGTCGAGCAGATCCGGATGCCAGGCGGCGCGGTCCATGTCGTCGAGGGGTTCGACGAGTCCGCGCCCGAACAGGCGTGCCCACAGCCGGTTGACGATGGTGCGGGGCAGACGGCCGTTCCGCTCGTCGATCATCAGCGCGGCCAGCGCCTTGACGCGCTCGTCACGGCTCGCGTCGGCGTCGATGGTGCCGAGCGACGGGTACAGGAACTTCAGCGGCGCCGTGGCGCCTGTCGGCCTGTCGCACTCGACCATCTCGAGCGGCGCATCGGCGTAGACGCCGGCGAGACCGTAGGCATCGGCGAGCTGCCAGTCGTTGATGAAGCTGTCGTGGCAGGAGGCGCACTTGAGGTTCACGCCCATGAACACCTGCGACACGTTCTGTGCGGCCTGCATCGGCGGTGTCTGGCTGGCATTCACCACCCCGCGCCAGATGATCCCGTTGGTGAAGCCCTCGCTGTCGCGGCCGGGCGCGACGAGCGCCGACACGAACTCGTCGTAGGGCATGTTGGAGGCCAGCGCCGTGTAGAGCCACGACGAGATCTGCCGGCGTCCACCGTCGATGTAGCCGGGACCGCGATAGTCGTTGCGCAGGAGGTCGTTCCAGAACGTCAGCCAGTGCGTAGCATACGCATGGCGATCGGACAGGAGCCGCGCGGCGAACCGCTCGACCTTGTCCGGCCGTGCGTCGGCAACGAACGCGTCCACGTCGGCCGGTGTCGGAAGCAGGCCGACGAGGTCGAGGCTCAGCCTGCGTGCGAGCGCACGGTCGCCTGCGCGCGGCGCATCGGCCGTCGCGCCGTGCTCGTGTGCGGCAAGCAGCCGGTCAATCGGGTGCACGAGCGGGCCGTGCGCAGGGGGCAGCGCGGGATGACGCGACACCAGGTTGTGCGGCTCCTGACGCGCGAACGACACGCGCTCGTCCCAGACGGCGCCCTGGTCGATCCAGGCGCGCAGGATGCCGATCTCGGCGGGCGTCAGCTTCGTGCCCTTCTCCGGCATCGGCCGGTCGGGATCCAGGCCGGCCACCAGCTGGACGAGCAGGCTGTCGGCGCTGTTGCCGACGACGATCGCCGGGCCGTCACGCCCGCCCGTCAGGATCCGCTCGCGCGTCTCCAGGCTGAAGCGGCCCTTGGACTGGCCGCGCGCATGGCAGCGGACGCAGCTGCGCAGGAACAGCGGCGCGACCTCGTCGGCGAAGTCGACGGTGTGTTGCGCGGGCGGCGGCAACGCTGCCCCGGGGGCCGGCGCCTGCGGGCGCGCGTGCATGGCCGTCGCGAGCACGGTCAGGCCAGCCGCCACGAGGCCGGCAAAGGCTCGGTTCATGAGATGGGGGCATTATCGCGCAAACCGGCGGGTCAGCGGATCGGCTTGTCAGCTTGCCAGCGTGCCAGCGGACCGGCAGGCCGACCCGCCGACCAAGCCGACAAGCCGACAAGCCGATCTACTCCCTTGCCAGTGCTTCTCGGAACTCGCCGAAGAAGCGTCGCACCTTCTCGCGCGGGTCGCCCGGCCCGAGCGTCTCGATCGGCACGTAGCCGCGGTAGCCCACGTCTCGCAGGATGCGGACGATCTGCCGAAGGTCGACGCGCTCTTCGACGCCATTCCGGTAGACCAGCTCCTTCACCTGCCAGGTGTACGCGTGAGCCGCAAGCCTGGCGATCTCGCGGTAGGGATCGCCGGTCATGCGCAGGCTGCCGATGTCCACGTTGAGCCCGAACCACGGGGAGGGGATGCGCTTCCGGATCGCGAGGAAGTCGTCGGCGTCCTTCAGCGCATCATGATGGTTCTGCAGGACGATGGCCACGCCGCGTGCCGCGCCGAGGGCGACCGACGCCTCGAGGCCGGCGACGATCCACTCCATGACCTCGTCTTTGGTGTGCCCGGGCGGGATCGCCCGGCCGTCGAAGACGCGCAGGACGGGAGCCGCGAGTTTCGCGGCGACCTCGACCCAGCGTCCGACCAGCGCGACGTCCGCTTCGCGCGCGGCGGGATCCGCCGCGGCGAAGTCGTTGCGCACGCCGGTGCCGCTGATGGCGATGCCGAGCCGGAACGCCAGCGACTTGATCCTGTAGATCTCGTCGTCTGGCGGCGGCGTCGGATACCCGGAGAAGTAGTACCCGGTCGGGTCGACCGCGTCGAACCCGAGCTCCGCGCAGAAGGTGATGACCTCGTCGAGCGTCATCTCGCCGCGTGTGAGCGGTCCGTTGAACGAGTAGAGGTTGCAGCTCGTCTTGATGCGCGCCGGCAGGCCAGGGACGGCAATGGCCGTAGGCGCCTGCGCGCGTGCGGCGGCGGCGAGCGGCAGGCCCGCGAGCATCGCCAGCGCTTCTCGGCGTGTGGGCATGGCGCAGTATAGGCGGACGCCGGCGCGACTCAGCTGCGTCCGGCGCCGAGGCTGTCCCACCAGCGCGAGAGGTTGTTGCCGGCCCGGCGCGGGTGACGCTCGTAGTGCGAGGTGTCGTTGAAGAGCATCAGGCGCGCCCGGACCGGATCGCGGAAGTCGAGCACGTTGAGGCAGGCGGGCGCCTGGTCGAGCCTGTCGCGATAGCCGCGCGCGTCGAAGCCGAGCAGGCTGCTGAGCACGAGCCGAAGCGTCGCCTTGTGCGAGACCACGAGCACCCGCTCGCCTTCGTGCTGCGTCACGATCTCGCGCAGGACGGGGAGGGCGCGCGCGAGGACGGCGACGCCCGACTCACCGCCTCGAGGCGCGAACGTGAACGGATCTTCTTCCCAGGCGGCGTACTCGTCGGCGTACTGCGCCTCGACCTCGCGGCGCGTCAGACCTTCCCAGCGGCCGTGGCTGATCTCGCGCAGCCCGTCACGCTGCTGCGTCTCGAGGTTGCAGGCGGATCCGATGATGGCGGCCGTTTCCAGCGTCCTCGACAGCGGGCTGCTGTAGAGCGCGGTGATGCCTTCCTGCTGCAGGCGCTCGCCGAGCCGCGCCGCCTGCCAGCGTCCTTCGTCCGAGAGATCGACGCCGACGGCTCCCGAGAACCGGTCCTCGGCGGTGAGCTGTGTGGCCCCGTGGCGCACGAGATAGAGGCGCGTGGTGTTCATCGTGGCCTCATCCTGCCACGGCCTCCCGTCACGCGCCAGCCGGCGACAGGCGCCCCGTGCGGCCGGCCGTCACGCCGGACGGCGGCCGGCAAGCAGTGCGAGCTCGCGCCACTTCCAGTGGCAGTCCACGTCCTCGAAGCCTGCCTCCCGCAGCCACGTGAGCTGCGGTTCGACGGCACACAGCTTGTTGGACAGGTCGTCCTCGTCCGGTGCGACGCCGATCATCCCGAGGAACTCGAGGTGCAGCGCGGCGGTCGCCGACGCCACGTGCTCGAGGTTGCAGAAGACACCGCCGGGCGCGAGCACGTCGAACACCTCGCCGTAGAGGGCCTGCTTGCGCGCGTCGGTCAGGTGGTGAATCGCGAAGCTCGAGACCACGGCGTCGAAGCGGCCGCTGGACGGCAAGGGCTGCGCGAGGTCGTGCTCGAGCACGCTGACGGATGTGCCGGCGAAGCGTTCGCGGAGGCGCCCGAGCATCTCGGACGAGAAATCCAGAGCCACGCCCTCGCCATGTGGTGCCGCGTCGAGGACGCGGGCGATCAGCCGTCCGTCGCCGCTGCCCAGATCGAGCACACGCCGAAGCCTCCCTGGCAGACACTCCAGCAGCGCGCGTTCCCCTTCGTCACGGCGGGGAATGCTGTCGGCGCGCGCGAGATAGGCGCGCGCATGTGCATCGTCGCTCCAGAGGTTGACGTCGGCCATGGGCTCCATCGTAGCGCCGGGCCGATGTCTGCAGCAGCGCTATTGCGTGACGGCGGTGGCGGTGAGTTCCGTCGGCGCTGCCGGCGGCGGGGTGGCCGGCGGGGTGCGGAAGGCTGCCACGACGGCCGCCGTGTTGTTCATCGACCGGGCGTTGTCGGCTGAGGCCGAGGGGTTCGACTCGTAGGCGACGCCCGTCGGCGCGCCGTTGTAGTACACGTTCGGGTTCGAGAAATAGTTCACGCGCGGGACGCTCGAGCACGGATAGCCCATCACGGTGCGGAACTTCTGGCCGTTCGTGGGCGCGACGTTGTCACAGGTGCGGTAGCCGAAGCTGTACGGGTAGGCGCTGGCGCCGCCGTTGGGCCTGTCGTGGGAGTTGCCCTGGTTGTGGCCGATCTCGTGGGCCAGCGTCTGCTGCGAGAAGCAGGTCTGCGACACGACGCTGAAGGCCGACGACGCAAACGACGGGCTGACCGTCGCCATCACGTAGGCGATGCCGCAGTAGTTCGACTCGTCGGAGATGAGCGAGACGAGATCGGCGCCCACCTGGTTGCGCAGCGCGTGCACCGTGTCCATGTAGCCGTCGCCGAACAGGCGGAGCCGCGACAGCGACGTGCCCATGTCGCCCGTCTCGGTGTAGTCGATGAGGCTCATGCCCGCGAGGTTCAGCCGGAGGTTGATGCCCGAGTTGACGTACGCAGCATTCGCGGCGGCAACCGCGTTGACGATCTTGGCCTCGAGCGACGCGACGCTGCCGGCCTTGTTCACCGAGCGCTGCGTATAGACGACGAGCAGGTCCTGGATGATGGGGTCGCCCGCGATGGCGGCGTCGAACGCCGCGCCCGGATTCGCGCTGGCGTCAGCCGCGTCGCCCTGATCCGCGTCCGGTACGTCACCCGGCGCGTCGCCGACGGGCACCGGCACGCCTTCGCCGGGCAGGGCCTCCTCGTTCACCTGGAACAGGACGAGGCTGCCGTTCTCGAACCCCTCCACTTCGTACGTCTCGGTCCCGTGATGGAAGAACCCCGTCACCGCCCCGCGGTGCCGGGTCAGCACGAGCAGGCTTTCGGGGGCGTCCTCGAACGAGCCCGTCCACGTCTGATCGCCACGCCGACCCCTGACGTCCTGCTGGCGCTCCGCCACGAGCACCCGCCCGTCGGGCAGTGCCACGCTGAGCCGCTCGGCACGAAAGACGGACGGGTTGAGCCGGCCCTGACGGACGCTGCCGGGAACGGCGTGCGCTCGCCCGGGGGGGAGGTCCTGAGAAGCGTCGGCCCCTGCCGTCTCGGCCCCAGCCATGCGGCGGCCCGCGGCCCGGGCCCCGGCAGAAGGCTCGCTGCCGAACAGCGGCTCGGGCGCGGTCTGCGCCAGCGCGGGTCCTGCGCCGAGGAGCACGCCCAGGAGCAGGGTGGTGCTGAAGAGGGAACGGCGACGTGCGGGCATCGGCGAGGAGCGCTGCATGGTATCCGCCTGGAGTACTGCGACGGGTGTGCCAGGTCGTCGTGCGCCGGAACCGCGCACCGCGTGCGCCAGGTGCCACGCAGCGCGCCAGCCATGCGCACCCGTCGGCGGTTGCCCGAATGCCCGGAACTCCGTGGAAAACCTGAAAGAACACGTGCAGACGACACGCCGCCTGGCCCCGTGGCGCGGCGTGTTCTCCGGTTCACCGGCGCGCCCCACCCGCGGGTCGTGGACGAGCTTCCTGATTACGCTTTTGTCGTCCGCCTTACGGTTCTGACCGCGACACCCGGCGCTCGATCTGTTCCCGCGTCGAGCACAGGTTGATGAAGCGTCTCGCACCTCCCGGGCGCCCGGGCCCGTGTCTCACGTCGCTGAGGGTGTCGCGTAAGTCGCTGCAGGAGCGTCGCTTATACGATGTCGTGGTCGGCGCCGTCCGGGCGGCGGACTGCCGCGACGGCGGGGCCTGATTGTTGCTTCAGGACCGGGGCAGGTGAGTGAGAACCGTTCAGTCGTCGTACAGCAGCCCGTCGCGCGATGGCCGCCTGCGTGGCCATTGCCGGGGCACGTCGCGCTCGTTGTCGCCGTCGTCGTCACGTTGACGTCAGGTCTCGCGGCGCAGTCGCCGGACGACGAGGCCAAACCGGTGACCGTGGCATCCATCGACCTCGAAGGCGTCGAGGCCCTCGAGCCGTCCGAGGTGCTGGGAGTCATGGAGACGCGGCGTCCGTCCATCATTCCCTTCACCGCCGACCCTGTCTACGAGGTCACGACGCTTCGGGAGGACGTCGCCCGCATCGAGGCGCTGTACTCCAGCCGCGGCTACCCGGACGCGACGGTGACGCGTGCCGTCGCCGACGTCGATCAGGAGGCACGCACCGTCGCCATCGTCGTCACCATCGACGAAGGACAGCCGCAGCGCGCGGGACGGGTGGCGTTCAGCGGCTTCGACGACATCCCGCAGGCAGAGCTCGACCGCGTCGTCGAGAACGTCGGCTATACGGTCGGGGCGCCTCTGCAGATCAACTGGGTCGAGCGCATTCGCGACGACAGCCGGCACCTGCTGCGTGACCTCGGTCACGCGCGGGCGGCCGTCGAGGTGACCGAGGAGGACGCCGGCGATCGTGTCGTGGACCTCAGGTTCACGGCCGTTCCCGGGCCCGTGCTGCGGATTGGCGACATCGAGGTCGCGGGGCTCACGTCGGTCAACGAGGCGGTGGTGCGCCGGCAGCTCGCCTTCGCGACGGGCGACCTCTACCGCCAGTCGCTCATCGACGAGAGCGAACGGGCCCTGCGTGCCATGGATCTGTTCGACTTCGCGTACGTGGAGCCGCGCCGCGACGAAATTGCCGACGACAGCGTGCCGGTCCGCGTGACCGTCACCGAGGGGCGGCATCGCCGCGTGGACCTCAGCGTCGGGTACGGCACCGAGGAGCAGGCACGGGCGCAGGCGTCCTGGCGCAACGTCAACCTCGGCGGCGGCGCGCGCACGCTCGGCGTGGAGGGCCGCGCCTCCTCGCTCGAGTGGGGCGCGCGCGTCAGCGCGCTCGAGCCGTACGTGTTCTCGCGGCGGTTGTCCCTCGGCGCCACCGGGCACTGGTGGTACGAGAACGAGCCGGTCTACCAGATGCGCACGTACGGCGGACGCGCCACGCTCACGTGGCAGGACGACACGCGCGACGTGAGCCGGGGACGCGGCGTCCTGTCGTCTGTCGCGCTGACGTTCCTCAACGACTTCACCCGCTACTCGGTATCGGACTTCGCGCTCGAGGACGCGGCATACCGCGCGCAGCTGATCACGCTCGGCCTCGATCCGGAGACGGGCGAGGGGGAGGGCACGCTGGTCGGGCTGCGGCTGCAGCTGCAGCGCAGCTCCGTACTCAACCCCCTCGACGCGCAGCAGGGCCAGGCCTTCACGTTTGCGGTGGAGCGTGCCGGAGGCGGGCTGCCCGGCGACTTCACCTATACCGAACTCGTCGGCGACGTCCGCGCCTACCGTACCCTCCCGGCGGGGATCGTGCTGGCGGCGCGCGCCCGCGGCGCCACGATCGACGCGGGCAGCGATCAGGCAGTGCCGTTCTTCAAGCGGTACTTCCTCGGTGGCTCGACGAGCCTGCGCGGCTGGGGGCGCTACGACGTCAGTCCGCTGACCGAGTCGGGTCTGCCGATCGGAGGGCTCGCCCTCTTCGAGTCGTCAGTCGAGGCTCGTGTTCCGGTGACGTCCAGCCTGTCGCTCGTCGGCTTCGTGGATGCCGGCGACGTGTGGCGGACCCGCAGCGACGTCGACTTCGGCACGCTGCGCGTCAACGTGGGCCCGGGCCTGCGCTATGCCACCCCCATCGGGCCGGTGCGCCTCGACTTCGGCTACCAGCTGACGCCGATCGACGGCCTGGTGGTGCGAGGCAAGCCCGAGTCGCGCCGCTGGCGCGTGCACTTCTCGATCGGACAGGCCTTCTGACATGCGCGGGATCAGGACGACGCTTCGTGCCCTCGGCATCCTCACGGCGGTCTTCGTCTGCCTGCTGGTCGTGGCCGTCCTCGTCTCGCAGACGGCCTGGTTCCGCGACTGGCTGCGGCGGTACGCGATGCGCGAGGCGGCACAGTTCGTCAACGGGCAGCTCGTCATCGGGCGTGTCGAAGGCGGTCTGTGGGGCGGTGTGCAGTTGCACGACGTCCGGATCGCACGTGACGGCGAAACCGTCGTCGGCCTCGACCTGCTGGAGCTCGAGTACAGCCTCATCGACTTCGTCCGCGACGGCGTCGTCGTCAGGCGCATCGAGCTCGTGGCGCCGGTGGTGCACCTGCGGCGGGAGGGCGAGACGTGGAACGTCGCGACGCTGCTCGTG
This sequence comes from Acidobacteriota bacterium, assembly GCA_044508265.1. Taxonomy (GTDB): domain Bacteria; phylum Acidobacteriota; class Vicinamibacteria; order Vicinamibacterales; family Vicinamibacteraceae; genus JAEZDP01. Next base: position 71,203 of record JBIQIB010000001.1, read on the forward strand.
CCGCAGCCGCCGTCGGATCCGGATGCGCCGCGCACGACGTTCCGCGTTGACGCGCTCGTCCTGCGCGACGGCGTCGTCACGGTGGACGACCCCACCTGCCCGCCAGCCACGCCCGGCTGCCTTCCGGCTCGAGTCGAGGGCCTCGGCGTCGAAGGCGGCGCCGCGTCGTCGCCGGAGGCGCTCGAGGTGCGCATCGACAGCGCCTCGCTGCGGACGTCCGAGCCGGCCCTCGCCGTACGGCAGTTGACGTCGAGCCTTCGCATGACCGATGAGGACGTCGAGGTCTCCGGCTTCGAGCTGCGCACCGTGGCCAGCGTGCTCCATGGCAACGCGTCAGTCAGCGATTACGATGCGACGCCGGTCGTGGACGCGTCGTTCTCGGCGGAGCCGCTCGCGATGACGGAAGTGGCGCGGTTCGTGCCGCAGGTCGGTCCCACGGTGCTGACGCCGACCATCCGGCTTTCGGCACGCGGCCCGCTCGACACACTGCGGGTGCGGCTCGACACGACGAGCGACGCCGGCGAGCTCACGGCCGACGTCGTCGCCGATGCCACGGCGCCGGCGTATGGCGCCGACGGCACCGCGTCGGTGCGGAACCTCGACCTCGCGCCCTGGCTTGGCGATCCCGCGCAGCAGACGCGGCTGACCGCGACGGCCACGCTCGACGTGACCGGCAGCGACCTGGCATCGCTGGCCGGGACGATTGCCGTGGAGGCCACCGACATCGAAGCGCAGGGCCATGCGGTCGAGCGGCTCGACGCACGGGCGCGCATAGCCGACGGCGTCGCCGACGTCGATGCCGCCGCGCGTGCCTACGGGGCAGACCTGACGTCTGTCGGGACCGTGCGCCTGCCGCAGGCGAACGATGCGGACGTGGCTGTCGATCTGGCCGGCGACCTCCGAGGCCTGGACGTGAGCCGGCTGCCCGCGTCGCTCGGTACGCCTCCACTCCCGACGGACGTGTCGCTGGCGTACCGCGTCAGCGGAACACCGTCACGGCTCGACGCGTCGGCGACGTTCGCGCCGTCAACGGTCGACACCATGACCATCGCGGCCGGTTCGACGGCGCAGGTGCAGGTGCGCGGCGAGTCCATCGGCTACGACCTCCAGGCCCAGGTCCGTGACCTCGACGTGCAGCGCCTCGGCAGGGTGCTGGAC
>JBIQIB010000001.1:72460-94635 GCA_044508265.1 Acidobacteriota bacterium
GTGTTCACGGGCCGCGACGACCTCGCCGGGCGCGTGTCTGGTCAGGTTGACGTGGTGGTGTCGTCGTTGGACCTGACGGGGGAGTTCGATCCCGAGAGGCTCGACGCACGAGCCGAGCTCACCCTCGCTCCGTCCGAGGTGGGCGGCGTGACGATCGACGAGGCACGGCTGTCGGCGACGATGGCCGGCGGGGTGGGCGAGCTGCGTACGCTGCGCGTCGTATCGCCCGTCATCGAGCTCGACGCGAGCGGGCCCGTGGCGATTGCCGAGCACGGCACGTCGCGCCTCACGTACGACGTTCGCGTGAAAGACGTCGGCGCCGTGGCCGACCTCGCAGGGGTCGCGGGCATGGCGGGTACCGCACAGGTGCAGGGCGTGGCTCAGGGGCCTCCCTCGCTGCTCGTGACGGACGGCTCGCTGTCGGCCGACGGCATCGTGTACGCCGGCAGCGGCAGCGTCGAGCACATCGACGGCAACTACGAGGTGACGCTGCCCGATCGCGACACCACACGGCTTGCCGCGAAGCTCGATGTCGAAGCGACGGGCGTGGACGCGAGCGGCACGCGGCTCGATTCGGTGAACGTCGACGGGACGTACGCGGAACGGGCGGCCGCCTTCGACCTCGACGTCACCCGCGAAGACCTCGACGCCGGGCTCTCCGGACGTGCCGAGCTCCTCGAGGAGGCACAGGTCGTGACGCTGCACCGGCTGGAGGCGCGGGCGCCACGGATGGCGTGGGCGCTCATGCCGGACGCCGTCGCCCGAATCCGTCACGAGGCAGGGCGTGTGGACGTCGAGAATCTTCGACTCGCTGACGGCGCGCAGCAGCTCGAAGTCAACGGTGCTGTACAGCTGCCGTCCGACGACGCGGCGTTCTCGGCCGACGACCTGCGGGTGCGTGCCTCGGCACTCGACCTCGCCCCGATCGGGGAACACGTCGCGCCGGAGCAGCAGCTCGCCGGGCGGCTCGACCTCGACGTGCAGATGTCGGGGACCGTGGAGTCGGGAACCGGTACGGGGCACGTCGCGTTGAGCCAGGGCAGCGTCCGCGGATTCGCCTTCGACGCGCTCAGGGCCGACGCCGACGTCGCGGGCGGAGCCGCCCGGATCGACGCCACGCTCGACCAGGCGCCCGGATCCGCGCTGACCGTGACGGGTCGGGTGCCCGTCGCCCCGCTCACCCGTGCGCCGGCAGCGGACGCACCGGCCGCCTCGGAAGAGCTCGACCTCACCATTGGCGGTCCGGGCGTCGAGCTCGCGGTGCTCGAGGGCGTGACCGACCAGGTCGACGAAGTACGCGGACGCCTCGTCGTCAACGCGCACGTGGGAGGCTCGCTGGAGCAACCGGTCGTGGACGGGACCCTCGGCATTCGTGACGGCGCGTTCCGTGTGCCGCGTGTGAATGCGGCGTACGAAGGCCTCCAGGCGGACGTGCAGCTCTCGCAGGACGCTGTGCGGATCCAGCAGCTCGCCCTGCACGACGCGCAGGGCAACGCGCTGGCGGTGTCGGGCGAACTCGCGCTCGCCGGCACGGCCGTCGAGGGCGTGCAGATGCAGGCCACCGCGTCGGAGTTCCGGTTGCTCGACAACGAGCTCGGCGACGTTCGGCTGACGGCGGATCTCGCCGTCTCCGGCACCGCGACCGCACCCGTCGTGCGCGGCGAGCTGGCGCTCCCCTCCTCGCTCATCGACGTCGATCGCCTGTTGCTGGCGCTCGCGGACGAGGCAGGCGACGTGCCGCCGAGTGACGAGGACTACGTCTATACACCCGTCGCGGAGGTGCCGCGCGCGGCCGAGGCGTCGGTCGAGCCTGCGCCCGAGATCGATCTCGACGAGGCGGACCAGCCCGACAGAACTGACGTCGCCGACGAGCCTCAGGATCCGCCGGAGGGGGACCCCGTGGCCGTCGTTGCCGACGATGATGCCGCGCCCGCCCAGCCGAGCCTGCTCGAGGCCGCGACGATCGACGTCAGGTTCGTCGTGCCTGACGACCTCGTCATCCGCGGTGACGACGTGCGCGTAGGCGACGGGCCTTCGCTCGGCGGCCTCAACATCACGGTGGGTGCCGATCTGAAAGCCACCTCGGCGCCGGGTGAGCCGCTCGTACTCACGGGCGAGATCACGACCGTCCGCGGCTACTACGACTTCCAGGGACGCCGGTTCACCGTCGTGCGTGACGGCACCGTGCAGTTCGACGGCTCGGACCTCACCGATCCGTCACTCGACATTGCGGCGACGCGTGACATCTCCGGCGTCGAGGCCCGCATCGCCGTGCTCGGCACCGCGCAGCAGCCCAGGCTGGAACTGTCGAGCACCCCCAGCCTCGATGAAGCCGACATCCTCGCGCTCATCGTGTTCAACAGGCCGCTCGACGACCTCGGCAGCGGTGAACAGGTGTCGCTCGCCCAGCGGGCGGGCGAACTGGTGGGGGGACGGCTGACCGGCGGTCTGGCGACGACCCTTCGTGACGCCATCGGCGTGGACCAGTTCGAGATCGACGCCTTCGCGGCCTCCGGGCCCAACGTGACGCTCGGCAACCGGCTCGGCGAGCGCATCTACGTGCGCATCCGCCAGCAGCTCGGCGGACAGGACGTGAGCCAGATCCTGCTCGAGTACGAACTGCTCCAGAACCTCCGTCTGCAGACGTCGATGACGCAGGGCGGCCGCACCAACAGGTCGCCAGGGCAGCGCGTCGAGCGCAACGGCATCGACCTGCTCTACTTCTTCTACTACTGACACCCCGCTGTTCACCCCGCCGAAACAGCGTCGTCACGCGTCCGTCTCGCCCGCTCGCTAGAGTCGGCTGCGGTCGCCGGGCGCGGCTGTTCACCGCCCCGCGTGTTTTCGCTTTCCTTGCGGCTCGTCCTGCTGCAATCCTGCTGTCCTCCAACGGAGGGAGGACTCCATGGCCCAACGACTCGTGTGCCTCTGTCTCATGTGGTGCGTACTCGGCATCGCCGCGCCCGCGCGTGCGCAGTTCGATGCCGCCAGCGTGCTCGGGATCATCACAGATCAATCCGGCGGCGCGATGCCGGGTGTCACGGTAACCCTCACGAATCCCGCGACGGGGTTCACGGCAACGACCGTGACCGACGACCGCGGCCAGTACCAGTTCCTGAACGTGCGCATCGGCACGTACACCCTGCGTGCGGAGCTGCAGGGCTTCGCGACCGCCGTTGCTGACGAGTTCACCGTGGCCGTCGGCGCCCGGCAGCGCGTTGACCTGTCGCTTGCGGTAGGCGGCATCGGCGAGACCGTGCAGGTGACGGGTGCCGCGCGACTGCTCGAGAGCGAGTCGAGCGACCGCGGCACCATCATCAGCCGCGAGCAGATCGTCAACCTGCCCCTGAACGGCCGTGCCTACGCCGATCTGGCACTGCTCAGTCCCGGCGTCCGCCGCTCGTCGATCGCCAACTCGCGCGACGCGTCGTTCAACGTGAACGGGCTGCGCAGCGCGCTCAACAACTTCATCCTCGACGGCGTCGACAACAACTCCTACGGCACCAGCAACCAGGGGTTCTCCAACCAGGTCGTCCAGGTGACGCCCGACGCCGTGGAAGAGTTCAAGGTGCAGACGAACAACTTCAGCGCCGAGTACGGGCGCGCCGGCGGCGCGGTGATCAACGCCACCTTCCGCAGCGGCACGAACCAGTTCCGCGGCGCGATCTGGGAGTTCAACCGCAACACGTCGCTCAACGCGACGGGGTTCTTCAAGCCCACCTCGGGCGTGAAGCCGCAGATGAACCGCAACCAGTTCGGCGGCGTCTTCGGGGGCCCGATCATCCGCGATCGCGCGTTCTTCTTCGCCAACTACGAAGGGTTCCGCCAGGTGTCGAAGGACCTGACGTTTGCGAGCATCCCGACGCTCGAGCAACGCCAGGGACAGCTCGGCGTGCCGGTGCGCAACCCGCTCACGGGCGAGCTCTATGCCGACGGCGTGATCCCGGCCTCGGCCATCACCCCGTTTGCCCGTGCCGTGCTCGACGGCCTGCCGGCGCCGACGCGCGACGGCGTCTCCAACAACTTCGACTCGCTGCCGCGACGCCAGGACTACAGCGACAAGTTCGACATCAAGGTGGACCAGCGCCTCCGGCCCGGCACCACGGCGTTCGTGCGCTTCAGCCACCGCGACGTGGACAACTTCGAGCCGCCGCCGATCCCCGGCGAGACGAGCTCGCCGGCCAACGCCTACGTGGACGTGCTGAACCAGCAGTTTGCCGGCGGCCTGACGCAGACGATCTCGTCCAACTCGCTGCTCGAGGTCCGCATCGGCGTCAACCGGACCAAGGCCGGCAAGACGGCGTTCGGCACCGGCACGCCCACCATGCTGGAACGCTTCGGCATCACGGGACTGCCAACCGACACGGTCTTCGCCGGCGGCCTGACGCAGCAGTCGGTGAACGGCTGGACGGCCTGGGGCCGCCAGAACAGCAACCCGCAGTACCAGGACCCGTTCGTCATCGACGCGCGCGTGAACTACTCGTGGATTGCCGGCCAGCACACGTTGAAGGGCGGTTACGAATACCAGGCCATCAACACCGAGGTGGACGACGTCAACCCGAAGTACGGCCACGACAGCTACTCGGGCCAGTTCAGCCGGCCGGCGTCGGCGCCGGCGAACCCCGCGCTCTACAACCTGGCCGACTTCCTGTTCGGCGCGCGCAGCAGCTATGACCTCGTGAACCCGTTCGTCTTCGACCTGCGGCAGCGGATGCACTTCGCGTACCTGCAGGACGACTGGAAGGTCGCGCCCAACCTGACGCTCAACCTCGGCCTGCGCTACGAGTTCGCGACGCCGCAGTGGGAGGCCGGCAACAACCTGACCAACTTCGACCCCGAGACCCAGACGCTGCTCCAGGCGCGTGACGGCTCGATCTACGACAGGGCGCTCGTCCACCCCGACCGCAACAACTTCGCGCCGCGCGTGGGCGTGGCCTACAGCATCACGCCGCGTACGGTCCTGCGGTCGGCCTACGGCATGAGCTACATCCACTTCAACAGGCTCGGCGGCGAGAACCTGCTGTCGTTCAACGGCCCGCACGTCGTGCCCATCTCCATCTCGCAGCAGCCGTCGCAGGGGCCGTGCGCGCCGGGGCAGGCGCCGACGACATGCTTCCGTCCCACGCAGGACGGCTATCCGGAAGGCCTCAACGTGCCCGAGAACTACGACCCGCTGAACGGACGCGTGAACCACATTCCGAGCGACCTGCGCACCGGCTACGTCCAGAGCTGGCACGTGACGGTGCAGCGGGAGGTGCTTCCCAACCTGATGGTGGATGTCGCCTACATCGGCAACAAGAGCGACAAGCTGATGATCCTTGCCGACCTGAATCAGGCCCGCCCGAACGGCCCGGACGAGAACACGCTGCTGCAGCTGCGGCGGCCCATCCAGGGCTATCAGTTCATCCAGACCGCGTTCGACGGCGGCCGCGCCGACTATCACGCGCTGCAGGTGAAGGTCGAGCGCCGCTGGTCCGGTTCGCTGTACCTGCTCAACAGCTTCACGTGGTCGCGCGCACGCGACAACGCCTCGGGGCATCTCGAGACGGCCAACGGCGACAACAGCCGCGTCAACTACGCGAACATCGAAGGCGAGTTCGGCCTGTCGGGGTACAACCAGCCCCTCAACAACACGACGTCGGTGGTCTGGGAAGTGCCGTTCGGGCAGGGCCGCCGCTGGGGACAGGCACTGCACCCGGTGGTCGAGGCCCTCGCCGGCGGCTGGAGGGTGACGGCCATCAACACGATGACGAGTGGCCTGCCAGTCAACCTGACCTACAGCCCGTCGGCAGCCTTCTCGGTGAGCGGTGCGCCGACGTACCGGCCCAACGTCACCGGCGACATCTATGCGTCGGATGCCGACCAGTCGATCGACAACTGGTTCAACACGGCCAACGTGACCATCCCGACGGACCGCACGCAGCCGTTCGGCAACGCCCCTCGCAACGCCGCGCGTGGTCCGGCCACGTACACGCTCGACCTCGGCCTGCACAAGCAGTTCGCGCTCGGCGACGTCCGCCGGCTCGAGTTCCGCGTCGAGGCGTTCAACCTGTTCAACACGACGAACTTCGGGGCGCCGAGCGGCAACCGGAGCTCGACCAACTTCGGCACCATCCGGTCACTCGCGACGACGCCGCGGCAGATACAGCTCGGCGTGCGCTTCGCGTTCTGAGGTGGACGGGGACGGCCCGCACGGGCCGTCCCTCCGCCGTTACTCCACGGCCGCCCAGGCGGGCGGCGACTCGAGCCGGTAGAGCATCTCGCCGGCCTTCCGCACCAGCAGCACGCCTTCGTCCTCGCGGTTCGCGTACGACTCCACGTCGATGGACGCCGGATCGCGGTACCCGAGGTTGATCCGCCGGCACACGTCCTCGGGGATGCCGCTGGCCACCGTCACCTGGATGCGGCAGCGTTCGACGCCATCGACGTACGTGCCGATGCCGCGCACGTGCGTGGAGTGCGCCAGCACGCCCCAGGGATACCGGCTGAAGCGATCCCACTGCGCACGGAAGTAGTCGCGGCAGTGATACCCGATCTCGAGCAGCGTCCTGCCGTGCGTCACCGACACTTCGCTGATGTGCGGGGCGTAGATGATCAGCTCGCCGCCGTCGGCCACGACGGGCTCGAGCTTGTACATGCCCTTGCCGCCCGTCCACAGGTCTGCGTACATCGTCGGCAGGCACGACAGGACGGTGTGGAACGGACGCGGCTTGGTGACGATGTGGGTGCGCCGCGAGAGCTCGCTGGCGCGGTCCCACGCGGCTTCGGGACTGCCGCCGAAGATGCCCGCCAGAGATCCGTCGGGACGCACGACGAGGCAGAGGCACGTCTTCGGAACGCTGACCATCGCCCCCGCCGCGTCCACGATCTTCCTGACCGGCGTCCACTTGCTGCCGATGATCATCGGGTTGGTGACGACGGCCCCGAGCCAGTGGAAGAAGTTGAGGATGCCGGGGCCGCTGATGCCCGGGAACAGGTACTTGTTCCCGCCCGAGAACCCGACGACTTCGTGCGGGAACACCGGCCCGATGATCACGAGCTCGTCGTAGTCGAAGACGCGCCGGTTCACCTCGACCGGCACGTCCATCGCGAACAGGCCGTCGGTGAGCGCGTGCACCTGCGCCTTGTCGATGACGCCGATCGCGGTCAGCGCGGCCGGGTTGTCCCACTCGTGGTTGATGAACGCGACGTCACGATAGCGACCACGGCGCTCGTCGAGCGTCATCTCGAGCCGACGGCAGATCGCCGCTTCGTCCATGGGCTGGTGCGTGCCCAGCGCGATCATCACGTCGAGTCGCGAGGCCGCCCCGCCGATCCGATCGAACAGCTGCTTGAAGACCACACCCACAGGGGCCGACCGCGTGCCGTCCGGGACGATGACCAGGACGCGGCGCCCGCGATAGCGGTCGACGGGACAGCTCGCCGCCACGACCTCGGCGACGGCTTCGGTCGCGAGCGGCTCGGCGCCAGTGGCCTCGGCGGATGCTGGATCAGAGGGCGCGACGTTCATGGCTGGGTGCGCGGTCCGCGGCGCGAACCTCGACGTCCATCATAGGCCGAACGGCCACGCGTCACTGGCCCTGCGGCTGCGAGACCTTGCGCAGCGCCTTCAGCATCGCGCGGAAGCCGTCCACGGCACCCCTCCACGCTGCCTTGTCCTCCGACTCGGCGGCCCCCGTCAGCGACACGGTGTAGAGGTGCGACGGGCCTTCGAACACGAGGAGGATGACGTCCGACCGCCCATCACCCGTTATCGCACGGCCGTCGAAGCCGAACATCGTGGCATGGCCGAAGCCGTCGAGTCCGCTGATGGGGACCTCCGCGTTGCGCCACTTCGGCTGCGCGACGGCGATGTTCATCGACGTGAGCCTCGCGAGCGCGCCGCGCGCCGCGTCTACCTGCGCGCCGCGGTCGCCGTCAGGTGTCGTCCGCGGAATGGCGACGAACGTGATGACGCCGGAGGCACCGTCGTCCGGCGCCTGGCGCGTCGCGATGCACCCGGTCTGACCGGGCGGCAGCGCATCGGCGGAGCGGAGCGTCCACGTGCCCTCCTCGGGCCCGCCCCAGGCGCCCTCGGGCGGCAGCGCCAGATCGCCGGCCACACAGCGGACCTCCGTCGCTGCGGTGGCATCCGGCGGCTGGCCGACCGCGGCCGAGGCGCACGCGAGGCCCGCCGCCACCGCGGCGGCCATCACTCGTCTTCGGGGCACATGGCATCCTGACCGACAGGGGCAGTGCGACGCAACCTGATGGCGGCCGGCGCGGCATGCGCGGCGACGGCCGTCAGCAGCGCGGCGACGACCAGCATGTAGTAGTTCAGGAACGCCTTCTTGCCGAATGCGGTCACGAAGAGGCAGGTCAGCCCGAGCGCCGCTGCGAAGCCGGCAGGCGAGCGCGGCGCACGCCACCAGGCGAGGCAGGCGGCCACAAGGCCCGCGCCGAGCGACACGAACACCGCCCCGTGCTTGTCGAGCGGCCAGCCATGCGCCACCAGCAGCCGGGCGAAGCTGAGCGAGTCGAGACGGAACGGCTCGCGCAGCTGCAGGACGACGGCGGAGCGATAGAAGGCCTCCACGTCCATCAGCGCGAACGGCACCGTCACGGCCAGGCCCGTGAGGGCGGCACCGGCGTACAGGCGCACCACGTCACGCGACGTCCCGCCGCCGAGCAGCCAGGGAGCGAAGGGCAGCGCAAGCACCATGTGCTGTTTCGAGGCCACGAGCAGTCCGAGCGGCAGCCACGCGAGGTCGGGCCGCCATCGAGCCGTCGCCACGGTCGCGGCGATGAGGACGATGGGGAACGGCTCGGTCCAGCCCTGCTCGATGTGAAACGGCAGCCTCGGCGCGAGCAGCAGCGTGCCCGCGCACAGCAGCCCGATCCCGTCACGGCGCAGGAGCACCAGCAGCGCGGCGGTGAGCGTGAGCGCGAACACCTCGCTGTAGCGCAGATCGCCGAAGAGCAGATGACCGGGCCAGGCGAGCAGCAGGCTGAGCGGCGGGTAAGGAAAGCCGAACAGGACGCGGCCGTCCTTGCGCATCTCCGGCTGGTAGAAGCCCTCGTCAGGGCCGTACATGTCGGCAAACGTCACGGCATACGGGCTGTCGCCGCTCGCGAGCGCGTCGAACGCCTCGACGTGGACGGGGATGACGTCGATGTGCGGGTTGGGGGAGTGCGCGATCGTCCACGTGCCGATCCACAGGCCGCCAGCCACGAGCACGCCTGCGGCCGTCAGCCGGCGCCAGCCGCGCGGCACGACGCTGCCGGCCACCGCCGCACACGTCATCGCCGCGACGGCGGCGAGGAACGTCGGATGCGCCCAGGGCCTCGGGTCGGCCATGTAGCGCGCGAGCGGGCTCGTCACCAGGGCCAGCGCGCTCGCCAGCACGCCGAGGCCGAGGACGCTCGCGAGCGCCGCGCCCCGTGCGTCGGCCGTCGATGTGCGGCCGGCGGCCCACGGCCACGGCACGCCCGCAACGCCCAGCACGCTCAGCACGAGCGTCGCGCCGAGTCCGGTGAGCGCGCCCGCGTGATAGAAGCCGTCGGAGATGTGAAGGGTCAGGCTGAGCGAGACGGCTGACAGTGCCAGCCACGTCGGCGACAGGGAGCGCACGCGGAAGCGTGGCAAGAGCGAGGCTGGTGACGCAAGCTCTGCCGTGCGTTCCGGGGCTGAGCTGTCCTCCCCGGCGCGGCGATGCGACGATGAACCGCAGTGGTCGTGTCGATTCGGCGCTGGCCGAAGCGACCATTCGTCAGTAACCATGCACGAACGACGCATCGCCCGCCACGACGCCGGGAGCCGGACGCTCGCGACCGCCCTGCCCGCGGACCTGATCGCGCAGTCGGGGCGGCGCCTCCGCGTCGTCGCCTGGCTGTACGCGTTCGTGTTCCTCGCGGCGGGTCCGCTGCCGCCGTTGCTGCTGGCAGACGAGCGGGCGGCGTTCATCGCCAGCCCGTCGCGATGGCTGCCCTCGATGGTGTCGATCGCGGTCGCCCTCGCCGTCGGGGCGGTGACGCGACACCCACGGCTGCGGCCGGAGGCCGTGGTCTGGCTCGGGCTCGCCTTCCAGGTGGTCGGCAGCTATGGCATCGCGACGGCCCAGTACCTCGAGCCTGCGCAATACGCATACATGGCCCCCGATGCCGGCCTCTCGTGGGTCGCGGTGTGGATGCTCAGCTTCACGGTGATCGTGCCGAGCGCACCGCGGTGGGCGCTCATTGCGGCGCTGGCGTCCGCGACCGCCGTTCCCGTGGTCAGCGCCGCGGCCATGACGATCCATCCAGCCATCGCGATCGGCCCGGCGCGCTTCGTCGCGTATGTCGTCCTGCCGTACCTCCTCGTCGTCCTGATCGCGTACGTCGGGGCACGGCTCGTGTATCGACTCGGTGTGGACCTCGAGCGCGCACGTGAGCTCGGCAGCTATCGGCTCGTCGAGCCGCTGGCGCAGGGCGGCATGGGAGAGGTGTGGCGGGCGCAGCACCGGCTGCTGGCGAGGCCAGCCGCGATCAAGGTGATCCGTCCGGAGGTGCTCGGCAGCGCCAGCCAGGAGCGGCAGTCGGAACTGCAGGCGCGGTTCGAACGCGAGGCGCAGACGACGGCGCGTCTCCAGTCGCCGCACACGGTGCACCTGTTCGACTACGGGGTAGCCGAGGACGGCGCGTTCTACTACGTGATGGAACTGCTCGACGGCTTCGACCTGAAGACGCTGGTCGAGCGGTTCGGCCCGCTGCCCCTCGAGCGCGCGGTGCACCTGCTGCGGCAGGTGTGCCACTCGCTGGCGGAGGCGCATGCGGTCGGCCTCGTGCATCGCGACGTCACGCCGTCCAACGTGATCGTCTGCCGCTACGGACGCGACGTCGACTTCGTGAAGGTGCTCGACTTCGGCCTCGTCAAGCCGCAGGCGTGGGCGGCGACGGGCGACGTCACCGTCACGCGCGCGGACGCCGCGGGCGGCACGCCGGCGTTCATGTCGCCGGAGCAGGCGCTTGCGGACCGGCCGCTCGACGGCCGCTCGGACATCTATGCCGTCGGCTGTCTGGCGTACTGGCTCGTCACCGGCGAGCTGGTCTTCGCGAAGACCACGCCGATGGCCACGCTGGTCGCCCACACCCAGACGCCCCCGGTCCCGCCGTCGAAGCGTACGGAGCTCCCGCTCACCCCGGAGTTCGACGACCTCGTCCTCGCATGCCTGGCGAAGTCGCCCGACGACCGTCCGGCGACAGCGGAAGCACTGGCGTGCCGGCTGGAGCAGCTCCCCGGCGTGCGCCGGTGGACCGCCGCGGAGGCGCGTGCCTGGTGGGACGTGCACCATCCCGCCGACGTGGCGTCCGACGTGATCGGTGCGGAGGCCTGACGCGCCTCGCTGACGCGCCGATCAGCGACGGACGTCGCGCGCGTACGCGTCGAAGACGTCGGGCAGCGCGGCGCCATAGGCGCGCCAGTGCGTGCCGGACGGATACGCGTTCAACCCGGCAATCCAGTTGGCGTTGAACTCGTGCACCAGGGCGTCGATACCGTAGCGCGCCAGCCAGCCGTCGCCGAGCGTGCCGCTGTTGCGGAAGCTGCCTTCGGTGTGGCCTTCGGTGAACCAGGTGTGCGTGCGGAGGAGGGCTTCGAACTGCGCCATGCGCGCGAGGTGGGCCGGCAGCCCCGGCACCGGGGGACGGCTGATGTGCAGCAGTCCGCGTCCGTCGTTGTGCAGTTCCAGCGCGAGCGACGGCGGACGGCCAGCCGCGATCTGCGCCTCGAGCCAGCGCTCGAGTGCGGCGTTCTCCGGAACGAGCGCCGGGTCGGCCGGCTGATCCCAGTTGCGGTTGAGGTCCTTGCCGAGAACATTGAAGCGGGTGCGCCCGCGGGCGACGCCGTCCTTGTTCGCCATGGGCATGACGTCTACCGCGATGCGCGACAGCAGGGCGCGGGTGTCGGCGTCGTCGCGGAGCAGCCGCTCGATCAGCCCGTGCGCCACCCAGCTGCTGCCCGACTCCCAGGGATGCGCGCGCGCCCGGACGAAGACGCGAAACGGCGCGTCCTCGCTGCCGAAGTGCAGGATCTCGAGAGGCCGCCCGTCCACGGTCGTGCCGATCGTCGTGACCCTGGCGCTGCCGTCGTCGCGCACGCGAGTCAGCAGCGCGTCGAGGTCGGACAGGCGGTACGGCTCGAGTCGCGCGACGTGAAGCCGCCCGCCGGGCAGTTCCACCGTCAGCCGCACACGGGTGTCACCCAGGCGCTCGGTCGGCACCTTCCTCCAGGAGCGTCCGTCCGGCGAGATGGCGACGGTCGTCAGCTCACGCGCCACGGAGCCGGGTTGTCCGTTCCATACGTTGTCGAGGTTGCGGAACTCCAGGGTGATCCGCGCGCCCGGCTGGCCAACCAGCGCGAAATGGATGTGTCCGGCCGCGCGATTCGGAGAGTCGCGCTCGTGGTCGTACATCAGGTGCACGTGATACACGCCGTCCTCGTCCTGCTCGTACCAGACGGGTGACGCATTCTCGATGCTCGTGTCGATGAAGGCGAGTTCCGGGGCGGGCTCGGGCTGGCTCGCCAGGAGCGTGGTCAGGCAGAGCGCGGACGCGACGAGCGAGGGCAGCAGCAGGCGGATGCGCACGGCGTATCGTTGCGGAAACGCCGTGGCGCCGCAAGTGTGCCCGCCCGGCTCATCGCGCACCGGCTGGCCCGCATGTTGCTCGACTCGTGAGCGTGAAGGATCTCCGCGGCGCGCTGCCTGTGTCGTCCTGTCGAGCCTGGGCCGTCGCATGCCTCTTGTGTGTGGCCGGCTGTGGCACCGCGGGCCCGATGAGACTGCTCGGGCCCGTGTCCCCCTACGAGGCCTACGCGGATCAGCTCCGGCGGTCGGGCCTCGACGCAACGGCGCTCGGGCGCGACTGGCTCCGCGCCGGCGAAGAGGCGCTGGCGTCGCCCGCGCCCGTCGCGGTGCCGTTCGTCGAGTCGACCTTCCACGCCGCCGACACGCCGTCGGCGCACGCATACCGCCTCACGCTCGCAGCCGGCCGCCGCCTGGTCGTGGACGTGGACGTCGAAGGCCTGGAGCCGGCGCGTGTCTTCGTCGACCTCTTCGACCTCGACGACGAAGGCCAGCCCGATCGCGTGGCGTCGCTCGAGGAAGCGGCGACGACCTTGGCCCACGAGGTGCGGCGCAGCGGCGACTTCCTGCTGCGGGTGCAGCCGGAGCTGCTGCGTGACGTGCGGGTCACCGTGACGCAGCGCACGGAGTCCACGCTCCGCTTCCCGGTCGAGGGGCTCACGGCGCGTGCGGTGCAGAGCACCTTCGGCGCCGCCCGCGGGACCTCGCGCAGTCATGAAGGCATCGACATCTTCGCCCCGCGCAGCACGCCCGTTGTGGCGGTCGCCGATGGCGTGGCCCGTCGCTCGACGAACAACCTCGGCGGCAACGTCGTCTGGCTTCGGGCCGCCGGACGCACCTTCTACTACGCCCATCTCGACGACTGGGCGATCGACGACACGACGCGCGTCGCGGCAGGTGACGTCCTCGGGTACGTGGGGAACACGGGCAACGCCCGGACGACGCCGCCGCATCTGCACTTCGGCATCTACGATGGCAGCCCGCTCGACCCGCTGCCGTTCGTCCAGCCCGACGACCCGGTGCCACCGCGGCCCGGCACACACGTTGAGCTGCTGGGCCAGCTGGTGCGCGCCACACGCGTGCGTGTGTCCTTACGCGCTGGGCCCGCCGCCCGAGCGGCGGCCGTGAGGCAACTCGAACGGACGACGGTGGCACGCGTCACGGGTGTGGCGGGCGCGGGACTGCGCGTGGGTCTGCCAGACCGCACGACGGGCTACCTCGACGCCGCCGCAGTCGTGCCTGCCGACTCACCGGTCCGCCGCACACGCCTCGACGAAGGCACGCCGCTTCTCGCCCGGCCGCGTCCGGACGCACCCGTCGCCGCGATCCTCGACGCCCCCGCACGCGGCGACGTGCTGGGGGCGTTCGAAGGACATACGCTGGTGCGAATCGACGGGCAGGCGACGGGCTGGGTCAGCCCCTGACGTTCGTGTGGGTGCGGACCCACTCGACGTACGTGTCCATCCACGTCTGCAGGAACTCGCGCGTGTCGTCGCGCACCAGTGTGCCGCTGGCGTCGAACATGCCCTCGGTGACGTGCACGAACACCTCGGGCTGCCCGAGCGTGGGAACGTCGAGGTACGCGAGGATGTTGCGCAGGTGCTGCTGGGCCATCGAGGCGCCGGGCGCGCCTATCGACGCGCCGATCACGCCGGCCGGCTTTCCGGTGAACGTGCTCTCGCCATAGGGCCGCGACGCGTGGTCGATGGCGTTCTTCAGGACGCCGGACACCGAGCGGTTGTACTCGGGCGTGGCAAACAGCAGGCCGTCTGCCTGGCGGATGGCGTTGCGCAGCCGCGTGACGGCCTCGCCAGGCTGCTGCTCCGTGTCCTGGTTGTATGGCGGCAGGTCGTCGATCCTGACGTGGTCGAAGGTGAAGCCTTCAGGAGCCAGGGCAATCACGGCGTTGGCCAGGGTGCGGTTGTACGACTCCTTCCGGAGGCTGCCAACCAGGACGGCGATGCGGGTGCTCATGGTCGTCTTCCTTTCATCTCTTCCTGACCGTCAGGCCGCCAGCGCGGGTTGCGGCGCGCGCCGGAGCAGCCGGAGCACGGCGGCTTCCACGTGACGCAGCCCGCGGGCCGCGGGAAGCGGACGCAGCAGTCGCTGGTGCAGCGAGCCTTCGAGGAACGCGTCGATCACGACGGGGTGGACGTAGCAGCGGCGGCAGACCGCGCGCGTGTTGCCCAGCGCGACGGCCACCGACGTCATCGTCGAGGCGACCGTCGCTTCACGCCGGCGTCGCGAGCGCGGAAGGGCTTCGGCCAGCAGCAGTTCTGCCGCGCGCGTCGTGCCGGCCCATGTGCGGAAGTCCTTCGCCGTGAACGCCTCGCCCATCACGCGCCGCAGGTAGCCGTTCACGTCCGACGACGTCAGGTCGCGCACCACGCCGTGGTCGTCCACGTACTGGAACAGCTGGCTGCCGGGCAACTCGCGGCAGCGGCGGACGATCCCCGCGATCCGGCGGTCGTCGAACGTCGTCTCGTGCACCTTGCCGCTCTTGCCGCGAAAGCGGAACCGCACGGAACCCGGCGTCACGCGGACGTGCCTGTCGAGCATCGTGGTCAGCCCGTACGATCCGTTCGTGCGCGCGTACTCGTCGTTGCCGACGCGGATGAGCGAGTGCTCGAGCAGGTGGACGACGGCGGCAATCACCTTGGCGCGGGGCAGCCCCGGCCTGGCGAGATCGGCGCGGACGCGGCGGCGCAACGCGGGCAGCGCACGCGCGAAGGCATCGAGGCGTGCGTACTTGTCTGCGCCGCGGATCGCCGTCCATGACGGGTGATAGCGATACTGCTTGCGCCCGCGCGCGTCGCGGCCCGTGGCCTGGATGTGACCGCGGGGCGACGGCGAGATCCAGACGTTGGTCCACGCGGGAGGAATGGCCAGGCTCCGGATGCGCGCCAGCTCGCGGTCGTCACGGATCAGGCGTCCGTCCGGATGGCGGTACGCGAAGCCCTTGCCACGCCTCTCGCGCCGGATGCCGGGCTGCGTGTCGTCGGCGTGGAGGAGACGCACCGAACCTCTCGAGAGGCGCGTGCGCCGGCTGCTGGCCGCGCTCATGGTGCGGAACACGTCGCTGCGAGGACCCTGATGCGACTGACCTGCAGCGTGGTCAGGTCCGCAGCCGTCTGGCCCTTCACGTCCCGCCCGCGCGACGGCGGGTCCGCCGCTGCCGCCTGCCCGACGTCCTGCATCTGGCCGCCCTGGGCCCGTGGCTGCTCACGCGGTCCCTCGCCGCCCTCGTGGTACTCCACGCCGCGCACCTCCACGAGCTTGCCGGCATGCGCAGCAAGGTCCACGTCGGCGCGCGGTGCCTTCACGAGGAGGAACGTCTCCGGCGTGCCCTCGCTGGTCCGCAACTGGACCACCGGGCCGGTGCCCGGGCGCGTCCCTGGTGCGGCGTCCTGCACCATGAGGCAGCCGCGCTGTGTCACTTCGTCGCCAGTGCGCGCCGCAGGCGCCGGAGCGGGCGGATCAGGCCGCTGTTGCGCCGCGGCCGGCGCCATGAAGGTCGCGGCGAGCGCCGCCACCGCGACAAGGGATGCGCAAGCGCTCGTCACCGCGGCTCCTCTTCGGTGTCCTCGTCCGCGTCCTCGCCCGTGACGGCTGGCGGCTGCGCGTCGGTCGGGGGTTGCGGGATCGGTGCCGACTCGGCGGACGGCCCGCGGCGCCGCTCGCTCGGCAGCACCGGGTCGCGGTCGCCCAGCGTGTCGTCGAGGACGCGCTTCGCGTCGAGCTCGTCGTCGTAGTTGACGCCCTCGTCTTCCTCCGGCGCGCGCCGCATCTGGTCGCGCTCGATGTCTTCGAGGTTGGGCGCTGGTCCTATCCGTGTGTTTCTCGTCACTGGGCGTCCCTCCGGTCGTGCTCCGGTGATGTCCGGTTCGTCCGGGTTCCTGCAAGGAGCCGGCCAGCCGCCGTCGGTCATGAGGTCACCGACACGACGGCGGACACGACCGGCGAACCTGCGGATTACCCAGAAAGGGCAACGCGCTGTGTCGTCACAGCGTAGGCGTCGCGCCGCGCGGCAGGTCCTCGGGCTGATGCTGGAGGCAGTACTCCGCCCAGGGCACGGCGCTCAGTCGCGCAGGCTCGATGGGCTCGCCGTCGACGGCGCAGCGGCCGAACGTGCCGGCCTCGATGCGGCCGAACGCGCGGTCGATCTCGTCGAGGTGGCTGCGGGCGCGCGAGATACGCGTGAGCAGGCCGTCGCGGATGGTCGTCTCGACGGCGGCATCGCCGCTGTCGGCGACCCCGTCGTTGTCCGAGACGTTCTCCAGTTCCCGCTGCGCGCGTTCGAGCTCGTCCTGCGTCTGCTGGCGCTCGGCTTCGAGTTGCTCGATCAGGGTATCGATGTTCACGTCGGGGCTGGTCATGCCTCCGCCTGAAGCAAGCATCCTGCCGACGCCGCGCGCCTTACGCAGGAACGGTGGCGGTGCGCGCGAGGACGCGCAGCAACTCGGCCACACTCCACGCCTGGGCCACGCAGCCGCGGGGCTCGTACGGCGGCTCCGCGTCGAAGATCTCGCTCACGGTGCCGAGACAGGCTTCACCCAGATGCCCGATGAGCGCCTCCACCACGGCGTTGATGCCCTCGCGGTCGTCCGGACGCACGGCCAGGTGGGCGTCCACGTACGGTCCGATCAGCCACGCCCACACGGTGCCCTGGTGGTACGCCGCATCGCGTGTCAGGAGGTCGCCGAAGTAGCGGGGTTTGTAGTCGGGGTGCTGGGGTGACAGCGAGCGCAGGCCATATGGCGTCAGCAACTCGCGCTGCACGGCTTCGAGCACCGCTTCCCATCGCTCACGCGCGAGCACGGGGTGCTCGAGCGAGAACGACAGGATCTGGTTCGGGCGGCAGGCGTCGTCGTTGCCCGTTTCGCCGTCGACGACGTCGAACAGGTGGCGCCGTGCGGCATTCCAGAAGCGCTCGTTGAAGGCGCGGTACGTGGACGCGAGGCGTTCGTCGAGCCGCGCCACGCGGTCGGGCTGGCGCCGTTCCGCCAGCCAGTCGCGCGTGAGCGCCAGCGCGTTGTACCAGAGCGCGTTGATCTCGACAGCCTTTCCGCGGCGCGGGGTGACGACCCAGTCGCCGGCCTTCGCGTCCATCCAGGTGAGCTGGTAGCCCGCCTCGCCCTGGGTCAGCAGGCCGTCGTCGGTGACGCGGATGCCGAAGGACGTCCCCTTCTCGTGGTGCTCGATGATCGACAGCAGCACCGGCAGCAGCGCATCGACCGTCGCCCGGTCGCCGCTGTACTGCTCGTAGCGGCGGACGGCATGGAAGAACCAGAGGCTGGCATCTGCCGTGTGGTAGACGCCCTCCTTCGCGCCTTCGGGGAAGAAGTTCGGCACGAGGCCGTTGCGGACGTGACGGGCGAACTCGGTCAAAATGCCGCGCGCCTCGGCATGCCTGCCCGTCAGCAGCGTCAGCCCCTCGAGCGCGATCATCGTGTCGCGGCCCCAGTCCGTGAACCAGTGATACCCCGCCACCACGGTGCGTCGATCGGCCTCGGCGGCTTCGCCGGCGGCCGTCCGGCGATCGCGGTCGCGCGTCACGGGACGCACGATGAACTGGTCGGCGGCGAGCACGAGCTCGGCCGCCACGCCTTCACGCCCTTCCGGCCGGGCCGCCTGCACCAGATCGCGGCGGCGCGCGAGCTCGGCCGCCAGTGCCTCATCCGGGTTCAGCTCTGCGATGGTGTCCCACGGGTCGGTCGAGGCGATGAGCGTCACGGTTTCGCCGGGCGGAACCGCGGTGCGGAAGTACCCGGGGGTCCAGAGGTGGCCGGCATGGTCGTAGCCCCGGTGTTCCTCGAGCAGGTACCGCACGTCGGGGATGGCCTGGTTGTCGACGGTGAACACGCCCCACGGCGCATGCAGCGCCAGGCGCAGCACGGGCAGGTCCCTCGTGTTGTGTACCTCGATCCGCTTGTCGGTCGCGACGAGGGAGTAGCCCTCGAGCGGCACGCTGTCGACGGGGGCCTCGTGCGGCCGCACGCCCACGAGCGGGCGCAGATCCAGTCGGTCGGGCGGCGTCCCGCTGACCACGGTGTAGCGCAGGTACACCGTGTTGTGCCCGTACGGCATCACGAGCGTGCGCTCGATCGTGCAGCGGGGCAGCTCGTACCGCCAGGTCGGGATGCCGCCCTCGAGGCGGAAGTCGATGAGGTGTGCCGCGCGCCGGCTGTCGCGCAGCGGCTCCGGCTCGCCGGGGGCGCCCATCCACGCCAGGGAGCCGTCCTCGAAGCGCACGCGTTCGGCCAGGTGCGGCAGCATCATGACGCGGCCAAACGGCGCCGGCAGCGCCGAGATCAGCAGGCCATGGAAGCGCCGCGTCAGGTGGCCGCTGACGGTGCCGCAGGCATAGCCGCCGATGCCGTTGGTGACGAGCCACTCGAGCGGCGCACGGTCGGCGACGCCGTTGCCTTCGTCCGTTCCCAAGGTGGCGTGCCGCCGGGGCAAGCCCGCGGCGAGCTCGCGATGGGCGTGGGTCATGCGCTGGTTCCTCTCTTGGTGACGGCGCGGAGCACCGTCGAGGCGTGACCGGCGACCGTCCACGTGTCGTCGCCGGGGATGGGCGCGCCGGCTCCGTCATACTCCGGCGCCTCGCTCGACCACGCGAGCTGCCATGTCGCGGACGCGGGCAGCGCGACGAGCGGGTCGCTGCAGCGCGCGAGGTGGCAGTCGGCGCCCATGTTGACGGCCAGCAGGTACTCGTCCGTGCCGGCCCAGCACCGCACCAGCAGGAGGTCCGGCGTCGGCGCCGAGGCGTCGATCCTGGCGTCGTCGGGTGTGTACCACCGGCGCCTGAGCGCCAGCAGGTCGTGATGGAGACGCCACGCCGGCGTCGCCTCGATGCCTTCCGCGGGCCGCTCCAGGACGCACCTGTCGAACGTCTGCGGATCGCCCGGCGGGGGCGTGCGCTCGTCGGCGTCCGCCCGGATGCGCTGGAACTGCCGGATGAACTCCACGCGTCCGTGGTGGACGGCGGTGCCGAGGTCGCCAGGATGGTCGGCGAAGTACAGCCAGCGTTGCGCGGTGCCGTACTCCTGGCCCTGGAAGAGCAGCGGCGTCCAGGGCGCGAGCAGCAGCAGTGCCGTCATCGCCCTGTGCTGTGCCGGTGAGGCCACCATGTGCAGCCGCCGGCCTCCGGCATTGGCGTTGGCGACCTGGTCGTGATTTTCGAGGAAGCACAGGAAGCGATGTGGCGCGAGGCCGAGGCTCGGGGTGCCGCGGCGCTTGCCCTGCCACGCGTAGTACTGGCCCTGGAAGAGGAAGCCGTGCCGCAGGCACGAGAGCCACTCCTGCGCGGTGCCTGCGTAGTCGCTGAAGTACGCGTCGCGCCACCCGGTGAGGCGCACGCGCATCGAGTGGTGGAAGTCGTCGTTGTACATCACGTCGACACCGCTGCCGCCTTCGTCCCGTGAACGCAGCAGCGTCGTGTCCTGTGGCTCGTTCTCGGCAATCACCAGTGTCGAGCGCCCTCCTGCCGCGGCGCGCACGGCCTCGACGATCTCGGTCACCACGTACACGGGGGACGTGTCGATGATGGCCTGCGTGGCGTCGAGCCTGATGCCGTCCATGTGGAAGTGCCGTATCCAGTAGGCGGCGTTCTCCACGACGAAGCGGCGCACCTGCTCGGAGTCTGCGGCGTCGTAGTTCAGTGCGGCGCCCCACTCGCTGCCCTTGCGGGCGAAGTACGCCTGTACGTACTCGTGAAGCACCGAGCCGCGCGGCCCGACGTGGTTGTAGACGACGTCGAGCACGACGGCGAGCCCGAGCCGATGTGCGGCATCGACGAAGGCGCGAAGGTCATCCGGGCTGCCGTAGTCGCGCTGTGGCGCATACCAGAACACGCCGTCGTATCCCCAGCCGACGCGTCCGCCGAACGTGTTGACGGGCATCACCTGGAGCGTCGTCACGCCCATGCGCGCCAGTGCCGGCAACTCGTCGATCGCCGCGCGCCACGTGCCCGCGCGCGTGAACGTCCCGCAGTGCATCTCGTAGACGACGTGGCCGTCGGCCGGGTGGCCCTGCCAGTCGTCGTCCGTCCACACGAAGCTGCGGTGGTCGATGACTTCCGACAGGCCGTCTATCCCGTCGGGCTGGAAATGCGAAGCGGGGTCCGGCAGCACCCGCGAGTCGTCGCCGAGCATGAAGCCGTAGCGGGAGCCCGCGGCAGCCCTGACGGCCGCAGCGTGCGTCCCGTCGCCCTGCGGCTGCAGGTCGTGCGACGTGCCGTCCACCACGACGCGGACGCGCCGCCACGACGGCGCCCAGACGCGGAACATCACCGTCCCGTCGTCCAGGATCGCCGGTCCCTGCGACGGCTCCGGCCGTGAAGCTCCGCGCGCCACGCGTCTAGAAGATGCAACCCTCATGCCTCGATATTGGCACGTTCAGCGCTGCGCGGTGAGTACCCGCCTGCGGCGGCATGGCGTGCCGATTCGACCCGCGTGCATGGGCAAACGACGTGCCCTCTGCTCGCAGCAGATCGAGTAACCCGCTGCTCACCATCGGCAGGAGAGGTCCGAGTCCCGCGTCACGCGCGACGTGCGAGCTGTGCCGGGACGCGCAGTGAGCCCGTCGGCACTGGCGCGACGGTTGCAGACGTCCATCCGCATGACCACCTGGACCACGAGGATGGCGATCGGGTGTGCGCTCGCGGTCGCCTGCGCATGTGGAGTCCCCCCTGGTGACGCCCTCCAGTCGCACCGCGTCGACGCGCCACCCTGGGTCACCACCGACATCGCTGAACAAGGCGACACCGTTCGCGTGACGGTGCAAACCGAAGAGCCGGACCGCGCGGAGGCCATCGCGGCGCGTGTGGTGAACCAGCGGCGATCTCAGGGGTGGCACGTCATCGAGGTGGCCGTGCAGGACCGCAACGGCCAGCTCGTGGACGTCGTCGCCTCCACGGCCCCGCACCACGCGGGCACGCTGCGCGAGGACTGAGACCCTGGAGACGCGAATGCGGCAGCCCGGCTCGGGGTCGTTCTGGGAAGAGGTGACGCTGCCCGCGGCGGGTCCGCTGCAGGCCGACGCCGGGGCGGACGTCGTGGTCATCGGCGGCGGCATCACCGGCGTGACCACGGCGGTCCTGCTGCAGGAGGCGGGCGTGAAGGTCGCGCTTCTCGAGCGCGACCGGCTCGGCGGTGTGGACACGAGTCACACGACGGCGCACCTGACGGCGGTGACCGACACGGGCGCCGCGGAACTGGTGGCCGCCGTCGGGGAAGACGCCGCCCGGGCGGCCTGGCAGGGCGGTGCGGCAGCCATCGAGCAGATCGAGCAGCTCGCGTCGCGGTACGGCATCGACTGCGGGTTTACGCGGGTGGACGGTTACGTGCACGTGCCGTTCGACGCCGCGGAGCAGGCGGGCCAGGAGCGGGATCGCCTGGCGGAGGAAGTCCGCCTCGCGCAGGCGTTCGGCTTCGACGCGACGCTCGTGGACCGAGCGCCGTTTGTCGGCACGATGGCCATGCGCGTCGCGCGGCAGGCGGTGTTCCATCCCCTGATGTACCTCGACGGGCTGCTGCGCGTGCTGATCCGCGAGGGCGCGCTGGTCGCCGACCA
>JBIQIB010000001.1:94735-103727 GCA_044508265.1 Acidobacteriota bacterium
ACGGGAGGCGAGGACCACAAGACGGGCCAGCACGACGACACGAGCGAGCCGCACGCGCGGCTTTCGGCCTGGACGCGGCAGCTCTGCCCGGAACTGTCGGTGACGCACGAGTGGTCAGGGCAGGTGATCGAAACGACCGACGGCCTGCCGCTCATCGGCGAAGTGGCCGACGGCCAGTACGTTGCGACGGGCTATGCCGGCAACGGCATGACGTTCGGCACGCTGGCCGCGACGATCGTCCGCGACGCGCTGTGCGGCCGCGAGCGCCGGCCGTGGGCCGATGCCATGGACGTGAACCGGTCCGCGATTACCGGCGGCGTCCGTGGCTACGTCGCCGAGAACGTCGACTTCCCGACGCACTTCGTCCTCGACCGCCTGACGGCGGGGGAGCGGCGGCCGCTCGAGGCACTGAAGGCGGGCGAGGGCGCGGTTCTCGCGCTCGAGGGCGGCAAGGTCGCCGCCTACCGCGACCCGGCGGGGACGCTGTCACTGCGCTCGGCCGTCTGCACGCACCTGGGTTGCATCGTGAGCTGGAACGTGGCGGAGCGCACGTGGGATTGCCCCTGTCACGGGTCGCGCTTCCATCCGGACGGCCGCGTCCTGTCGGGCCCGGCGGAGCGTCCACTGAGCGGGGTCAGGTCTCGCGGCGAAGGGGGTTAGGGGTCAGGTCTCGGACGTGGATCGGCGATTCACGTCCGAGACCTGACCCCAACCTGCCCTCGTCGCGAGACCTGACCCCACCACCCAAGGAGTGAAGAACATGCCATCACAACCGCAGGACCCGAAGAAGCGGGGCGGCCAGGCCCCACCGGCGAGCGAGAAGGATCGTCCCGAGCAGAACGTCGGCTATGACGAAGCGGTGAAAGGCGCGCCCCTCGACGCGGTGGAGCGGGAAGACGCGGTGGCCGACAGCCCCCTGACGCCGGACGAGCGTGTGGAGGAAAGCGAGGCGGTCGTGCAGAGCGAGACGGAGCAGAACGCCGACATGCCACCGCAGCATGAGGCGTACGGCGGCGAGCCCGATCGGCGCGCCAGGCGCGGCGCGTCGGCAACCGCCGACAGCGCACGCACCCGGCCCGATTCGGACGACTAACGCGTGGACTGGCCCGTGACGCGATGCCACGCGTCGCGCACGGCGTCCTTCACCTGCTCCCAGGTGCTCTCGCCGCGGTACTGGTACGTGGACCAGCCGCGCTCGAGTTCCGGCTCGACGTCCTGCCACGTGCGCGCCCGGTGCTCGCGCGCACTCTCGAACCCGTACCGGTAGCCGCCTTGCAGCGTCTCGTAGTCGCGGTTGCGTCCGTAGTCGCGCTCGCGGCTCGTGTTGCGCCAGTACAGATCCTCGTCTTCCCAACGACTCTGATTGGGACTTGTGTTCATTGGCACACCTCCTTCCGCCTTGACGATGCAAGGAGCCGGCCAGAGCGGGCGGGGGCGGCGCGCCGCGATGTGGCCACTGCAGACACGCGAAGGGGGCGTCCGTGGACGCCCCCTTCTGAGGTGTGCGAGGGTGAGCCGCGTCAGAACGTGACGCGCGTCACCAGCTGCAGCGTCCGTGGCGCGGCCACGCCGTTGATCGAGCCGAAGCCGTTCGGCCGCACCAGCGCACCCGAGCCGTCATACGGGAGGTTGGTGATCGTCCTGTCGGTCAGGCTGGCGAAGTTCGCCGTCGCGTTGACGCCGGTGAACTGCGTCTTGTTCAGCGCGTTGAACGCGTCGAGGCGCACCTCGAAGCGGATCCCCCGCGGCGCGGCGAAGACCTTCGACAGCGACAGGTCGAGGTTGTTGATGGGCGGTGTGCGGACGAAGTACCGCGCCGACTCCGCGCCGTCGCTGCCGGGCTGTGGCGGCGCGAAGCAGGACGTGTCGAACTGCTGGTACGGATCCCCGCTCCAGCCGCGGCCCGGATCGCACGTGAGCGCGATGCGCGCGCCCGGGTTGCCGTCGTTGCCCGTGAGGTTCGCCGAGCCCAGCCCCGGAATCTGGTAGCCGATGCTGTACGGCCGGCCGCTCGTCCAGCGGTACACGCCCGAGATCTGCCAGTCGTTGGCAATCAGGCCGAGCCCGCGCGACGAGGTGAAGTTCGGGATCTGGTAGACGAAGTTGGTCACGAAGTTGTGCGGGCGGTCGGTGGACAGGTACGAGTAGTCGAGCCGCCGCGTCTCTTCCTCGCTGACGTTGGGCACGCCCGCGGCGAAGTCGTCGTTGTTGATGCCCAGCGCCTTGCTCCACACGTAGAAGAACGAGAACATCAGCCCGTCGTCGAAGCGCCGGTTGATGCCGGTCTGCAGCGCGTGGTAGTTCGAGTACCCGTCATATCCCCACATGCGGATGTTGCCGTAGCCCGGGTACGGACGCAGCAGGTCGTTGGGCAGCGCCGTCGCGCCCGGCGTGTCGCTCGGCGCCCGGGTCGGATCCTGGTTCTCCGGCAGGAACGTCGCGCCGCGCGGGACGGCGTTCAGCTGCACCTGCCGCAGCAGGTTGTCCGACGTCGAGCCGACGTACGCGATGTCGAACATGAAGTTGTTCATCAGCTTCCGCTGCACGCCGATGTTCCACTGCGTCACGCGCGGCGGCTGGAAGTCGTAGGCGGTCGGATTGAGCGACAGCGTAGGGTCCGGATCGCCGCCGGCGGCCGTCAGCGCCTGGAGGCGCCCCCACTGCAGCGTGGAGTTCAGCACGCCGGGCGCGTTGGCGATCATGTCGAACACCATGTTGCCCTGCGGGCGGTCGTAGAAGATGCCCCAGCCGCCGCGGATGATGGTCTCTGCCTCGCCCGTCAGGTCGTAGACGAAGCCGAGGCGGGGCGACACCTTGAACGCCGCGCCATCCTGCAGTTCCTCGCTGATGCCCTCGCCGGCCTGGAACGCCCCGTTGAAGCGGTCCGATCCGGGCGTGAGGCGGCCGATGAAGCGTCCGTCCACGGTGTTGTCGAGCGTCGGCGCGACGCCGGCCGCGATGAGCGACGGGTCCATGCCGCGGCGGTCGCCGTCGGAGCATGGCGACTCGCCGATGCACACCGGCGTGAACAGCCGCGCGGCGTTGGCGTGGTCGAACTGGTCGGGGAGGAAGTTCGAGGCCTGCAGCGTCGTGTCCCACTGCGGCGTGAGGTAGTAGAAGCGCACGCCGTAGTCGAGCGTGAGCTTGCCGTTCACGCGCCAGTTGTCCTGCGCGTAGAACTCGATGTTCTTGTAGCGCCATTCCGGCAGCGCGTACTTGTTCGCCTGCGTGAAGCTGTTGAACACGCCCGTGGCAGCGTTCGCGTACGAGAACCCCGTGTCGAACGGGTTGTTGACGTTGTTCTCGAAGTTCACCGTGCCGTTGAACGCCGCGAAGATGCTCTGCGGCTTGTAGCTGTGCTGGAAGTAGAACCCGGCCTTCGCGTTGTGCGCCCCGAACACCTTTGTGACGTTCACGACGACGTCGTGGGTGGTGTTCTCGTTGGTGAAGGGCCCCCGGTCGGTCTGATACTGCCCGGCGTTGTCCGTGCGGCCGCCGCGGAACTGGAAGTACGGCACATAGTCGCCCTGCACCGCGTCGGGGAAGAGCAGCGGGAAGTTCGTGAGGCCCGCGTTGCTGCGGCGCAGCGAGTCGAGCTGCAGATCGTAGTTCAGCGAGTTGTTCGCACGGCCCCAGCTCAGCTCGATCGACGTCGTGTCGTTGAGGATCCCGGTGGCCGACAGCATGTAGTTGGAGCCGGGGTTGCGGAACAGCACCGGCGTCGGCAGCTGGTCGCTGCCGTTGCCCGCCCACGTGGTGCCGTACGCCTGCAGCAGATCCTGCGTCGTCTTCATGTAGCGGCCGGTGATGCGCCACTGGTCGGTCGCCTGGTAGTCGAGCCGCAGCAGGTCTTCACGCCGCGGCGAGCTGTTCGGGTCCTGGCTCGTGAAGTTCAGGCCGCTGCCTGCGCCGGTGAGGTTGGCGTCGGGAAAGATGTTGAGCGCCGCGAGTCCCGGGCCGTAGAGCCGGTCGGCAGGGATGCGGCCCAGCACGCCGCCGTCCTGGAAGCACCCGCGCGTGTCGCCCTCTTCGCAGGGCAGCCCTGTCGTGTAGTCGCGGATGTACGGGAAGGGCTCGCCACTCGAGTCGACGCTCTGGGAGAAGTCGCCCATGCGCTCGAGTGCCGTCGGCACGCGCGTCTGACGCTCCGACACCGGGTCGGTCCGCCGCTGGTGCTCCTGGCTGAAGAAGAAGAACAGGCGCGTGCGGTTCTCGTTGAAGACGCCCGGGATGAACACCGGGCCGCCGATCGTGTAGCCCGCGTCGTTGCGCGACGTCTTCGGCTTCTCGATCTCCGGCGTCACGCGCTTGTTCGTCCACGAGTTCGCGTTCCAGTCGGAGCGCCGGCCGTACCAGTAGCCCGATCCGTGGAAGTCGCGCGACCCGCTCTTGGTCACCACCTGGATCTGCGCGCCCGTGGCCCGGCCGTACTCGGCCTGGTACGCGTTGGTGAGCACCTTGAACTCGGCAACCGAGTCGATGTTCGTCGTCGCCATGTTGCCGCCGTTGTTGCCCGTGTCGATGTTGGCAACGCCGTCGATGGTGACGTTGTTCGAGTTGGGCCGCATGCCGTTCACGGTGAAGCCCGCCGCGTCGCCAATCTCCGACCCGGCCGCGTTGTTCGGGACGGCACCCGGCACCAGCGTGGTGAAGTTGAACAGCTGCCTGCCGTTGTTGGCGATGTTGGTGAGCGCCGTGTTCTCGAGCGTGAACGACCGCTCACCGCTCGTGGTCTGCAGCTCGCTGACGCGACTCGAGACCGTGACTTCCTCGGTGATGTCGCCGACGGGCAGCCTGAGCGTGCCCACCGAGAGCCGGTCGTTGGCGTTCACGACCACGTTGGTCTGCTCGAACGTCTTGAAGCCCTGCAACTCCGCCTTGAGCGCGTAGGTGTCGGGCCGGACGATGGCAAAGGTGAACCGGCCCTGGTCGTCGGTCGTCTGGGTGAGCGTGGTGCCCTGCGTACGACTCGTCAGCGTGACGATGACGCCGGGCAGCACGCCGCCCTGTTCGTCCCCTACCGTTCCGGACACCGAGGCACTCGTCGTCTGGGCGACGGCCAGGTCAGCGATCCCCAGACACAGGACGAGGGAAAACGCTCCGCACACGGGCGGGAGCCTTCGTTGGAAGGACATCGAACCCCCCTCAAGCACCGCGAAGGGTGCGCAATTTGCCACGAAATGGGACGAACTCCCTTATATGAGCGTCTCTGCGGCGTGTCAAGCGGAAAAGGCGACGTGCCGACAGGGCGGCCGGCGCGCTAGCGCGGACGGTATTCGCGGACCAGCGCCAGGGCCGTCGGGTGTGTGGGATGGCGTTGGAGCAGGCGTTCGAGCACCCGCAGCCCGTCGGCGGTGCGTCCGCCGGCAAGGTGTACGCGCGCGAGCGTCAGGTAGGCGGCTTCGGCGTCCGGCGCGCGGGTCAGCAGTGCCTCAAGCAGCGTGACGGCCTGCTCCGCACGGCCGGTGGAGACGAGCACCACCGCCAGGTTGTTGGCCGCGTCGGCGTGCGTCGGATGGTGGCCCAGCGCCGCACGGAAGTGCCGCTCGGCGCCTTCGAGGTCGCCGCCGCGCGCCAGCAGCAGGCCGAGGTTGCTCAGCGCGTCGGCGAAGTCCGGCTGCAGTTCGAGGGCGCGTTCGTAGAGCGGCCGGGCCTCGTCAGGCCTGCCCGTCAGCAGCAGCGCGTAGCCAAGGTTGTTCAAGGCGTCCGGATACTCCGGCGTCGCGGCGAGGGCCTGCCGGAAGCGGGCGATGGCGCCGTCCAGATCGCCTTCGAGGGCGAGCAGCGCGCCGAGATCGTTGTGCGCCTCCGCCAGCGACTGATCGAGGGCGAGCGCCCGCTCGAACGCGGCACGTGCTTCTGCCGTCCGCCCCGTCCGCTCGAGCAGGGTGCCGAGCCTGTAGAGCGTCGGCGCCGCGGGGCTCGCCTGTGCGGCCAGCCGCAGCGCCTCGATGGCCGGGACGTCGAGCCCGGCCTCGAGGAGCTCGCGCCCGTACGGGAGGTAGTTGCGCGTGGCGACAGGCGCCAGGAACTGCCCGGGAAACGGCAGCGCGCGCGAGAGGCGTGTGGCAGGGGACGCGTCCAGTTGCTGTACGTCCTGCACGATGGCGTCCACGTCGACGATCCCGCGCCAGACGCGCGCGACCTGGCCGTCAGCATCGAGCAGCAGCAGCGTGGGCAGCGGCAACGGCTGCCGGTTCATGAAGAGGTGCCGGTACAGCAGCGCCCACGACATCGCGACATCGCGCGTCGCGTACACGACGGGGACGTCGCCGCTGACGGTCGCGGGTAGCGCCGTTCCAGGCGCAGGCGCTCCGGCGTCCTGCGTCCCTTCGTTGGCAGCGCCGAGGACGAGGGCGAGCACGCCGATGCCTGCATCCGCGAGGACTGACGTGCCGGAAGCCAGCGTGGCCAGCGCCTGGCGCGACGCCTCGGACGACGCGTCCACGCACAGCACGACCGCGGGCCGGCCCTTCAGGGCGTCGAGCGTACGCACGACGCCGCGCGTGTCAGTGGTCTCGAAGGCGGGGGCCGGGAAGCGCTCGTACATCCACGACGCAGACGGCACGGACGACGCGGAAGACATGACTGCCTTCCTCTCGGCCGAACCTGTGCCGTGTCGCACCATCGGCGCGCCTTTCAGCGTGCCGCCCTCGGTGAGGGCATACCGCGAGTCGAGCGCGACGTCGGTGAACTCCTGCCGCGCTCCCGACGGCCACTCGACAGTCAGTCTTCGCACCTGCGTGCTGTCGCCGAGCCCGAACACGAGCTCGCGTGAGTGCTGCGACAGGAAGCCCGACCCTGCCTGTACGAGCTTCGTGCTCTGCAGCGTGTCCGTCTCGACGCGCACGCGTGCGCCGACAGCGTCGCGGTTGCTGCGGCCTGCGCCCGTGAGCCGCAGCGAGATCGCCGCGCGCGGCGGATGGTCGTTGCGGAAGATGCGCAGCTGCGGCGCCTGACGTGCCGCCATCACGGCAAGGTCGGGATCGCCATCGGCGTCGACGTCCAGCACCGCAAACGAGCGGCCGTCCTGCTCCAGGTCGAGTCCCGTGGCGCCCGACACGTCGTCGAACGCGCCCGCGCAGTCGTTGCGCAGCAGGACGTTGCGCTGGCGGCCGGCGATCGACCCGTGCACCAGACGCAGGTTGATGGCGCGCCAGGCATCGTCGTAGGGCGTGCCCTTCGCGCGCGCGAGCGGCGAGCGTGCGACGACCTGCCGCCAGAAGAAGCCCTCCAGATCGGGGTCGCCGCCGTCACGCGTCAGCATGCCGTTGACGACGTAGAGGTCCTGGCACCCGTCGCTGTCGATGTCGATGGCGTCGGAGGCCCAGGCCCATCGGCCCATCGCGGCGCCCGCCGCCAGCGTCTGATCCTCGAACGTGCCGTCGCCCCGGTTGCGCAACAGCGCGTTGCCGCGCGCGTGGCGGCGGTACAGCGCGCGCATGTCCTCCGGCGCATCGGGCATGAACGCCGGCGACGCGGTCACGCGCTGGCCGCTCGCCGTCCACATGTTGCCCGTGTAGATGTCGAGGCGGCCGTCGTTGTCGTAATCGAGGAACGTCGCGCTCATGCCGGCGCCGTGATCGAGGACTCCGGCGGCCTCGGCGACGTCTTCGAACCGCACGTGTCCGTGCTGCGGCCCGAGGTTGCGGTACAGGTTCTTCGTGCCGAAGTCGTTGGCGACCAGCAGGTCGGGCCAGCCGTCTTCGTCGTAGTCGGCCCACGCCGCCGCGAAGTGGTAGCGGTCGTTGCCGGCCGCGTCGAGGCCGGTCTCACGCGTGACGTCCACGAAGCGCTTCCCCCCGTCGTTGCGGAAGAGCACGCCGGGCGGGCCGTTGCGCGCGTCGTGGTACGGCGCGGGCGTGCCGGCCTTGTCGTCGCCGGCGCCGAAGAAGTACGAGTACACGCACAGGTACACGTCGAGGAACCCGTCGCGGTCGAAGTCGGCGAGCGTCGCGCCGGTGAGGACGCCCTGCAGCGGCCGTGCGAACACGAACGCGTCGGGGACGTGCGTGAACTGCCCCGTGCCGTCGTTGACGAGCAGCATCGGCTGCAGGCTGCCCGCCAGCACCAGATCCTGATCGCCGTCGTTGTCCACGTCGGCGAAAATCGCCTGGGCAGTGTCGTCGAGGAGGCCCGTTCCCGACCGCTCCGTCACGTCCTCGAACGTGCCGTCGCCGCGCGCGCGGTACAGGCGGTTCGGCAGGCCCGACGGCTGCGCGACGTAGAGGTCGTCGAGACCGTCGCCGTCGGCATCGCCGGCCGAGACGCCGTGATGGCCATTCGAGTCGCGTGTGAGGACGCCGTCGATCGCCGCCATCCACTCGTCGAGCGGCGTCGTCAGCTGCGACTGGAACGAGGCCACGCCGGCAAACGCCGTCGCCGTGACGTCCGTGAAGAGCCGCGCGGCGGACCTGCTGCTCGTGAGCGACGTCCGCTCCCAGCGTGACGCACGCCACGGGGCGTCGGCCTCGCGCTGCCAGTCGATCCGCCATGTGCCGACGTGCTGCACGCGCGCACCGCCGCGTGCCTCGCCGACGATGTCGTACCGGACGTCCGTGCGGACGCCGTCGTCCAGAGGCTCGATGGCGGTGACGAGGAACTCCGTCACGACGACGCGTTCAATGCTGGTTACCAGTTGCACGAGGCTCTCGAGAAAGGCACCCCTGTCGAGCGACGGCGGATCGTCGGGCGCGGGCACATGTCGGATGTGGAGTGGCGTGGCGCCCGGTGTGCCAGCTCCCGGCGCTGCAGCGTCGGGGGCTGCCGTCGGTGTGCCGCGGAAGCCCGGCGAGAAGACGTCCGCCGGTGCCTGGGCAGTTGCGGCGCCGTCCCGCAGCCAGCGACCGACGACCTGCAGGCGTGCCTCGATGAGTGCCGCGTCGCGTTCGAGAGGGAAGGCGTCCTCGCCAGGCTCGACATGGCGGAGGAACGGCTGGAGAGCCTCCGGTTCCGGCAGGACCGGCCGGTAGACGTCGCGTGCGGGTCGGGA
>JBIQIB010000001.1:103827-109028 GCA_044508265.1 Acidobacteriota bacterium
CCGCGACGCGGGCTTCCGGTGTGAGGGTCAGCTCGTGCAGGCGATCCACGGGGAGGTCGTTCCAGCGCCACCGCGCGCCGCCCGGCATGCGGACCGCCACCGTGGCCGATCGCGCGTCCGCCCCGAGGCCGAAGAACGCGCGGAGATCGCTCTGCGAGAGATAGCTGCCGCCGGATCTGACCTCGCGCACCTGCGTGCGGCCCTGCGCCTCGACCTCGATGCGTGCGCCGATGGCGAACCGGTTGCCCGCAGGCATCGCGAGCTGCACGCCCAGCCACCGGTGACCTGTCTGCTGCCGGTTCTCGAGGAGCGTCGGCACGTCGTCCATGTTGCTGACCACGACGTCGAGGTCGCCGTCGTTGTCGAGATCGCCCACCGCGAGGCCCCGGCTCACCTTCTGCACCTGCAGGCCCGCGCCTGCCGTGTCGGACACGTCCACGAACGCGCGGCCGCCGTCGTTCAGCAGGAACTGGTTCTTCTGCGCGAACGACTCGCCGAGGGCGGGGAAGTCGTCCACGTCGGCGAAGATGTGTCCGTTGGCAATGAACAGATCGAGGCGGCCGTCGAGGTCGGCGTCGAGGAAGACCGCGCCCCAGCCCATGCGGACGAACGTCGGCGCGGCAAGGCCCAGCGTCACGGCGGCGTCCTCGAACAGGCCGTCGCCCAGGTTGCGATAGATCGTGTTCCGGTCGTGGGCGAACGCCGTGAGGACGATGTCCAGGCGGCCGTCGCCGTCGACGTCGCCGGCATCGGCGCCCATGCCGGCCTGGGCACGGGCCTCGCCGTTGACCGCGACACCGGCCAGCAGGCCGACGCTCTCGAAGTGCCCGCGTCCCAGGTTGCGGTACAGGAAGTTCGGCGTGGAGTCGTTGGCCACGAACAGGTCCACCTGCGCGTCGTCGTCGAAGTCGGCCGTGACGACGGCGAAGCCGTAGCCTCCGGCGGCGTCCTCGAGGCCGCGCGCCGCGGTGGCGTCGCGGAAGCGGCCGTTGCCGACGTTCTCGAAGAACAGATCCGATTCGCCGGGCAGGCCAGCCGGTCCCACCATGATGCGCGGACCGTCGCGCCAGATGAGCGTGCGCCGGGCGCGCACGAGCTCCTCCCACGTCGTGCGGACGTAACGGGCGACGTACAGGTCGAGGTCGCCGTCGGCGTCCGCGTCGAGAAACGCGCAGCCCGTGCTCCAGCCATCCGCGGCGATCCCTGCGTACGACGTCGCGTCCTCGAACGAGCCGTCGCCGGTGTTGCGGAACAGGACGTCCGGCCCCCAGTTGG
The DNA here is from genome assembly GCA_044508265.1 of Acidobacteriota bacterium. Classification (GTDB taxonomy): domain Bacteria; phylum Acidobacteriota; class Vicinamibacteria; order Vicinamibacterales; family Vicinamibacteraceae; genus JAEZDP01. The sequence goes on from JBIQIB010000001.1 coordinate 105,103, forward strand.
TCACGTAGAGGTCGAGGAGGCCATCGCCGTCCACGTCGCCGACGCAGGCGCCGTTGCCCCAGGCGGCCAGGTCCACGCCCGCGCGAGACGAGACGTCTTCAAAACGCCAGCCTCCAAGGTTCCTGTAGAGCGCATTGCGGTGCGGCAGGCGTTCGCGGGCCGGCGAGAGTTGCGGCGCCGTGACGAGGTAGATGTCGAGCCACCCGTCGTTGTCGTAGTCGAAGAGGGCGACGCCGGTCCCGGCCGACTCGAGGATGTGGTCCTTGGTCGGACCTCCTGCCCACGTGCGGGTGGGCAGCGTCGCGGCTTCCTCGAACTGCACCGGCGAGGTCGTCACGGGGGACGTCGCCGCGGGAGACGCCGGGGCTGGGCCCATCGCCGAGGCATGGCCGCCGGTGACGGGCTCGCGCGTCGCGCGTGTCTGGCTGAAGCTGCCCTGCAGCGTGAGCCCGAGGGTCGTGTCGTCGGCGAGCGCGCGCGCGACACGTGCGAGCAGGTCATCCAGCGTCCGTGCGTCGAGGCCGGCCTCGGCACGTGCCGCATCCAGCGCGCCAGGCGTCGCGTCGAGGGGCAGTCGCTCGAGCAGCGTGGTGAGTCTGGTGCCGGCGGTGGCCAGCGCGGTGCGGAGGTCGGGCGGCAGTGCTGGAGCGTCCGACATATCCGGCGTGTCGCGGCGGGCGGCGAGCGCGATGAGCGCCCGCGCGGTCTCTGCGAGGGCCTCCCGCCTGTTCGCGCCGGACGCCGTCGCGTCGTTGCTTCGCCGCGCGGCGGCGACGGCCTGTTCGTGGAGGGCGCGCAGCCGGGCGCGCGCGCCGGCATCCGCCGTTGCGAGAGCCGCGGGCGTCTCCGGCGGAGGTGCGGGCTGCTGCACGCGCGGCGCCGCCAGCGCGTCCGCCGCCGGCCGACCCGACGGCGTGGCGACGAGGCCCACGGCGGCCACGAGCGACGCCCCGAGCGTCGCCGCACGCACGATCGTTCGTCCACCCGGGCCGCAGAGTGCCGACGCGGCCCGCGCGTTCCAGATTGTCACTGCGCGACCATTCTGGCCCATAATCCCGGGCACGCGGACGTCGCGCCATGCGCCGTATCAGCCCCACCGCCTTCCGGATTGCACGTCGAGGTACCTCGCGCGAGATCAACAGGCAGATCGCCCTGAACCTCGTACGCACGCGCGAGCCCATCTCCCGGGCGGAGCTCGCCCGCCTGATGGGCGTCCGCCGAGGCGCCATCACCCGGATCGTGCAGGACCTCATCGACGCCGGCCAGATCTTCGAAGGCGCCAAGGGCGACAGCAAGCGCGGCCGCAAGCCGCAGCACCTGTACATCGAGACGCGGCAGCGCTGCGCCGTGGCCGTGGACATCAGCGCGAGCCGCACGCTCGTGCAGGTCACCGATCCCCTGGGCCGTCCGCTGCTCGACATCGAGGAACTGCCACGGTTGTCACAGGCCGATGTCGTCCCGCAGCTGGCCGACCACATCACGCGGCTGCTCGGCAGCCATCCGGAAGTGGGGCAGTGCCTCGGCATCGGCGTCGCCGTCGCCGGCCTCGTCGACATCGAGAGCGGACGGCTGCGCCTGGCGCCGACGCTCGGGTGGAAGAACGTCGACGTCCGCGAGCCGCTGCAGGAGGCGACGGGCCTTCCCGTCGTCGTCGAGAACTCGGTCAAGGCGTGCGTGCTCGCGCAGGTGTGGGCGGTGCGAGGCGACGCCGACGTGGAGGGCCTGGTGGCCTTCGTCAACGCGTCGGATGGCGTCGGCGTGGGCCTGGCGTTGAACGGGCAGCTGCTGCGGGGGGCACGCAACGGTGCAGGCGAGTTCGGCCACGTGCCGCTCAGCATGGACGGCCCGCGGTGTGCCTGCGGGCAGCAGGGCTGCTGGGAGGCGTACGTCTCGGTATCGGCAACCGTCGCGCGCTATCTCGGTGCCGATCCTTCGTGGCGCGACGACCGCGACGCCCGTCTCACGGTGCCGGCGATCGTCGAGCGCGCGCAGGCGGGCGAGACGCGCGCCATCGAGACGCTGCGCGAGACCGGCCTCTACCTCGGGCGCGGGCTTGCGACGATCGTCAAGGCGGTGGAGCCCGCGCGGCTCTACATGAGCGGCGAGATCACGCAGGGGTGGGGCCTGGTGCTGCCCGCCGTGCAGGAGGCGATGCGCGCCTGTGCGCTGGTGCCCGATGCCGGTGCGTGCGAGATCGTCGTCGTGCCGCTCGGCGAGCATCCGCGTCTGCGCGGCGCGGCGGCGCTGGTGACGAGTCCCGCGTTTGCGGCGCCCGTCGTCGCGTGAGGTACGCCAGGGTGTGACGTGCGCGTGCCGCGGATCAGCGCTGGCGCTGGCGCTGGGGCACGATCGTCTCGCCGCGCTCGAGCATCGCGACGAGCGACGCGATCTTCCTGGCGCGGCCGGCGGCCGTCTTCATGCTGTTCGTGCGGAAGGCCAGCGCGAAGAGATTCTGGCGCGACAGCGTGCGGAAGGTTGCGAGCGCCGCAGGGACGGCCTCAATCGCGGCACGCAGGTCGTCCGGGATGGACTCGGCCGACGCGGTGCGTATCGGCGCGTACGCAGCGTCCCACCGGCCATCGGCCCTGGCGGCGTCCACCTGTCGCAATCCCGCTGGCGTCATGCGGCCTGCCGCGATCAGGCGCGCCACGTGCTCGCGGTTGACCTGACTCCAGAGGCTCTTCGGCCGGCGCGGCGTGTAACGCTGCAGGAACGACTCGGCGTCGAGCGACTTGCGAATCCCGTCGATCCAGCCCCAGCACAACGCGACGTCCAGGGCCTGCTGCGTGGTCACGCTGGCGATGCCGGACCCCTTCTTGTAGACGCGCAGCCACAGCTCCTGCGCGCTGTCGTGATGGCGGCGCAGCCACCGCTCGAGGGCGGCCTCGTCCTTGAAGCTCTTGATGGCGTTCGGGTCAGGGACGACTGGCGGCATGTGGCGGAGTGATGGTCAGGGCGGCGGTGTGGCGATCGGCTGGTGCGACGTCGTCGCGATCAGGTGGGGAGCGCGGTGCGGCGCATCGCCCGGGGGGTCGGACGTCAGGTCAGACCGCCGTATAGCCGCCGTCCACGAGGTAGTAACCGCCGGTCATGAACGAGGCTTCGTCGGACAGCAGGAAGCAGACGAGCGGCGCGACTTCGTCGGCGCGGCCGAGACGGCCGAGCGGGTGTCGCGCGACGAGCTGCTGGCGGATGTCGTCTGACAGGCCGGCCAGCAGCGGCGTGTCGATGTACGCCGGACCGACGCAGTTGATGCGCAGGCCCTGCGGTCCGTACTCGGCTGCCGCGTTCTTCGTCAGCCCGACGACGCCGTGCTTGGCGGCGGTGTACGCCCCGTTGCCGATGGCGGCGACGGTGCCGTGGATCGACGCCATGTTGACGATGGCGCAGGCGCGGGGGCCGGCCGCGAGCATGGCCGGGATCTGGTAGCGCATGCCGTACAGGACGCCATTGAGATTGATGTCGATGACGCGCTGCCAGTCGGCGAGGTCGGTCTCGCCGGCGGGGGCCTGCGCGCCGCCGATGCCGGCGTTGTTGACGGCGAAGTGGAGCGCGCCGTAGGCCTGCACGGCATGCTGCACGACGCGTTCGGCGTCTGCAGGGCTGGCCGTGTCCTGACGGACGGCGCTGGCCGTACCGCCCGCCGAGGTGATCTCGCTGGCGATGCGCTCGGCGCCGTCGAGGTTGATGTCCGTCAGGACGACGGTCGTGCCCCTGGCCGCGAGCGCCCGCGCGATGGCTTCGCCGAGTCCGGATGCCGCGCCTGTGACGAGTGCGACCTTCCCCTTGAGCCCGTCCATGCCGCTCATGATAGCGCGTGGCGGTGGGGTCAGGTCTCGAGATCAGCGCTCGTTGGGGTCAGGTCTCGGAACGTACCTGTTCTGGGGTCAGGTCTCCTGTGCTGGACGTAGCAGGAACTGCAACCC
>JBIQIB010000026.1:0-3937 GCA_044508265.1 Acidobacteriota bacterium
CGCGTGCGGCCGCGGCGGCCGCCGACGCGTGCCGGACGAGGTCGAGGCCGACCGGGTCGTAGCCGGTGTCCTTGGTGACGGTGCCGAAGACCGGACCAACGGCGACGTAGTCGATGGGCGCCTCGAGCGCCTCCTCGATCTGCGTGGGGGTGTGCGTCGAGAGGCCGATGACGCCGTGCGGGCCAAGCAGATTCCGGACGTCCACGGGAGCGAGATCGTCCTGGCCGACGTGCACGTGCGGGACGCCGGCGGCCAGCGCCACGTCCGCGCGATCGTTGATCACGAACAGCGCACCCGGAATGGCGTGGACGCGCGCCGCGAGGGCGTCGGCCCAGCCGAGCACGTCGCGCGGCGGGGCCTGCTTGGCACGCAGCTGCAGCAGGCGGACGCCCTCGCCGAGCAGCACGTCGGTGAACTCGACGACGTCGTAGCCTGCTGCCGCGCAGGCATCGGCGTCCACGATGGCGTAGAGGCGCGACGGCAGCGCCAGCGGCTCACGCGGTCCGGTCAAGGGCCTTGGAGGACTGTGCGAAGCGGTCCATGAAGGCGGTCGAGATGCGGCCGGCCTGGAAGTCGGGATCGTCGAGCACCTTCAGGTGCATCGGCACCGTGGTGTGGATGCCCTCGATGACGGTCATCTCGAGGGTGCGGCGCATGCGGGCCATCGCCTCCTCGCGCGACCGGCCGTGCGCCATGAACTTCGCAATCAGCGAGTCGTAGTACGGCGGCACGTCGCAGTCGGTATGCGCGAAGGTGTCGATGCGCACACCGGGCCCGCCGGGCACGCTGAACACGTCGATGTGGCCGGGGCTCGGGGTGAAGCGCTCGGGGTGCTCGGCGTTGATGCGGCACTCGATCGCATGGCCGTTGATGCGCAGGTCGCTCTGCTTGAACGACAGCCGCTCCCCTGCCGCGATCCTGATCTGTTCCTTGACGATGTCGATGCCCGTGACCATCTCGGTGACGCCGTGCTCCACCTGCAGCCTGGTGTTGGCCTCGATGAAGTACAGGTTCTCCTGGGCGTCCATCAGGAATTCGAAGGTGCCGGCGTTGGTGTACTGCACCGCGCGGGCCGCGTCCACGACGGCGCTTCCCAGCTTGCGCCGCACCTTCTCGGGCATGGTCGTCGAGGGCGCCTCTTCGATGAGCTTCTGGTGGCGGCGCTGCACCGAGCACTCGCGCTCGCCGAGGTGCACGACCGATCCGTGGTGGTCGCCGAGGATCTGGAACTCGATGTGCCGCGGCGCCTCGACGTACTTCTCGAGGTACACGTCGCCGGCGCCGAAGGCGCTCTGGGCCTCGCGCTGCGCGGTGCGCAGCAGCTGGCCAAGCTCCTCGGGATGCCGGACGATGCGCATGCCGCGCCCGCCGCCGCCGTTGGAGGCCTTGATGATCACCGGGTAGCCGAGCTCACGCGCCACCTTGAGCGCGTGCTCCTCGTCGTCCACAGGGCCGTCGCTGCCCGGCAGGATGGGCACGCCGGCCTTCTTCATCACGCGGCGCGCACGCGACTTGTCGCCCATGAGCCGGATGACGTTCGGCGTCGGGCCGATGAACTTGATGTGGCAGGCTTCGCAGACCTCGGCGAGGTAGGCGCTCTCGGACAGGAACCCGTACCCGGGGTGGATGGCCTCGGCGCCGGTGATCTCGGCCGCGCTGATGATCGCCGGCACGTTGAGGTAGCTCTCCGCACTGCGCGGCGGGCCGATGCAGACGTCCTCGTCGGCGAAGCGGACGTGCAGGCTGTGCTCGTCGGCCTCCGACCATACCGCGACGGTCTTGATGCCGAGCTCGCGGCACGCGCAGATGACGCGCAGCGCGATCTCGCCGCGATTGGCAATCAGGATCTTCTTGAACACCGGTCGCTAGCTCGCCCTTATCGCAAACAGCCGCTCGCCGTACTGGACGGGCTGCCCCGACTCGACAAACACCTCGACGATCTCGCCGTCGTACTCCGAGACGATCTCGTTCATCAGCTTCATCGCCTCGATGATGCAGAGGACCTGGTTCTTGCGGACGTGGTCGCCGACGTTCACAAACGGCGGCGCATTGGGCTCGGGCGTCCGGTAGAACGTGCCGACGATGGGCGATTTCACGACGGCGAGCTCGACGCCCTCCGTCTCGCCGGCGCCGGTGTCGCCCTGATCCGGGGAGGCAGCCGCGGCGGCCGTGGTGGCCGCGCCCGTGGCCGGTGCGGTGGCCGCCTGCGCCCCGTTGGCGGGCACGGCGGCGGGGGCGTCGCTGACCATCAGCGTCGGCGCTTCGCTGCCGCGCTTGCGCACGCGCAGCTTCACGCCGTCCTGCTCGAGCTCGAACTCGGAGAGGTCGTTCTCGCGCACCAGGTCGAGGATCTGCTTGATTTCGTCGAGAGTCATGGTCAATACGCGGATGGCCACCCGGACGGCACGTCCGTGAGGAGCGCGGCGCCTGTCGCCGTCACGGCGACGTCGTCTTCGATCCGGATGCCACCGGTCCCGACGACGTAGGCCCCTGGCTCGATGGTGCACACGACCCCGGCAACGAGCGCCGGCTCGTCGGGTTCGTCGGTCCGAGGCCGTCCGAGTCTCGGCGCTTCGTGGACGTCGAGCCCGAGCCCATGGCCCGTCCCGTGCCCGAACGCCTCTCCAAGGCCGGCAGCAGTCAGCACGCGACGCGCGGCGGCGTCCACGGCCGTCGGCGCGATGCCCGGTGCGACAGCCGCCAGGGCTGCCTGTTGCGCCTCCGCCACGGCTGTGTGCATGCGTTCGAGGGCCGGCGACGCGCGCCCCAGACAGAGGGTTCGCGTCAAGTCCACGCAGTATCGACGGAAGACGCCCCCAAAGTCCAGTACGACAGGGTCGTCGCGCTCGAGCCTGCGGCTGGTGGGACGCGCGTGCGGAAGCGCGCTGTTCGGCCCGCTGCCCACGATCGTCTCGAAGGCCGGCCGCGAGAATCCCGCCCGGCGGACGCGGGCGTCCACGTCGGCGGCCACTTCGTCTTCGCGCCGGCCCACGGCGATCACGCCCTCGGTCAGGATCGCGCGCGCCACGTCCGACAGGCGGGCGCCGGCCTCCTTCAGGATCGCCAGCTCGACGTCGTCTTTGACCAGCCGCAGCGCCTCGACGGTGCCGCCCGCCGGCACGAGCGTCACGGCGTGTCCGACGCGCCGGGCCGTGTCTTCGAGACGGCGGGCGCTGCCGAGTGAGAGGTGATCGTCCTCCACGCCGAGCACCGTACCGCCGCTGGCGGCAAGCGTCGCGACGACGGGCCCGGCCCAGTTCGCGCTGTCGAGGATGTGCGACTCGAGGCGCGGCCCTACGCGCTCGCGCTCGCGCTCGAGCGCGGCACGGTACCGGGAGTCGGTGTACACGTGCAGGCGGCCGTCAGGCGTGAGCAGCCCGACAGCAGACGACGTGTCGAGGCCGCAGAGATAGAGAAGGTTCGTCAGCCGTGTGACGAGGAGCGCGTCGAGGCCGCTGGCCGCGAGGCGCCCGGCCACGCGGTCGAGCCGGGCGGCGAACGGAAAGACGTCGACGGGGTCGGCGGGCACGCCGCGCTAGTCTACGCCAGGCCGCCGCTGGGCCAGGGCCGCACGGCGCGCGCGAATGGCCAGCAGCAGCGTCTCGAGCGTCCGCAGCGATGGCGGCACGGCGTCGGCGGGCGGTGCCGGGGCGCCCTCGGCCGTCGTCAGGCGGTCCGGCGGTACGGCAGGCCCGGCGACGGACACCAGGGACGCCGGCACGTCGGCGGAGGCACGCTGCTCGAACACCTCGTCGAGCGACGCGTCCACCCATGCCCCCCAGTCGCCCGTGTCGCTGCGGGCAGGCGCATCGGCGAGACCGGTCCACGCAGCCAGCGGATCGCCGGCGGCCGCCCTTTCCTGCTCAGGCTCGTGCTCGTCGGCCGAGGCCGCGAGGCCGTCGGGCGGCGCGTCGCCGGGGTCTTCCGCCGCGACCGG
>JBIQIB010000026.1:4037-11060 GCA_044508265.1 Acidobacteriota bacterium
GGGCGTCGGCCGACAGCGACTCCACCTCCCACGGTGTCTCCACCGGGTCGGCGGTCAGCCACGCCAGCGACGGCGGTCCCGGGACGACCGGCTCGACGTCCTGTGCGATGGCGGCCGGGAGTCCGTCCTCCGGCGCGTCCGCAGTCGCCGGTGCCGTCTCGTGGCCCTGACGCGCGAGCGCCGCCCGTGCAGCGTCGAGCGCCTTCACGGCAGCCAGGTTGTCGGGAGCCTGCTCGACGGCCTGCTCGAGTTCACCGATGGCGCCTGCGGCGTCCCCGAGGTCGAGCAGCGCACGCCCGAGGGTCACGCGTGCCGACACGTAGGTCGGGTAGCGCTCGAGCCCCTCACGGCACACGCTGACCGCCTCGTCGAGGCGGCCCGAGCGCCGGTGTTCTTCGGCGAGCGCCGCGAAGGCGCCCGGCGCCGGCCCGTTGCCGAGCCGCCGCCGGAGTTCGTCGAGCGGATTCGCTGTGGACATGCCTGGCCCCCGGGGATACGCGCGTCAGAAGCGCTGGAGCACGTCGATCTGCTTGGTGACCGCCACCTTGTTTCCGAGGGCGTTGGTCACCGTCAGCTTCACGAAATAGTCGCCACGACGCGGGAACGTGTACTTGATCACGCGGCCCCGCAGCGTGATGTTCCTGTCGTCGAGGTTCCACTCGTACTGCAGCGACGGGCTGTCGAAGCAGTCGGTGGGCGCCTGCGCCGTGAGCGGGCAGTCGCGCGACATGCCGGCGTCGAGCGTCACTTCCTCGTTCTCGTACGGCTCGGTGGGCCGCCACGTGAAGTCGGCAATCGGCTGCCCCGGAAAGACGATGACGCCGAGGGGGACGAGGCGGATGGCGACCGTGCGCGCCACGGCGTTGGTGTAGTCGCCGCTCAGCGGCGTGACGCCTACGTGCACCACGTTGCCGAGGTCGGGGTTGTTGGCAAAGCCGCCGGGAGGCGCCGTGTAGACGAACGTCGCGCGGCCGTCGGGCCCCGTCGTGTTCGACTTGGCCGACAGCTTGCCGAGATCGACGATGGAGTTGCCCACGTAGATGTCGGCCCGGAGGGGCACGCCGGCCCTCGGCTCGCCCTGCGGCCCGCGGGCGTTGACCACGATCTGGGACGTGGACAGGCCGTCGGTCGAGAGGACGTCCGGCGACGCCTGCACCTGCAGTGAAAGCCCGAGCTCCGAAGGCCCGGTCGCCCGTGGCGTGTCCGGCTTGCTGGTGCAGGCCGACAGCGTCCAGGCGCCCACCAGCGCGAACGAGAGGACTGAGATACGTCGTGCGGTCATCATGGCTGCACCTGGCCTAGTCGGGATCCGCCCAGTCGGCGAAGTTGACGCTGATCGACCCGGTCGCGGTGACGTCGCGGCCTGTCTGGTCCTTGCCGAAGAACGTCACGTCGGCGATGGTCGAGATGACGAGCGCGCCGCCGCCGCCCCTGAGGGTCACGAGCGGCGCTTCGAGCTTGGCCTGCACCCGCACGAGCGAGAACACCGCCTGCACCTGCTGGTCCGTCACCGTGACGGCAATGGCGCCGTCGAACGGATACGGCACGTCCACGCCAGGGGTGTTGCGCCCGTCGGTACGCCGGAACTCGACGCGATACCTGTTGAGCGTGATCTGGTTGTTGGTCGTCGGGCCCGTCGCGCTGTTGACGTTCTTGAGCGCCAGGCGCAGCGACACGCGGCCGTTGTCCTCGTACACGCTGCCCTTGGTCTGCACGTCGGAGCGCAGGACGCCCGTGAACGGCTCGGACGCGCTGGCGCCCGACGACCCGTCGATGCGGTCGATGATCATGTAGGCCGGTGACTGGCCGGTCCGGACCGTCTCGCTGCAGCCGGCGCCGGTGACGGCGACGAGCGCGGCAGTGGCCAGCAGACCAGTCCAGGGGCGGCGCAGGCCCGAGAATGGTGTGATGCGTGTCATTTGACCGGTCCCCCGTTCCTGAGGATGCGCGGCGTGATGAAGACGAGCAGTTCGTCGGTCGCCGACGCGTCGTCGTGCTGTTTGAAGAGGTTGCCGAGCAGCGGGATGCGGTGCAGGAGCGGCGTGCGCTCCTCGGTGCGACGCTCGATCGACTCGGAGATGCCGCCGATGATCGTCGTCCCGCCGTCGGCCACCAGCACGCGCGTCTGGACGCGCTGCGTGTTGATGGAGATGTTGCCGTTCGGCTGCGGCGTGCCCGGCGAGCCGTTGTCCACGTCCACGTCGAGGATGACGGTGTCGGCCGCGGTGATCTGCGGCGTGACCGACAGCGTCAGGGCCGCGTTCTTGAACTGCACCTGCGGGATGGGCTGCAGGATCTGCACGCCCTCGCCTCCGCCGGCCGGCGGCGCCGCCACCGTCGTGTAAGGAATCTCTTCACCACGCGTGATGACGGCCGTCGTGTTGTTCTGCGTCACCACGCGCGGGCGCAGGATGATCTTGACGTTCTCCTCGCGCTCGATGGCCGCGAGCGCGACGTCGAGGCTGATCGAGCCGTTGATCGCGTCCATCAGGACGCTGATCGAGTCGCGCGGCATCTGCGTGGAGGCCGGCCCGGTTCCGCCGACCGCCGTGATGGCGTTCGGGAACCCCATGTTCGTCGTGTTGCCCAGCTCCGGCGTCGCCCGCGCGCCGGCAGCGAGCCGCACGCCGAGCCGCTTGGCGAAGTCGCTGGTCGTCAGCACCATGCGCGCTTCGATCTCGACCTGGGTCGGTGCGGCGTCGAGCTGCGCAATCAGCGTCTCCGCCTCGGTGATGGCGCCGGGCAGGTCGTTGAGGATGAGCAGGTTCGTCTTCTCGTCCACCTGCCAGGTGCCGAAGCCCGGCGTCAGCGCCGTGCGCTCGATGAGCGGCGCCACGTCCTTGGCCTTCGCGTAGGAGAGCTGCACGACGCGGGTCTGCCGCAGCCTGTTGCGCTCCTCGTCGGCCTGTGCCTGCCGGAGCTTGGTGCTTTCGCTGAGTTCCTGCGTCAGCGTGCCCCGCGGCGTGATGCGGACGATGGAGCCCACGGGGACGCACGCGAGCCCGTTGGTGCGCAGGACCACGGCAAGCGCCTGGTTCCACGGCACGTCCTTCAGCTTGACGTTGACCGTGCCGTCGACACTCGGGTCGATGACGAGGTTGACGCCAGCGACTTCCGAGAACGTGCGCAGGATGGCCTTCAGGTCGACGCCGTCGAAGTCCATGCTGATTGGATAGGTCGAGATCGCCGTGTCGCAGGCGGCCTGCGCCAGGTCGTCTGCGGACACGCGCGCGACGGGCAGCCGTTCGGGCGTGGCTGCGGCGGCGTCCCTGCCGGCGACTGCGTCGACCGTACCCGGCGCGACGCGCGGCGTCGGCGCTGCCGCGTCGCTCGCCGTGGCCGTCGTCGGGGCCGGCGCAGGAGAAGGCGTCGAGGCGGACGGCGGCGGTGCCGGGGACGGCGCGGGCGTGCGCGGTTCGGGCGCCTGGGTGGATCGCGCCGCGGTGGCCGCCGGCGCCGTGCCGGGCGCCTGCGCGCTCACCGTCGCGAACGTGCGCGAGATCGCCTCGTCGTCGCGGCGGGCGCGCTGCTGCGGGTCGCCGATCGTGACGATCAGCGCGCGCTGGTCGTCGGCCGGACGCACCTTGTAGAGGAACGTGCCCCGCAGGTCGAGCACCACGCGGGTGACCAGCGGCGTCGCCGAGAACCGCGCGACGCGTACGCGGCGCACGATCCCCTTGTCGACGACGACGCGCGGCGGCGTCTTCATCGTCACGCCGGTGAAGTCGAGCGCGAGACGCGGGGGCGCGCCGTCGGGCACCTGCACGCTCGAGGCCGTCAGGCGGCCGTCGCCGGCGAGGCGGACGAGCACGTCGCCCTGCTCTTCGGTGACGGTGATCTCGGTGAGGGCGGTCGCGCGCCCGGCGTCCTGCGCCGCGCCAGCGCCTGTGCTGTCGTCGGGCAGTGCAGCCTGTGCGGACGGTCCGTCCTGGACCAGCAAGCGCGCCTTTCCTGCGGGCATCGGGGCGTCGGCGGCCGCAAGTCCCAGCGGGACCACGGCAGCCAGCGTCCAGAGGCCCGCGGCAAGGAGCGGCGTACGCGGGCGCATCATCGGTTCTCCTCGGTTGTGCGAAGTGTCTTGCGGATCTCGCGCTGCTTGATGGGCGACAGCGGGTCGTCCACCCGCTGCACGAAGACCACGGCATCCGCCGTGATCACCTTGACCGTGCCGTCCAGCAGTCGCTCGCCGTTGGCGACGGTGTAGGCACGCTTGTCGGGCCCCTGCACGGTGGCGAGCAGCCGCTCCTGCGACTGCACGATGCCGCGCAGGGTGAGTTCGGAGATGAGCAGGCCGCCGACGCCTGCCGGGCGGTCGCCCGCCGGCAGCGCCGCGCCGGACAGCGCGAGGCTCACGAACGGATCGCGACGGCCCGCGGGGTCGTACGCGCTGCGCTCGGCGGCGGCACGCGCGGACGTCGCCTCGGGCGTGGCCGGCGTCGCCGGCGGCTGCGCGCCGGATGGGGCGGCCACGGCGAGCGTCCAGGTGATGGTCAGTGCGGGAACGATGACGGTCGTGCGCATGGCTTCCTCAGCGGGCCGCGGCGGGCGGACGGGCGCCGGCCGCGCGTGAGCGACCCGCTGCGCCACGGCCGGCAGGCGCCGCGGCCGGGTCCGAGAGAACGAAGGTGGTGACGGTGCAGTCGGCGGCGATGGTCGCGAGGGACGCGTCTGCCGTGCGCTGGTCGCTAGCCTTGATGTCGATGCCGGTGATGTTGATGATGCGCGGCAGCCGGCTGACCTTGTCGAAGAAGGTGCCGAGGTCGTGGTACTGCCCCTCGAGCGTCAGCGAGATCGGCCACTCGGCGTGCTGCTGCTTCACGGCCACGGCCTGCGGCTTGAAGCCGCGGATGGTCAGGCTCGACTGGGTGGCGAGCGTCTGGATGCGGCGCAGCAGCTCGCCGACGTCCTTCTGCTCCGGCAGCACCGCCTTGAGCGCCTGCAGCCGGCCTTCGAGATCGGCGACCTCGGCGCGGAACTCCGGCAGGCGGCGCTCCTGGGCCTGCGCCCGGGCCACTTCGGTCTGGAGCGTCTGCAGCTGCTGCTCCTGTCGCGCCAGCTGCGCCTCGAGATCGACGTGGTAGAGGTAGTAGTAGCCCGCCACCGCGCCCGCGCCGAGCAGCACGTACAGCAGCAGCTGGCCCCACCAGGGGGTCGTCTCCAGTCCGAGCTTCATGACCGGCTCCTCTTGGCGGGTGCGGCGGAGGCCTCGGGGGCGGCCGCCTGCGGGTCACCGAGCGGGAAGGTGGCTTTCACCTGGAAGTGGACGATGTCGATGCCGCCCGTCTGCTGGACCTCGCTCGTGACGATCTCGACGGGCCTGGTGAAGGCGCCCGAGCTCTCGAGGTTGCCGATGAAGTCGGACAGCGACGTGAGCGTCGTCGTGCGGCCGTCGATGGTGACGGTGGCGCCCGCCTGGCGGAGGCCCGTGAGCCAGAGCCGCTCCGGCAGGCTGCGGCTGACCTGATCCAGCAGCGTCACCGGCGAGTGCTGCCCGGTGCGGAGCTGCTCGATGAGCGCCACGCGCTGCTGCAGCTGCGTGCGCTGCGCCTCGAACTGCTCGATCTGCTCGAGCACGGCGGTCAGGCGCTGGCGTTCGGCCTGCGCCTGCTGGATGGCGACGCCCGCGGCGGCCAGTTGCGCCTGCGTGGACGTGTACCACCAGCCGATGCCGGCCAGCGCGCCCGTCACGATCAGGCCGCCGGCGATGTGCAGGCGGTTGGCGGCAAGCCCCTGAAAGACCGACGGGCCAGCCGGGGCCGTCTCGACACGAAGAAGGTTGATGCGAATCATCGGTCACCTACCCGCCGCAGGGCGAGGCCCACGGCGACCGCCGACGTGGCCATGGCGTCGGCCACCGACGGCAGGCCGAACTTCTCGGCCTCGAAGCGAATCGTCTTGAAGGGCTCGAACGGCTCGACGGTGATGCCGAGCCGCTCCTGCAGCGCGGCGGCCAGGCCGTCCACCTGGGCACAGCCGCCGGTCAGGAGCACTCTGTCGATCTGGTCGTTGCCGGAGGTGCCCCGGAAGAAGTCGAGGGTCTTCTGCACCTCGAGCAGCAGCGACTCGGTCACCATCTGCAGCGTGGGCTGCGCCTGGATGGGGTCGAGGCCGTCGACGGGGATGCCGCGCTTGAGCAGGTCGGCGCTCTCCTGCGGGATCTGGAAGTCCTTCTGGAGCGCCTCGGTGTAGGCGTTGCCGCCCACCGGCACGTCGCGCGTGAACAGCGACTGGTCCCCGCGGACGATGTTGACGGTGGTGGCGCTGGCGCCGACGTTCAGCAGGACGACCGTGGCCTCGCGGTCGGCGTAGTTGGCTTCGTACGCGTTCTGGAGCGCGAAGGCGTCGACGTCCACGATGGCGGGGATACGGCCGGCCTGGGCGATGACGCCTGTGTAGTCGGCGATCGTCTCCTTCTTGGCGGCGACGAGCAGGACGTCCATCGTGCCCGCCTCGGCGCCCTTCTCGGGACGGCTGAGCACCTGGTAGTCGAGCGTGACGTCCTGGATGTCGAACGGGATGTACTGCTCGGCCTCCCACGCGATGGACGCGGCCAGCTCGGTGTCGCTCATGGCCGGCAGCGTGATCTTCTTGACGATGACGGCGTTGCCCGAGAGGGAGGCCGCCACCTCGCGCGTCTTGATCTGCCGCGCCTCGAACAGCCGGCGGATGGCGTCGGCGACGGCGGCGCCGTCGATGATGGCCCCGTCGACGATGGCGTCGGAGGGCAGCGGCTCGACGCCGAAGGACACGACCTTGTGCTGCTTGCCGGCCGGCTTCAGCTCGACGGCCTTGACGGCCGACGACCCGATGTCGAGCCCCACGACAGGTTTCTGTTTCCGGAACAGCACGGCAGCCTCACCCAGTGACAGATTTGTATTCGCCGCGTTGCCTGGCGGCGGCGCCGGTGGCGCAGCTTCGTAACCAGCCCGACCGTAGAGCAAGGGCGGTGCCAGCCAGAAGTGCAACTCGTTCTAGAGCAATATCGGCAGGGTTTGCAGGAGCCTCAATCGAGGGCGGTGGCCG
>JBIQIB010000026.1:11160-38933 GCA_044508265.1 Acidobacteriota bacterium
CGCGTAGCATCTCCTTTTGCCGTCTGTCGGCAAGGAGCCTACGAGTCATCATGAGCACGTTCATTCCGAGCGCCACGGCCGTCGAGCGTCGGTGGCACGTCATCGACGCGGCTGGCAAGTCGCTCGGTCGCGTGGCCAGCCTCGCGGCGTCGGTGCTGCAGGGCAAGCACAAGCCCGCCTACACCCCGTTTCTCGACATGGGCGACCACGTGATCGTGGTCAACGCGGCCAAGGCCGTCCTGACCGGCAACAAGGAAACCCAGAAGATGTACCGCTATCACAGCGGCTACGAGGGTGGCCTGCGCGAGGTGCGCGCCAAGGACCTGCGTCAGCGGCGTCCGGTGCGTCTCGTCGAGGAAGCCGTGCGCGGGATGCTGCCGAAGACGAAGCTCGGCGACCAGATGTATCGCAAGCTGAACGTGTACGAACGCGCCGATCATCCGCACGCGGCCCAGAAGCCCCAGACCCTCGAGGTGCAGTAATCGTGTCAGTCATCCAGTATTACGGCACGGGCCGTCGCAAGTCGTCCACCGCGCGCGTGTTCCTGCGTCCCGGCACCGGCAGCATCACGATCAACCAGCGCGCGTTCGACGATGCGGTCAACACCGAGTCGCTGCGCCTGCAGGTGCGGCAGCCGCTCGTGCTCACCGAGACCCTCGACAAGTTCGACATCTATGCCACCACCGCGGGTGGCGGCATCTCGGGGCAGGCCGGCGCCCTGCGCCTGGGCATCGCGCGCGCACTCTGCCTGTACAACGGCGAGCTGCGCAGCCCCCTGAAGAAGGCCGGGCTGCTGACGCGTGATCAGCGCGCCAAGGAACGAAAGAAGTACGGCCTGGCTGGCGCCCGGAAGCGGTTCCAGTTCAGCAAGCGTTAATCGCAGACATGCGGGAGGCGTCTGGACGCCCCGCGACGATTCTGGTGGAGGAACCTTCTTGACCCCGATTGCTGTCAAAGACCTGCTCGAGGCCGGCGTGCACTTCGGCCATCAAACCAGGCGCTGGAACCCGAAGATGAAGCCCTATATCTTCGGCGAGCGCAATGGTATCTACATCATCGACCTCGGCAAGACCGCGCGCCTGTTCCGCGAGGCCGAGCAGTTCGTGATGCAGATGGCTGCCGAGGGCCGCACCCTGCTGTTCGTCGGCACCAAGCGGCAGGCGCAGGATGCAATCGCGGAAGAAGCCACCCGCTGCGGGATGTTCTACATCAACCAGCGCTGGCTGGGCGGCCTGCTCACCAACTTCTCCACCATCCAGAAGAGCCTCACGCGCCTGCGCGACCTCGAGGCGATGGAAACCGACGGCCGGTACGAGATCCTCTCGAAGAAGGAGATCGCCCGCCTCGACAAGGAGAAGCGCCGCCTCCAGAAGAACCTCGACGGCATCCGCCACATGGATCGGCTGCCCGACGTGGTCTTCATCGTCGACACGCGGCACGAGCAGATCGCCGTCGACGAGGCGCGCAAGCTCAAGATCCCGATCATCGGGATCGTCGACACCAACTGCGACCCCGACCAGGTCGACTACGCCATCCCGGGCAACGACGACGCGCTGCGGGCCATCCGCCTCTTCGCGTCACGCATCGCCGACGCCGTGATCGCCGGCCGGGGCATGCGCGAGGCCGCGGAACCCGAGCAGCCGACCGACGAGGGCCAGGGCGGCGAGTCGCGCGAGCCGCTGCGCGCCCAGCAGCGCCCGCTGCGTGCCGCGCCGTCGGCCGCCGCGTCGCCGTCGCCGTCGCAGCCCGAATCAGCCACGCCCGCGTCGGTCTGACCGCACGGACCCGCGGCGCCAACGCCGGTCAGGGCTCGTCCCGGCCGGCGTTTTGTGTGTGTAGCGAGGGCGGCGCATCCTCCCGCCCTCTCCTCCTCCAGTTCCCTATTCCCCATCACGACCCATGGCCATCACCGCAGAACTCGTCAAGACCCTCCGTGAGCGCACCGGCGCCGGCATGATGGAGTGCAAGAAGGCACTCACCGAAACCAACGGCGACATCGACGCCGCCATCGAATACCTCCGCAAGCGCGGCATGGCAGCCGCCGCCAAGCGCGCGGGCCGCAGCACCAACGAAGGCATCGTCGGCATCCTCGTGAACGACGACCGCACGGCCGGCACCATGGTCGAGGTCGGCTGCGAAACCGACTTCGTGGCGCGCACCGACGAGTTCAAGGCGCTCGTCGACGAGGTGACGGCCATCGTCGCGGGCAGCGACGCGACCCACGAGACGCTCGTGGCGCCCGAGGGGCCCGTCGGGCAGCGCATCACCGCGGCCATCGCCAAGGTCGGCGAGAACATGACCGTGCCGCGCTCGGCCCGTCTCGCCGGCGACTTCATCGGCAGCTACAGCCACATGGGCGGCAAGATCGGCGTGCTGGTGCAGATTCAGGGCGTGTCGGGCGAGGCGCGCGACGCCGAGGCCTTCACGAGCTTCGTCAACGAGCTCGCCATGCACGTCGCCGCGGCCAACCCGCAGTACACCTCGCGCGACGAGGTGCCTGCCGACGCCGTCGAGAAGGAAAAGGACATCTACCGGGCCCAGCTGGCCTCGTCAGGCAAGCCGGCGCAGGTGATCGACAAGATCATCGAGGGCAAGCTCGGCGCCTTCTACGAGCAGATCGTCCTGGTGGACCAGCCCACCATCCGCGATCCGAAGGTCAAGGTCTCGCAGGCCCTCGAGGCCGTGTCGAAGGCCATCGGCCAGCCGGTGACCATCGGCGGCTTCGCGCGCTTCAAGGTCGGCGAAGCCCAGGGCTGACGCCACCACGAGCGCCTGTCGGCCGCCGGCGCCATCGCCGGCGGCCTGTATAATGCCGGGCGGCATGTCAGCTCCAGCGTATCAGCGCGTCCTCCTCAAACTCTCCGGCGAAGCCCTCATGGGCGACCACGGCTACGGCATCGACCCGGCCGTGGTGACCCAGATCGCCACCGAAGTCGCAGAAATCCAGCAGCTCGGCGTCCAGACCGCCATCGTCATCGGCGGAGGCAACATCTTCCGCGGCGTGGCCGCCAGCGCGCGCGGCATGGATCGCGCCACGGCCGACTACATGGGCATGCTGGCGACGGTCATGAACGGCCTCGCGCTGCAGGACGGCCTCGAGCAGCACGGCGTCCCCAGCCGGGTGCTGACGGCCATCGAGATGCGGGCCGTCGCCGAGCCCTTCATCCGGCGGCGCGCCATCCGCCACATGGAGAAGGGCCGCGTCGTCGTGTTCGCCGCCGGCACGGGCAATCCCTACTTCACCACCGACACGGCGGCCGCCCTGCGCGCGATGGAGATCCGCGCCGACGTGATCCTGAAGGCGACCAAGGTCGACGGCATCTACACCGCCGACCCGGTGAAGGACCCCGCCGCGACGCGTTACGATGAAATTACCTATCTGCAGGTGCTCGAACAGGGGCTGAAGGTGATGGACGCCGCAGCCATCTCGCTCTGCATGGACAACAAGATGCCCATCATCGTGCTCGACCTGAACACGGCGGGCAACATGCGGCGCGCCATCCTGGGCGAGACCGTCGGCACCGTCGTCCGCGGCTAGGCGCACGCGCCGGCCGCGCGGGCAGCGCCTCGGGGGTGCTGCCATGAGGAACACATGACCATGGAAGCCACCGACATCAAGACGATCCAGGAGGAGTGCCGCACGCGGATGAGCGGCGTCGTCGAGCACCTGCGCCGCGAGATGGCGGGCGTCCGGACCGGACGCGCGTCCACCGGCCTGCTCGACCCGATCCAGGTCGAGGCCTACGGCACGATGGTGCCGATCAACCAGGTGGCGCAGCTGTCGGTGCCCGAGCCGACGCTGATCGTCGCGCAGCCGTTCGACCCGTCGCTGATGGCCGCCATCGAGCGCGCCATCAGGGCCTCGAGCCTCGGCCTGAACCCGTCCAACGACGGCAAGGTGATCCGCATCCCGCTGCCGAGCCTCACCGAGGATCGCCGCAAGGAGCTCACGCGCGTGGTCCACAAGCTGGCCGAGGAAAGCCGCAACGGTGTCCGCCAGATCCGCCGCGAGGCCAACGACAGGCTGAAGAAGCTCCTCAAGGACTCGCTGCTCTCGGAGGACGAGGAGCGCCGCGGCCTCGATCTCGTGCAGAAGGTCACCGACGAGTTCATCGGCCAGATCGACGAGCTGCAGGACCGCAAGGACAAGGAACTCATGACGGTGTGATCGCCATCCTCTTCACCGGCGGCACCATCGCCATGCGGGTGGACCAGGCGACAGGGTCGGCAGTGCCGGCCCTGACCGGCCAGGACATCCTCGCGCACGTGCCGCAGCTTGCCGACGTCGCCGACGTCGAACTCGAGGACGTGTCGCGCCTGCCGGGGCCGCACGTCACGCCGGAGCACATGTGGCGGCTGGCGCGCCGCGTGGCCGCCTGGCTCGAGCGCCCCGACGTGGACGGCGTCGTGGTCACCCACGGCACAGATACCCTCGAAGAGACCGCTTACTTTCTCGACATCGCCATCACCGGCGAGAAGCCTGTCGTCCTGGTAGGCGCGATCCGCACCGTCACCGAGCCCAGCTGGGACGGCCCCGCGAACCTGGTCCACGCCGTGAAGGTGGCCGCCGCACCGCAGTCGCGCGGCCGCGGCGTGGTCGTCGCGATGAACGAGCAGATCCTGTCGGCACGCGAGGCCGAGAAGGTGCACACCGAAGCCGCCGCGTCGTTCCAGTCGCGCGAGTTCGGCCCGGTCGGCGTCGTCGACGCGGGCGTCGTGCGCTATCTCAGGACCGTGCCGCGCGAGTCGGACTGGAGCGACGCCGATGCCGACGGCCTGCTGCGCGTCCGGCGGTTCGAACCCGACGTGGACCTCGTCAAGGTCACGGCGGGCGCCGACGGCCGCTTCGTGCGGTGCAGCGTCGCGAGCGGCGCGCGGGGCCTGGTGCTCGAGGCGCTCGGCCGCGGCAACGTTCCGCCCGCCATGCTGGGAGATCTCGAAGGCGCGCTACGCGCCGGGCTGCCCGTGCTGCTGACGTCCCGCTGCGGCGCGGGCAGTGTGCGCGAGCGGTATGGCTATGAGGGAGGAGGCCAGGGCCTGCGGGAGCTCGGCCTCATCTTCGGCGGGCGCCTGAGCGGCGTGAAAGCGCGCATCAAGCTGATGCTGGCGCTGGGCCACACGCGCGACCACGAGCGCCTGCGCGCCATCTTCGACGATCCACTCGCCTAGAGGTAGGGACGGCCCTCCGGGCCGTCCGAGAAAGGAAGGACGGCTCGGAGAGCCGTCCCTACCAGCCGTCCCTACCAGCTTACTCGTCGCCGAAGCCGATGCCGAGCGACTTCGCCGTCCGCACGACGTCACCGTCGGCCGGCACGAGGCGCTGCTGCCCGACGATCTCGGCGAGCGGCACCGACCCGATGTCCGGCGGGTGGAACGCGACCATGCGGTCGTGCTCTCCCCTGCGCAGGAGCTCGACGGACATCGCACCGAACCGCGTGGCGAGCATGCGGTCGAAGCTCGTGGGCGAGCCGCCGCGCTGCAGGTGGCCGAGCACCACCGTACGCGTTTCCTTACCGGTCAGCTGCTCGAGCTCGGTCGCGACCCGATGCCCGATGCCGCCGAGCCGCTCGACGTAACCGCCGTGCGCCGCCTTGACCAGCGACACGGTGCCGCCCTGCGGCACGGCGCCTTCCGCCACCACGACGATGCTGAACCGGGCGCCCCACTCCTCGCGATCCTTGATCCGCTGTGCGACGCGGTTGATGTCGTAGGGGATCTCCGGAATCAGGATCACGTCGGCCCCGCCGGCCACGCCCGAGTAGAGCGCGATCCACCCCGCGTACCGCCCCATCACCTCGACGACCATCACGCGATGGTGCGCCGCCGCCGTCGTGTGCAGCCTGTCGATGGCATCGGTCGAGAACGCGACCGCCGTGTCGAAGCCGAAGCAGTTGGTGGTGCCGACGATGTCGTTGTCGATCGTCTTGGGCACGCCGACGATGGGGATGCCGCGCTTGGCGAACTCGTGCGCGATGGCGAGCGTGCCGTCGCCGCCGATCACGACGAGGCCGTCGAGACCGAGCTTGTGGTACATGTCCACGCAGCGCTGCGAGTAGTCGCGGCTGCCGTCGGAGGTCTGCACCGGGTAGATGAACGGGTTGCCGCGGTTGGTGGTGCCGAGGATCGTCCCGCCCTGCCGGAGGATGCCCGTGACGTCCCGCGGGGTCAGCACACGGTGACGATCCGGCTCGATCAAGCCGTCGAAGCTGTCCTCGAGGCCGAGACACTCGATGCCGTGGGTGTGGGAAGCCTTCACGACCGCCCTGATGACCGCGTTGAGGCCGGGCGCGTCGCCGCCCCCGGTGAGAACACCAATCCGCCGAACCTTGCTCATAAGGGAATCTGATACCTGAAAAAGTGAGCTGCCCGGCCTGGCTTCCCTCCTGCGTGGACCCTGCTGGCCCTGACCGGACAGTGCGTCGCGGAGGATGGGACAGTATAAATCAACGACCGCCTCTGCTGCAGCCCGTGACGCGATCCGGCGCTCGTGTTCCGCAGGTCGAACGCGGGAGCACGCCTCACGCGACGAACGGGGACGCGCCTGCCGGCACGTCCCCGCAACAGCCTCAGCGACCGACCGTCAACGACGCGTCGCCTGGTCCCAGATGGTGGCGGCGCCGCCGCCGATGGCTGCGCCGATCAGCGCGCCCTTCTTGCCGCCGGTCGCCGCGCCCACGCCCGCGCCCACGCCAGCCGACGAGCCGATGATGATGGCGCTCTTCTGCCACGAGCGGTTCTTCTTCCGCGGCTCGAGCTCGACGTAGTCGCCGTCGCGCACCACGTTCACCACGCGCCGCGCGGGCGCCTGCCGGGCGGTGGTGCGCTCGATGACCATCGGCTCTTCCATCGTCGTCGCCACCGGCTGCGCGACCGGTACGTGCGCCGCCTGACTGGCTGCCGGATACGGCGCCAGCGCTGCACCCTGCGCCGGCGCGGCGGCAGGCGCGAACATCGGCGCCGGCGCGACGGCCGCGACCTGCCCCGCCGGGGCCGCCGGCATGGCGACGCATTCGACCTGCGACACCCAGGCGCCGTTCACCGGCACCTGCCTGATGAGCGGCTGCTGGCCGTCGCCACACGAGACGAGCATCGGCTGCCCGCCCGGGCCCGCGGTCATCGCCGCCGCTTCAGGCCCCTGCGCATGGCGGCAGGCGGCCGCCGTGCCGAGCACGGCCAGCGAGAAGCCGGCGGCAGTGACGAATCTCCATGTACGGCCTGACTGCGTCCGAGTCATGACAACCTCCCCGGGAACCACGCGTCCCGCGATGTTGTCGTCAGGGAGTCCAAGGAACGTGCCAGCCTGAATGGGCCCGGACTGTCCACAAAGAGGCTCAGCCCGGGCCGCAAACGCCGTCCCGAGAGGACGCGCTACTGCAGGCGCGTCGCGTGCGCCGCGGCGCCGGCGGCGTACCCCTGGCTGTAGACGGCCTTCTCCACCGTCAGCGTCGCGGGCCCGCCCGGCCGGCTTTCCGACTCGAGGACGAGCGAGAACCGCTGCCCGTCGAGCTCCGGGAAGAGCTGCGCGAGCCAGAGCGTGTTGCGCCCGTGCGTAAGCGGCACCTGACGCGTGATCGCGGCGCCGGACGTCGGCCGGGCCGTCACCGCCACGGCAGCCGCCGTCCCGCCGGTGTCCGCGTCCACGAGCACGAACGTGTCGGTGCCCGTCGCCGCGTTCAGCTCGGCGTCGGCAATGGCCCACACGGTGCCGCGCATCGTCGCGCCGAACTCCGCGTGCGACTCCGCCCACGTGTCGGGCGACCCCGGCCACCACATCGCACGCTCGGCGACGATGGGCACGTCCGAGGTCAGGACGCTGCTCACCGCGGCGTCGGCAAGCGCGGCGTCCTCCTGATCCAGCAGGATCGTCAGCCGGCTCTCTGGCGGCAGCGCGTAGGTGCGCGTGATGGCCAGCGGCCCTCCAGGCGTTTCCGCGGTGTAGGTCGCCGTGACCGTGCCCGCCGTCGGCGACGTGTTGGCGACGAGCAGGAAGGTATCGAAGAACGGACCCGTGGCGCCTTCCGCGAACGACCATGTCGTCGCCGGGGCCGTCGTGCCCATCGCGTTGCTGCCCGCCCCGAACAGCTGTCCCGCCACGTCGCGATACATCGCGCGCTCGGCCACGATCGGGGCCGAGGCCGTCACGCGCGTCGCGAACTCGGCCTGCGTCAGCGGCGCGCCCTCCTGGTTCACCCACACGGTGACGCGGCTCGCCGGCGGCAGCGTGTACGTCCGGCGCACGGCGCCGCCAGCCGTCATCAGGAAGTCCACGTCAGCCGTGGCGGAGGTGTCGCCGGGATTCTGCAGCAGCAGGAACGTCTGGAAGCCGGCGATGGTGGCGCCCTCGGCGAAGTACGAGACAGTGGATGGCGCCTCCGCTGCCGTGCTCGCGTGGCTGCCGTAGCCCGTCACGCGGTCCCAGGTCATGCGTCGTTCCACCACCACTGGGGCGTCCGACTCGACGGCGACGGCAAACTCCGCGGGCGCCGGCGTCGGCAGGCAGCACGACGCGATGTCGGCCCGCTCGCCGGCGGCAAGGACGGTGATGCTCGACGCCCGCGCGTCCGCCGACGGCCCCTGGAGCCGCGTCACGACGGTGGCCGTCGCGGGTCCCGGGTTGAAGAGGCTGACGACGGTATCGAAGAAGTGCCCCGCGGCCCCTTCCGCGAAGTAGCGGCCGTGCGCGGTAACGCCGCCGGGGTGACGTTGCGAGGCGAACGCCTCCAGGTTGGTCAGGCCGTCGCCATTCGCGTCGACGTGGGCGTCCGCAGCCGACGTCGGATCGAGGCCGAACGTCGTTTCCCAGACGTCGAGCATGCCGTCGCCGTCGTCGTCGGTCTGACGGACTTCGAGGACGTACGGCAGCGCGTGTGCGGCACGGTGTCGCTGCACGAGCACGAACGTGCCGTCTGCCGAGAGCGCCAGCGGCGTGACGTCTCCGGTGAGGGGCGCCGTGAGCCCGGACGGGCGATGTACCAGCGCCCCGCCGACCGCGCCCTCCGGCGACGCGAAGGCGACGAGCGTGCCCTCGTCGCTGACGCCGACAGGCACGACTCCGGCCGACACCCCGGGCAGCGCCGTGAGCGACGGCGTTCCGCGCTCGAGTACGACGGTCCCGCCATCGGTGCCCGGGGCAACGACCAGCGCCCCTGTCGTGGACAGGCGCAGCGCCGACGAGGCGGACTGCGCCGACGCGCCAGGCACCTCGGGTGCGTACGTCTTCGTCCCGGCCTGCACGTCGTAGAACACCAGCCCTCCCGGTGCCACGTCACCGGCCACGTACACGACCGTCGACCCGTCAGCGGACACTGACGGGACCGTGCGGCACGGGTCGAACGCGATGGTCGTGGCGCACGTCGTCCCTATGGCGATGGCGTCGGCGTCGGCGGCCCGCCGCAGCATCACGCGTGCCCGGGCCGGCGCGCCAGCCTCAGGGTCGGCCCAGACGAACAGCTGCCCGTCGCCGCTCACAGCGACGGCGTTCCCGACGGCCGCGCCGGCCGGATACGCGTGCGGCGGCGCCGCAGACCCGCGCCTCACGAAGAGAACGAGATGACTCTGCGTCGTGCGGTCGAAGCGCACCGCGGCAAACGCCTCGCCGTAGGTGCCGGCATACGCGGTCGCGTAGGTCAGGTACCGGCCATCGTCGCTGATCCCGTAGAGCTGCGCGACCCGCGACGCGACGACGGCCGGAGGGATGAGGCTGGCGAGCGGATAGGCCGTGGGCTGGCCGCCCTGCTGCCTGTCGGCGACGGCGATGCTCGTCGCGTCGGCCCAGGCGACGTGGCGTCCATCCGTGGACATCACGGCGGACAGCGGCGAGAAGGACTCCGCGAGCTCGTGCGGAGCGGCCTGTACGGCAGCGGACCAGGTACCGGCACACGTCATGACGAGCACAGCGGCGAGATGTCGTCGCAGGAACACGAGCGCATCCTCCCCGGCCCCGCACACGTGATCTGCCCCCGCGGCGGACCACACATTCACCTTCAGCTGGACCGTAGGACTGCAGAGCTATCACGACGCGGCGGGGGCGTCAATAGACGTAGGGTGCCGCTTACGCGATCGCGCCGTCGCGCGGCCCGCGTGCGGCCGCCTGGATCTGCCGGATCGCGCCGAGGTGGTAGGCGAGGTGCGCGATGCTGGCGATGACCCCGTCCAGTTCGATGCCCTCGACGTGTCGCTCCTGGCCCAGGGCGTCGAGCCAGCGGTCCGCCTCCTCGCGCAGCGCGGCCTGCAGGCGTTCCCACTCGTCCGCCGTCACACCCGTCGTCTGCCAGGCGGCGCCCCAGTTGGCCTTCGAGAAGGGATCACGTTCGCCTGCGGCCCAGCGGTTCATCAGCGACAGCCCGAAGCGCACGTGATCCACGTGCGCGGCGATGGTCGCACCGCCATGGAGGGGGACACTGGCATCTTCGGCCGACAGCCGCGCCAGCGACGCGAGCAGACCAGGGTCGTGCGGGTTGAGCATGAACCCGGCGTCGCCGGCGCCGTGCACCAGCTCACGGAACAGGCTCGGCAAGCTTCGCGGGAGGTCGTCGGTCGTCATTCCGCGACTGTAGCGCGCGGCGTCGCGGGCCGTCATCCTGAGCCGTGCCCCTTCCACAGGTTCGAACGCATGTCTTGCGATCGGGGCCGGCCCGACGCTCGAGGTTCGAGGACCGGCGGGCCCGTCACGTCCACGCGCCGAGCACGCGCCGCAGCGCCACGAGCTGGCCGACGTGATACGCGTTGTGGTCGAGCACGAGCAGGATGGCGCGCAGATACGTCTGCTGCGCGTTGCCCGTCGGCACCGGCGCAAGCAGGTCCACGCCCGGATCGGCCGCGAGCGCCTGCATGCGTGCCAGCCCTTCCCCGACGGCGGCCACGCTGCGATCCCAGGCCTCGACGTCCGGCGGTTCGGGGTCGCGTGGCCAGTAGTCGTCGGGCCACGTCAGCGTGTGCGCGTAGTCGGC
The DNA here is from genome assembly GCA_044508265.1 of Acidobacteriota bacterium. Classification (GTDB taxonomy): domain Bacteria; phylum Acidobacteriota; class Vicinamibacteria; order Vicinamibacterales; family Vicinamibacteraceae; genus JAEZDP01. The sequence continues at coordinate 22,110 of JBIQIB010000026.1, forward strand.
ACTCGTCGCGAACGCCGCGATGTCGTCGAGCGCCAGGCGGATGTGCTCGAGCAGTTGCCACGGCGAGTACGCGAACCCTTCCGGCGTCGCACCGCGAAGGGTGACGGGCACGCCTGCCGTTGCCCTGGCGAAGGAGGCGTGCGCCTCCTCCCAGGCGAGCGCGCGCGCCAGGGTCTGGCGAAGAGCCGTCTCGTCCATGGTCTGGTTCCTCCGGTGAGTCGCTCCCGCCATCCTACGGCACGGCGCTCATGGCGCGCAGTACGGCGCCCGACAGGCCGTCGATTCGAGCTTTTCGCCACGTGGCCGATTCTCTGGGAGCCATGACGCCTCGAACGCTCGCGCCCCTGGTCGGGTTGCTGGCCCTGTGCGCCGTGACGGGCAGGGCCGCCGAGCCGGTGGTCGCGCTGACGGGATCGGTGCGCGTTGCCGGGCAGGTCGCGGCCAACGCCGTCATCTGGCTCGAGGGCGGCACTGCGGCGTCGCGTGCCCGCAAAGCGGTGCTCCACCAGCGCAGCCTGCGGTTCATCCCGCAGGTGCTGGCCGTCCAGACAGGGACCGTCGTCGACTTCCCGAACGAAGACCGGGTCTTCCACAACGTCTTCTCGTTTCGCGACGGCAAGAAGTTCGACCTCGGCATCTACCCGGTGGGCACCACGAAGCAGGTGACCTTCACCGAGCCCGGCGTCAGCCGGCTGCTCTGCAACATCCACCCGAACATGGCCGGCTACGTCGTCGCGGTGGACAGCGCATGGTTCGCGACGAGCGACGCCGGCGGGCGCTTCGAGATCACGGGCGTCGAGCCGGGCACCTATACCTGGCACGCCTGGCGAGCCGCGGCGCCGGTGCTCGAGGGCAGCGTGACGGTGCGCGCAGGCACCGTGCTCGAGGTCGTGTGGCCATGACGTGCCGGGGCACGGCGATGGTCGGCGTGCTGGCTCTGCTCGTCGTGCCGTCAACCGTGGCCGCGCAGACGTTGTCGTCGGAGTTCGACGTCACCGGCGGATACTCCACCGAAGGCGACACCGCTGCGGGCGCCGTGCAGCTGCGGGTGTTTGGCGACGTCTCGTCCGACTATCGCGTCAACGTCGAAGGCACGTGGGCGACGCGCTCGTCCGACGTGTCTGACGCGTTCGGCGCTGCTTACCCGTACGGCGGACAGGTGCAGCTGAGCGAGGCCTATGTCGAGCGGATGCTCCGCCCGCGCGGCCTGCTGGTGGGCGTGCGCGCCGGACAGTACCGCAGCCCGTTCGGCATCCACATGCGCAGCGACTACGCGTATCAGGGCTTCCTGCGTGCCCCGCTCATCCGCTACGACAACTACTGGTCGGTCAGCAACAACTTCCTCGAGCGGGGCGTGGACGTCGTCGCGGGCACGTCGCGGTTCCAGGTCGAGGCGAGCGTCGCCACGCCGGGCGACATCGGCGACGCGCGGCGGCGGGGCGGCGTCAGCGGCACAATGCGGGCACAGGCCTACTACAAGGCGCTCGTCGTGGGCGTCAGCCGGATCAGCAGCGAGCCGTACGCGCCTGCCCGCTACGCGACGGGCCGCATGAACTTCACGGGCGTCGACGCACGCTTCTCGCACGGCGGCGTGATCGTGCGGGGCGAGTACCTCGCGGGCCGTCCGTGGGCGCGACCCGAGACGCAGGGCTGGTTCGTGGACGGCGTGATCCACCGGCGCTTCATGGGCCCGGTGACCGCCGTGGTCCGCGTCGAGCGCCTGCGGTACGCGTCCTCGCGGCCGTTCACCTACCACGACACCACCTACACCGAGTGGATCGGCAACCGGCAGACGCTCGGCGCGCGCGTCCGCCTGCCGCACGGCTTCAGCGTGCAGGCCGGCGTGCTGCGACAGTCACGGGCGCTGGCGCACACCCGTCGCACAGCGCTCGACCTGGCGGTCACCTACTCGCTGCGTAGCGACCTGCTGACACCGCCGTGACTCCCATCCGCTGGTACCGGCGCATGCAGTGGCACGTCGCGCTCGGCGCCGGCCTGCTGGTCGCGTTGTCGCTGGCCGCCGTCGTCGCCGTCACGTCGGACGCCATCACGCGCCGGGCCATGGCCGGTGCCCGGCAGGACCTCGCGGCGGCACGCGCGGCCTTCTGGCGGCTCGTCGAGGACCGGGCGCGCGAAGCGTCGGTGCAGGCCAACCTGATCGCGCGGCTCCCCGTCGTCCGCGCGCACATGATCGACCCGCAGCTTGCCGCCGATGCGCCGACGCTCGACGCGATGGCCGCGGAGTACCGCACGCAGCTCGGCGCGGCGTTCCTCGTGGTTGGTACCTCGCGATCGTCTGTCACGGGACGCGACGGCTATCCGGGCTCGCAGTTGCACGCCGACGTGTCGGGCGTGCTCGCAGAGGCCGGGGCGGGCGAGGCCACCCGACGCGTGGTCGCCATCGACGGCGTGCTCCACCTGGTCGTCGCCGAGCCGGCCCGCTTCGTGGACGAGGTGCTCGGGGCGCTCGTCGTGGGCTACGTCCTCGACGACGCCGTCATGCGCGATCTCGCGGCCATCACGCGCTGCGACGTGAGCCTCGTCGCCGAGGGGAGCCTGATGGCCACCAGCCTCGGCGGGCCCTTCCGGGGCGCGCTCGACACGCTGGTCCGGACCGGCGCGCTGCCGGCGAAAGGTGGCCCCTCGCTGCGTGCCATCGAAGACGCCGAGTACGTGGCGGCCGTCTACCCGCTGACCCACGACGCCGCGGCCGACGTCGCAGGTCAGCTGGTCCTCCTGCAGGACTGGGCGCCCACACGCCAGTCGCTCGACGGCCTGCGCCGCCAGCTCGCGCTCGGCGGCCTCGTCGTCTTCGTCGCGGCGCTGGGTGGCGGCCTGGTGTTCAGCGGTCGGGTCACGCGTTCGCTGGCCGGCCTCTCGCACGCCGCCGGCGAGATGGCGGCCGGCGACTGGGAGCGGCAGCTCCCCGAGCACGGCAGCGCCGAAGTGCAGAGCCTGGCGCGGGCCGTCAACGCGATGGCGACCAGCCTGCGGCGTCACCACGCCGACGTCGAAGCGCATCGCCTTCGCGTCTTCCGCGCGACGATGACGACGGTGCACGACCTGGTGAACAACTTCCTGGCCAACATGCAGTTCATCCGCATGGAAGCGGAAGGGCGCCTCCCGCAGGAGACGCTGGACCTGTTCGATCGCCTGATCGACGACAACGCGGTGGAACTGCAGCTGCTCGGAGGGCTGGAAGTCGTCCGGGAGAAGAAGATGGCCGTCGGCACCGGTATCGAGTACCCGTCGGCCGCGTCACGCGACGTCGTCTGACTTCCCCACGCGGCGGGATCGATCGTGCAGGACGGCGTCCGGCCACGGCTCCGCCGACGGTCCCCTGCGACGGCGTCCGCGCGTACGCGCCGGCGTCTCCACGCGAATGGGTAGAGACGACAACGGGCCGCTCGAGGCGACCCGTCCCGCAGACTCTGTGCTGGATTCTTTGGTGGACGGCAGGAGGCTCGAACTCCCGACCTCCGCGTTGCGAACGCGGCGCTCTCCCAGCTGAGCTAGCCGCCCACTTCCCGATGCCGAGACTGCCCTGGCGGGCGCCAGTGCCTCGACCCGAACGAAAACTATAGCACAGAGAATCGCCTCCGCACCCCGCCCCGCGGCGACCGCCGCCGCCAGGCATCAGGCAGTGGCATCAGCCATGACGCATCAAGCATCAGGCATTAAGCACTAGGCATTAAGCATTAGGCATTAAGCATGAAGATATACTCGTCTGTATGCCGATCTACGAATACCGTTGTGCGCGCTGCGAGCACCGCTTCGAAGCGCTCGTCTTCGGCAGCCGGCAGCCATCGTGCCCGGCATGCCAGGGCACGGTGCTCGAAAAGCAGCATTCCACCTTCGCCACCCACGTCGCCGGCGCCGCCGCGGCGGCTGCGGCTCCTGGCCCATGCGGCACCTGCGGCGACCCGCGCGGCGCAGGCAGCTGCTCGCTGAACTGACTGCCTCGTGGCCCTGTTCGGCTCCCGTCGTCGCCACCCCGAAGAGGTGGCCGCCATCCTGTCGGAGCTGGCGCTGCTCGCGCGATGGAGCCGTCGCCGCGAGCGTGCCGCGCAGCTCGAAGCGCTCGCCGAGCGCCTGCGCGCCGACCTCCGGTCCGGACGGCGGACGCCCTGGGCGCAACTGAAGCAGGGACTCGTGGATCACGAGTCGGCCCCGCGCTGGGTGGCCGACCTGCTCGACCGCCTGCGGACCAACTCGACCGACGAGGTCGAGGCGGCGCTGCGCACGCTGCCGCCGGTGACGCGCGCCGTCGCACGCGCCGCGCTCGATCACCCTGCCCTGGCGGGCGTGCTCCACACCCACGATCTGCTCCTGCCCGCGGACCTCGATCGGCTCGACACGGCGGCCGACCTCGAGCCGCTGCTCCCGGAAGCCACGCACGGCGTGCCGCTCGGACGAGCCTGGCTGCAGTGCGTCCAGGCCGTCGACGAGGTGACGGCGCTGACGAGCGAGCACGTGTCCTGGGCCCAGGCTGGGGGCCTGCGGCGCGTGGAGCCGGTGCTCGACGACCTCGTGCTCGTGGCCGCCGTGGAGGCGCCCGAGCCCTGGGTGCGGGCCGTTACCGACGCCCTGCCGGAGCACTCGGTCGGCTTCGTCGGCCGCAGCGCCTTCGCCCTGTCCACCGAGCCCGAGCCGCTCGTCGTGCACGTGGTGGCGCCCGAGGCGCTGCCCGCCGCGACGTGCTGGTATACCGGGCCGCGCGCCCACGTCGCCGCCCTGCGTGAGCATGCGGCGGGACGCGGCCTCGTGCTCACGCGCGACGGCCTGAAGCGCGACGGACGCCCCGTACCGCTCGACGACGAGAACGCGCTGTACCGGGCGCTGGACCTCGAGCCCGTGCCCGCGGAGGTGCGCCACCGCCCGGGCATGATCGAGGCCGCCGCCGAGCGGCGCCTCCCGCCGCTCGTCGCCGTCGAGGACATGCGTGGCGACCTGCACATGCACACCGTGTGGAGCGACGGCCGCGACAGCATGGCCAGCATGCTGCACGCGGCGCGCGCACTCCGGTACGAGTACGTGGCGATCACGGACCACTCGCCCACCGCGAAGGCCTCGCGCGTGCTGACGCTCGATCGCCTCGCGCGCCAGGCCGACGAAGTCGCTGAGATGCGGGAGGCCTTCCCGGACCTCACGATCCTCCACGGCATCGAGCTCGACATCCAGGCGGATGGCTCGGTGGACGTGCCCGACGGCATCCTCGCGACGCTCGACATCGTGCTCGCCTCGCTGCACCAGGGCCTCGGACACGACCCGAAGCGCCTGCTCGCGCGGTACACCGCCGCGGCCAGGCACCCGCTCGTCAACGTGCTGACGCACCCGGCCAATCGCGCGCCGGGACGCGTGCCCGGGTACGACATCGACTACGACCGCCTCTTCGAGATTGCCGCCGAGACCGGCACCGCCGTGGAGATCGACGGCGCCCCCGGACATCTGGATCTCGACGCGCCGCTCGCCGAGCGCGCCGCCGCGGCGGGCGCCGTGCTGGTGGTCAACAGCGACTGTCACATGGCCGATCGCCTCGGACGCCAGATGGCCTTCGGCGTGGGCCTCGCGCGTCGCGCGGCCATCCGGCCCGATCAGGTGCTCAACACGCGCGGCGTGGACGACGTGCGCGCGTTCGTGGCGGCGAAGCGGGCAGGCCGGCGTTGGTAGTATCGTGTCCTACCACCATGAGACTTGCCCTGGCCTCCCTGGCTGCCCTCGTCCTGATCGGCACGGGCCCTGCGTCGGCGCGCGCGCAGCAGCCCTCGGTGGAGGGCGAAGCCCTGGCCCGCGCCATCCAGCGTCATTACGACACGGTGCGCGACTTCACCGCCGACTTCGAGCAGGCCTACGAAGGCGGCGTGCTGCGCCGCAAGACCGTCGAACGCGGCACGGTGGCGATCAGCAAGCCGGGGCGGATGCGGTGGGACTACACCTCGCCGGAAGCGAAGCTGTTCGTGTCGGACGGCACGCAGATCTACTTCTACGTCCCCGCCGACAAGCAGGTGCGCGTGAGCCCCATGCCCGAGGGGGATCGCGCGCCGACGCCCATCCTCTTCCTCGCCGGCCGGGGCGATCTCGTGCGCGACTTCCACGTCGAGGAAGCGCCGCCGCCGGCCGACCAGCCGGACGTTCGCGCGCTGTCGCTCACCCCGAAGCAGCCTGAACCCGACTACGCCTCGCTGACGCTCGTCGTGGACGCCCGCACGTTCGTGCTGCGCCGCCTCGTGGTCACCGACGCCCAGGGCGGCACGTCGACGTTCACGTTCACGAACCTGAAGGAGAACGTCGGCGTCCCGGCGCAGCGCTTCACCTTCCGCATTCCGCGTGGGGTCGATGTCGTCAGGCAGGGATAGGTGGACGGCGCGCGCGTGCCGCGCCTGCGCCGTCCTGCTGCTCGTCGCCGGTGCGGCCGGCTGCGCGACCTCGGGCGCCTTCAACGCCGGCCTTGCCGCCGAGCGACGCGACGCGTACGACGAGGCCGTCGTCGCCTACACGCAGGCCGCACTCGAACGGCCGGACGATCGCGAGGTGCGCGCCGCGTTGCAACGCGCGCGACTGCGCGCCTCCGAGGCGCACTTCATCAGGGGCCGGCGGCTGCACGGCCTCGCGCGCTACGACGAAGCGCTCGTCGAACTGCAGCTCGCGTTCGACATGAACCCGGCCAACGGCGACATCGAGCGCCTGCTGCACGACACGCGCGTCCAGCAGCGCGCGAAGGTGGCCGTCCAGCGTGACGGGCAGACGCAGCTCGAGTCGCTCATCGCGAGCGCCCGCGGCCAGGGGCCCGAGGCGCTCGACCTGCCGGCCGACGCCGTGATGCCCGACTCGCTCGTCTTCCGGGACGCCGGCAGCCGCGACGTGCTGACGTCGATTGCGCGGTTTGCCGGCATCAGCGTCGCGTTCGACCCGCAGTTCCGCAGCCTGCCGATCTCCGTCGACCTGCGCGGCGCCTCGCTGCGCGACGCGCTCGATGCCGTGACCCGGTCCACCGGCACGTTCTACCGCGTGACGGCGCCGGGCACCGTGACGATCGTCCCCGACTCCGCCGCCAAGCGGCGCGAGTACGACGAGGACGTCATCCGGACCTTCTATCTGAGCAACGCCGACCTCAAGGAGACCGTCGACCTCCTCCGCATCGTCGTGGACGCGCGCCGGCTGTCGCCCATCACCGCGACCAACGCCATCTCGCTGCGTGACACGCCCGAACGCGTGGCCGCCGCCGAGAAGCTCATCGCCGCCATCGACAAGGCGCGGGCCGAGGTCGTCATCGACGTCGAGCTGCTCGAGGTGGACCGGACGCGCTTCCGCCAGTACGGCGCGCAGATCGTCTCGCCGGGCAACGACGTCGGCATCGCGGGCCAGGTGGACGTGAACCGCCAGGGCGGCATGACGCTCGAGGACCTGCGCTCGCTCGGGCAGGGCGACATCTTCTTCACGAACCTGCCGGGCCTGTACTACCGGCTGCTCAAGCAGGACGCCCGGACGCGCACGCTCGCCAACCCGCAGCTGCGGACGTCGGATGGCCTGCCTGCGCAGGCGAAGTTCGGCGAAGAGGTGCCGGTGCCGCAGGTGACCTTCTCGCCGATCGCCGCCGGCGGCGTGAACCAGCAGCCCATCACGTCCTACTCGTACCGGAACGTCGGCGTGAACATCGACATCACGCCGCGCACCCACCACGACGACGAGGTGTCGCTGACGGTGCGCATCGAGATCTCCAGCCTGTCGCCGGCGACGGGTTTCTCGGGCCTGCCCATCTTCGGCACGCGCTCGATCACGACGACCATCCGCCTGCGCGACGGCGAGACCAACCTGCTGGCGGGCCTGATCCGCGACAACGAGCGCTCGACGATGCGCGGCATCCCGGGGCTGAGCGACATCCCGCTCATCGGCCGGCTGTTTGCGAGCAACGAGCGCGAGAGCCAGCAGACCGACATCGTGCTGATGCTGACGCCTCGCATCATCCGGGTGCTCGACCTCTCACCCGAAGACCTCCGTCCGTTCGTGGCCGGCCGTGGCAGCAGCGCCGCCGCCACCGCGCCCTTCGACTCCGCGCCCAGCGTCCCGGCGCCGCGGCAGATCCCGCAGCCGCCAGCTGACGATGCCGGCGAGGATCGGTTTGCACCGGTCATCCCGATGCCGCGCCCGCAGCAGCCCCCCTACGAGCCCGCCCCGCCGCGGTGACGTGACGCGGCGGCTTCACGTCTCAGAGAAAGCGGCGAAGCTGCTCGGCCAGTTGCTCGTCCTCCGAGCGGCCGAACGCGTCATCGAGGGACGGTCGCGGCGGACGCCGCCGGGCCGCCGCGGGCGACAGTACCTCCGCCTTGGCTGACTCGTGACGGCGGAGGGCCTCCTCCAGCCGCATCGTCGGCAGCACCTGCTGCTCGGCGGCGTAGATCAGGCACTCGATGGCGCGGGCGGCGGCGTCCACGTCGCCGTCGCCGGCCAGGATGACGTCGCATCCGGCGTGGACGGCGCGCACGGCCGGGTGCTCGAGCGGATCGTCGGAGCCGGCGGGCATGCGCGCGAGGTCGTCGGCGATCGCCACGCCCGTCCAGCCCAGTGTCGTGCGCAGTGCGTCGTGGACCACACGGCGCGACAGGCACGCGGGCGCTGCCTCGTCGAGCGCCGGAACGAGCGCGTGCGCGACGAGGATCGCGCTCACGCCTGCATCGGCCGCCGCGCGGAACGGCTCCCAGTCCACGCGCTCGAGCTCGTCGGGTGGGGCCTCGAGCAGCGGCATCGCTTCGGACGTGCCGTCGCCGTCTGCCGTTGCCGCACCCAGTCCCGGAAAGTGACGCGCACAGGCGGCCAGGCCAGCGGCCTGCCAGACCTCCACGAGCGTCGCTGTGTGGCGTGCCACGAGCGCTGCCTCTCCGCCCAGTGCAGGGGCACGCGGCGGTGCGGCGCCGTCGCGCGCGACGTCTACGACAGGTGCGAAGGTCAGCGTGATGCCGAGCGCGAGCGCCTGCCGCGCGGCCGCCTCGGCGTAACGACGTGTCAGCGTGATGTCGTCTGCGCGACCGAGCACGTGCAGCGGTGGCCACGACGTGAGTGGCGGCTGCAGCGGCGTCAGCGCGTCGTCGTCGGGATGGGACGCGAGCCAGAGGGGCGTCTCGCCAGCCAGCGACTGCACCGCCGCGCCGAGCTCCACGAGCTGCAGCACGTCGGCGACGTTGTCGCGCCGCAGCAGGACGCCACCGAGTCCGAACTCGCGCGCCAGCGCCCGCACCTCGACGGGCACGTCGTGCCCGTGCATGCCTGCCAGGACGAGCTCGCCGAGCCTGGGACGAATCAGACGCAACGACACGGAAGGGTCACCGGAGCGGTCATTATAATGGGCGCCACGACGCCGCCTGCCGATGGAGAACGCCAGCGTTGCCCGCATCCTGGGCGAGATTGCCGACCTGCTCGAGATCCAGGGTGCCAACCCGTTCCGCATCCGTGCCTATCGCAATGCGGCGCAGGCGGTGCGCGACACGGCGGCGCGTGTCGCCGACCTCGACGAGGCCGGGCTGCGGGCCATCCCCGGGATCGGGAAGGACATCGCCGCGCGTATTCGTGAGCTGGCGCTGACGGGTCGCAGCAGCGCGCACGAGGAGCTCTCCGCAGCGATGCCCATCGGGCTGCTCGACATCCTGCGGCTGCAGGGCGTGGGCCCGCGCACCGTCGCGCAGCTGTACGAGTCGCTGCGCATCACGTCGCTCGAGGAGCTCGAGCAGGCGATCCGCGCCGGACGGCTCACGGGCATCAAGGGCCTCGGCCCGAAGAAGGCGGAGGGCCTGCTGCGCGCGATCGAGGAGCGCCGGCAGTTCTCGGGCAGGCACCTCGCGTCCACGGCCAGCCGCCAGGCCGCCGCGCTCGTCGCGCACTTGCGCGCGGCACACCCTGACGCCGTCTTCGACATCGTCGGCAGCCTACGCCGGGGCGCAGACACCGTCGGCGACCTCGACATCCTCGTCACCGGCGCGAGCGGCGACGTCATGGCGACGTTCGTCGCGGCACCGCTCGCCGAGCGCGTCCTCGGCCACGGGCCGACGAAGTCGAGCCTGCGGCTCGCCGGCGGCCTCCAGGCCGATCTCAGGCTCGTGCCTCCCGAGTCGCGGGGCGCGGCCATGCAGTACTTCACCGGCAGCAAGGCGCACAACGTGGAGCTGCGCGACCGCGCGCTCCGGCGCGGCTGCCGGCTGAACGAGTACGGCCTGTTCACTGCCGACGGCCAGACGCGGATCGCGGGCACGACCGAAGACGAGATCTACGACGCGCTCGGCCTGCCGTGGATCCCGCCCGAGCTGCGGGAGCTCCGCGGCGAGTTCGAGGCGGCCGCGGCGGGCACGCTGCCGACGCTCGTCGAGCGGCGCGAGCTCCAGGGCGACCTGCACTGTCACACCACCGAGAGTGACGGCAAGGACTCCCTCGAGACCATGGTCGAGGAGGCGCGCCGCCGTGGCTTCCGCTATCTCGCCATCACCGATCACAGCCAGGCGCTCGCGATGGCCAACGGCCTCGACGAGGCACGCACGCGCGCACATGCCGCGCGCATCCGCGCCCTCGATCGCGAGTACGACGACATCACGCTGCTGGCCGGCATCGAGTGCGACATCCGTCCCGACGGCACCATGGATCTCGACGACGCGTGCCTGGCCGAGCTCGACATCGTCGTCGCGTCGGTGCACTCGGCGCTGACACAGGACGGCCCGACGATGACGGCGCGCGTGCTCGAGGCGCTGGCGTGTCCGTACGTGGACGTGCTCGGACATCCCACCAGCCGCATGCTGCTCAGGCGCGACGCGTCGACGGTGGACATCGAACGGATCGTGGACGCCGCGGCGGAGTACGGCGTCGCACTCGAAATCAACGGCCAGCCGCATCGCCGCGACCTGAGCGACGTGAACGCCCGGCTGGCCATCGCGCGCGGCGTACCCGTCGTCCTGTCGAGCGACGCGCACGGCGTCGGCGGCTTCGACCATCACGAGTGGGCCGTCCTGACCGCACGGCGCGCGTGGGCCGAGCCCAGGCACGTGTTCAACTGCCGCCCGGTCGACGCCATGCGTGACGGCCTCCGCCGGCATCGCCTGCCGCGCCGCTCGAGGCCGCGATGACCCCGCTGGAGCGCATCCGACAGCTCTACTACGAGGCCACGCGCGAGACCATCGGCGAGGCGTTCGACGAGGCGATCGATCTGCTCAAGTCGATGTCGTCCGAAGAGGAACGCGCCCGGGCCGCCGTGTTCATGGACGGGCTCGCGCAGATGCGCGGCGAGTGGCGCGGTGCCCCGCCAAGGCGGCCGCGACGGCCACGGTCGCGCTGAGCGCACGCCGTATACTGGCCGGACGGCCCCTGGCCGGGCGCCGCGCGGGTCCTGCGTCGCGCCGTGCGCCGCAATCGCGCTGTGTAAGCGAACAGTTACCGAGGAGGTCCTTCGTGCCCAGTCCCCGCTCCGCGAGCCGCCCGACAGCCGGTCCGGGTGCCCGCCGGCGCGCCGCGACGGCAGGCGTGTCCGAGCGTCCGCCGTCCCGCGTCGTCATCGAGTCCGTCCGGCCCGAAGTGGACGCCGGACGGTTCCCGATCAAGCGCACGGTGGGCGAGGAGGTGCGCGTGACGGCCGACGTCTTCACCGACGGGCACGACCTGGTGACGGCCGTGCTGTGCTATCGGGAGGCCGGAGCGAAGACGTGGCACGAAACCCCGATGCGGCCGCTCGGCAACGACGCGTGGGAAGCCGTCTTCACCGTCACGAGCCAGCGGACGTGGCAGTACACCGTCGAGGCGTGGCTCGATCCGTTCCGCACGTGGCGGCAGGGCTTCGAGAAGAAGGTCGCGGCCGGCCGCGTGGAACCCGTGGACTACCTGGTCGGCGCCGAGCTCGTCGAGCAGACGGCGGCGCGGGCGGGCCGCGGCGGCGTGAAGGCGCTGCGCACGTGGGCCACGAAGCTGAAGGCGGGCGGTGACGAGGCGACGCAGGCGGCGCTGGCCGACGAGTTGTCCGCGCTGATGGCGGCCCATCCCGACCGCCGGGACGCCGCCCGCCATGCCCGCGAGCTCGAGGTGCACGTCGACCGGGAGCGCGCGCGCTTCAGCGCCTGGTACGAGATGTTCCCGCGATCGTGCGCCTTCGAGGAGGGCCGCCACGGCACGCTGAAGGACTGCCAGGCGCGCCTCCCCTACGTCGCGTCGATGGGCTTCGACGTGCTCTACCTGCCGCCGATCCACCCCATCGGCGTCACGCATCGCAAGGGCCGCAACAACAACCCTGTGGCCGGGCCGGGCGACGCGGGCAGCCCCTGGGCCATCGGCAGCGAGGAGGGCGGGCACAAGGACGTGCACCCCGAGCTCGGCACCGTCGAGGACGTCCGCGCGCTCGTGGAGGCGGCCCGCGCGCACGGCATCGAGGTGGCCCTCGACTACGCGCTGCAGTGTTCGCCGGATCACCCGTACGTCAAAGAGCATCCGCAGTGGTTCAAGTGGCGGCCCGACGGCACGGTGCAGTACGCCGAGAACCCGCCCAAGAAGTACCAGGACATCTACCCGATCAACTTCGAGTGCGACGACTGGCCGGCGCTGTGGGAGGAGCTCAAGTCGATCCTGCTCTTCTGGATCGACAAGGGCATCCGCGTGTTCCGCGTGGACAACCCGCACACCAAGCCGTTCCGCTTCTGGGAGTGGTGCATCGCGGAGGTGCACCGCGAGCACCCCGACGTGGTGTTCCTGTCGGAGGCGTTCACGCGGCCGAAGGTGATGTACCACCTCGCGAAGCTCGGCTTCACGCAGTCGTACACGTACTTCGCGTGGCGCAATTCCAAGCAGGAGATCACCGAGTACTTCACCGAGCTCACGCAGACGCCGGTCCGGGAGTTCTTCCGGCCGAACCCGTGGCCGAACACGCCGGACATCCTGACCGAGGCGCTGCAGTACGGCGGACGCCCGACGTTCGTGACGCGGGTCACCCTCGCGTCGATGCTGTCGGCCAGCTACGGCATCTACGGCCCCGCGTTCGAGCTCACCGAGCATCGCGCCGTCGCCCACGGCAGCGAGGAATACCTCGACTCGGAGAAGTACGAGGTGCGGTACTGGAATCGTGACGACCCGTCGAGCCTGGCTCCGTACATCGGCCGCCTGAACGCGATCCGGCGAGCGCATCCCGCGCTGCAGGCCGACCACCGGCTCCGCTTCCACGACGTGGACAACGACCAGATCATCGCGTTCAGCAAGAGCACGGCCGACCTGCGCGACGTGATCCTGGTGGTGGTCAACCTCGATCCGCATCACGTGCAGTCGGGATGGCTGCAGCTGCCGCTGGAGGCGCTCGGCCTGCCGGCCGACGGGCCGTACGAGGCGCACGACCTCCTCACCGACGCGCACTACGTGTGGCGGGGCCCGCGCAACTTCGTGATGCTCGACCCCTACGGCGCGCCGGCCCACGTGCTGCACCTGCGCGCGGGCATGCACACCGAACAGGACTTCGACCAGTTCCGCTGAGGACGCCAGGCCGCTCATGATCTACACGCCCGTCGCCAACGACCCGCTCTGGTACAAGGACGCCATCATCTACCAGGTGCACGTGCGCGCCTTTGCCGACAGCAACGGCGATGGCATCGGCGACTTCGTGGGCCTCATCGAGCGGCTCGACTACCTGCGCGATCTCGGCGTCACGGCGATCTGGCTGCTGCCCTTCTACCCCTCGCCGCTGCGCGACGACGGGTACGACATCTCCGACTACACGTCGGTGCATCCGTCGTACGGCACGCTGACCGACTTCAAGCGGTTCCTGCGCGAGGCGCACGCGCGCGGGCTGCGGGTGATCACGGAGCTGGTCATCAACCACACCTCCGATCAGCACCCGTGGTTCCAGCGGGCCCGGCGCGCGCCGGCGGGGAGCCCGGCGCGTGACTTCTACGTCTGGACCGACGACCCGTCTACCTACTCCGGCGTGCGGATCATCTTCAAGGACTTCGAGTCGTCCAACTGGGCGTGGGATCCGGTGGCGGGCGCCTACTACTGGCACCGGTTCTACAGCCACCAGCCCGACCTCAACTTCAACAACCCCGAGGTGCGGAAGGCCGTCCGGAAGGCGATGGACTTCTGGCTCGGCCTCGGCGTGGACGGCCTCCGCCTCGACGCGATCCCGTACCTGCACGAGCGTGAGGGCACCAGCTGCGAGAACCTGCCCGAGACGCACGAGGAGCTGAAGGCGCTGCGCCGCCACGTCGACGCGCACCACAGCAACCGCATGCTGCTCGCGGAAGCGAACCAGTGGCCCGAGGACGCCGTGGCGTATTTCGGCGACGGCGACGAGTGCCACATGGCCTTCCACTTCCCGCTGATGCCGCGGATGTTCATGGCCGTGCGGATGGAGGACCGCTACCCGATCATCGACATCCTCGAGCAGACCCCCGAGATCCCCGAGACGTGCCAGTGGGCGATCTTCCTCCGGAACCACGACGAGCTGACGCTCGAGATGGTCACCGACGAAGAGCGCGACTACATGTACCGCGTGTACGCCGCCGACCCGCAGGCGCGCATCAACCTCGGCATCCGGCGCCGGCTCGCGCCGCTGCTCGGCAACGACAGGCGCAAGATCGAGCTGATGATGAGCCTGCTGTTCGCGATGCCCGGGACGCCGATCGTGTACTACGGCGACGAGATCGGCATGGGCGACAACATCTACCTGGGCGACCGCAACGGCGTCCGGACGCCCATGCAGTGGACGGCCGACCGCAACGCCGGCTTCTCGCGGGCCAACCCGCAGCGGCTCTTCCTGCCCGTCGTCATCGACCCGCCCTACTCGTACGAGTCGCTCAACGTGGAGACGCAGCGAGACGACCCGCACTCGCTGCTCTGGTGGATGCGGCAGGCCATCAGCCTGCGCAAGCAGCACCCCGCGTTCGGCCGCGGCACGCTGACGTTCCTCTACCCGTCGAACCGCAAGGTGCTCGCGTTCATCCGCGAGTACGAGGACGAGCGCATCCTCGTCGTGTCGAACCTCTCGCGGCAGGTGCAGTACGTGGAGCTCGACCTCTCGGAGTCGCAGGGTCGGGTGCCGATCGAGCTGAGCGGCGCCACCGAGTTCCCGACGATCGGCGAGCTGCCCTACCTGCTCACCCTCGGGCCGTACGCCTCGTACTGGTTCCAGCTGCACGCGCCCGACGAAGCCGCGCTCGATCGGCGCACCGACAGCGGGTCGGCCGCCTGGGCGCACATCACCGTCTCTGGCGACTGGACGGCCGTGCTCCAGGGCCGCGCCCGAGCGACGCTCGAGCGGCTGCTGCCCGACTTCCTGCGCACGCGCCGCTGGTTCGGCGGCAAGGCCCGCCGGATCCGCCGCGCCACCATCGCCGACTCGATTCCGCTTACCGGCGATCCCGCGACGGCCGCCCTCGTGCTCGTGCACGTGGACTACACGGAGGGCGATCCCGAGACCTATGCCATGCACCTCGCGCATGCCTGGGGCACGCGGCGCGACGAGGTGGAGGCGTCGCTGGCGCGTACCGTCGTGTGCGTCCTGACGGTGGACGGCACCGAGGGGCTGCTCTACGGGGCGACTGCCACACCCGAGGTCGGCGCGGTCTACCTGCAGGCGTTCGCCCGCAGGCGCACGTTCCACGGCCAGGCAGGCACGCTCGCGGCTACTCCGTCACGGTACTTCCGCCGGCTGGCCGGCACCGACAAGGGCGCCCTCACGCCGCTGGCGATGAGCGGCGAGCAGAGCAACACCTCGCTGCGCTACGGCCAGCGGCTCATCTTCAAGCTGTTCCGCAAGGTGGAGCCGGGGGTGAACCCCGACGTCGAGCTGACGGCCTGGCTGACCGAGCAGGGCGCGCAGGTGCCGGCGTACGCCGGAACGCTCGAGTACCAGCCGCAACAGGGCGCGCCCATCTCGCTCGGCATCCTGCAGGCGTACGTGCCCAACGACGGCGACGCGTGGACGTACACACTCGACAACCTCGACCGGTACATCGAGCGGGTGGTGTCGCTGCCGCCGGACCACGAGGTGCCCGAGCTGCCCTCCACCGATCCGATGGACCTGGCGGGGTTCGAGCTTCCGCCCGCGGTCTTCGAGCTGATCAGCACCTACCTGGAGTCGGCTCGCCTCCTCGGGTCGCGCACCGCCGACATCCACCTGGCGCTGGCGGCCAGCACCGATCCGGCGTTCGCGCCCGAGCCGTTCACGCCCTTCTACCAGCGCTCCCTGTTCCAGTCGATGCGCAACCTCACCGAGAGCGTGTTCGACGCGCTGAAGGCAGGGCTCGACGGCCTGCCGGAGACCGTCGCGCCGGACGCCAGCGCACTGCTGGCGCGCAAGGCCGACGTGCTCGCGAAGTTCCGGACCATCACGACGCTGAAGGTGAGCGCCCTGCGGATGCGGCACCACGGCGACTTCCACCTGGGCCAGGTGCTGTGGACCGGCCGCGACTTCGTCGTCCTCGACTTCGAGGGCGAGCCGACGCGGGCGCTCTCGACGCGGCGGCTGAAGCGGTCGCCGCTGCGTGACGTGGCGGGCATGCTGCGGTCGTTCGACTATGCCGCGCACACGGCCGTCCAGCAGGCACGTGCACGCGGTGCGGTGCCGCTCGAGAGCGAGGCACGCATCGAGGAGTGGACGCGCGTCTGGCTGGGCTGGGTGTCGGCGGCGTACGTGCGCGCGTACCTGACGGCGATGGCAGGCTCGCCCGTCGTACCGCCGGCCGGCGACGAGTTCCGGTCGCTGCTCAACGTGTACGTCCTGGAGAAGGCCGTCTACGAGCTGGGCTACGAGCTCAGTCACCGTCCCGACTGGGTGCACCTGCCCATCGAGGGGATCGAGCGGCTGCTGCAGTGACGCGT